>NZ_NFNY01000027.1 GCF_002179165.1 Campylobacter jejuni
CTTAAAATTAAAAATAGCTGAAAAATTTTTATATTCATAATAGTTTTATTTTTATATTTTATTAATTAAATATATATGTTACTAAATTGCACAAAATGATAACTAAAATCATCATAATTTTATTTGTAATTTTAATTTGATTATGCAAAATTTTAAGAATTTGCTACAATGAGAAAATTTTCAATTTTCAAGGAGAAAATACATCATGTGGCAACAAATTTATGATCCGCTAGGTAATATTTGGCTGAGTGCCTTGTGTGCTTTTTTACCCATATTATGCTTTTTACTTTGTCTTGTAGTGTTTAAATTAAAAGGCTATCAAGCGGGATTTTTAACTGTGGTTTTAGCGAGCATCATTGCTTTATTTGTTTATGATATGCCTTGGAATTTAGTTGGAGCTAGTTTTATACAGGGTTTTACCAATGGTATGTGGCCTATTGCTTGGATTATTATTGCAGCAATTTTTCTTTACAAGCTTTCTATTAAATCAGGTTCTTTTGAAGTTATCAAACAAAGTGTGATGAGTATCACTCCAGATCATAGAATTCAAGTGATATTAATCGGTTTTTGTTTTGGTTCTTTTTTAGAAGGTGCGATTGGTTTTGGTGGACCAGTAGCAATTACAGCGGCTTTGCTTGTAGGCTTAGGGCTTCGTCCTTTGCAAGCTGCAGGACTTTGTCTTATTGCAAATACTGCTCCCGTTGCTTTTGGTGCTGTTGGAATTCCTATTATTGCTATGGCAAATTTAGTCGGGATTGAAGCACATTCTGTTTCTGCTATGGTAGGAAGAATGCTTGTTCCACTTAGTCTTACTATACCTTTTTTCATAGTGTTTTTAATGGATGGTTTTAAAGGTATAAGAGAAACTTTCCCTGCGATTTTAGTCGCAGCTTTAAGCTTTACAGGAACGCAATTTTGGAGCTCAAATCATTTAGGAGCAGAACTTCCTGATATTATTTCAGCTGTAGTTTCTTTGGCAGTTACGACTATATTTTTAAAATTTTGGAAGCCAAAAAATATCTTTAGGTTTGATGGAGAAATTAATTTTAATCAAGAAAATAGTTTAGAATTTTCTCAAATTTTAAAATCTTGGACTCCTTTTATTTTACTTATTGTTTGTATTATTGTTTGGACTCAACCTTGGTTTAAAGCTATTTTTGATAAAGATGGTTTTTTAAGTTATACAAGTATCACTTTACAATTTAGCAATATTACAAGTGGAATTTTAAGTCCTTCTATTACAGGTATAGGAGAAGCAAAACCTCTTTCTTTAGCACTTGGAATTGATTTGATTAACGGAAAATCTGTAGCTCAAGCAGGGACAGCTATTTTACTTGCGGCTTTTTTAACCATAGTGATTTTAAGAATTAAAGCAGAAGATGCTGCAGAATGTTTTTGGGCTACTTTAAAAGAAATGGCTATTCCTTGTCTTACTATAGGTTTGGTTGTAGCTTTTGCCTTTATTTCTAAAAATAGCGGTATGAGTACGACTTTAGGCTTGGCTTTTGCACATACTGGCGATGCTTTTGCTTTCTTTTCACCTATGATAGGCTGGATAGGTGTTTTTCTAACTGGATCGGATACAAGTGCAAATTTACTTTTTGGAACCTTACAGCAAGTTAGTGCTCAAAAGTTAGGAATTAGCGAAGCTTTATTTTTAGCAGCCAATTCTGTAGGTGGGGTTGTAGGAAAAATGATCAGTCCGCAAAGCATAGCTATAGCTTGTGCAGCTGTTGGACTTGTAGGCAAAGAATCGGATTTGTTTAGATTTACGCTTAAATATTCAGTGGGTTTTATTATTTTAATAGGAATTTGGACTTGTATTATCGCCTTTTTTATGCAAGGAATTATTCCTGAAGTGATAGCAAAATAGATTGCAAGATAAATTCTTGCAATTTTTAAGTAAAATTTAATATTAAAAGATTGTTAAATATAATTTTTTACTTGTTTAATTTTGATTTTATTTTGATAGGATTAAAATAATTTTTATTTTTAGTCCAGCTATGATTTAAGGAGAATAAATGAAAAAGGTGTATTTTTACGCCACTTGCCTAGGAACTGCAGCTATTCAGCAAAGTGTTCTTAATGGTATTAAACTTTTACGCCGCGAAGGTGTGGAAGTGATTTTTAAAAAAAATCAAACCTGTTGTGCACAGCCTTCTTTTAATTCGGGTTATTTTAATGAAAGTCGCGATGTGGCTTTATATAATGTGGATTTATTTGATAAAGATTATCCCATTGTTGTGCCTAGTGGATCTTGTGCAGGAATGATGAGCCATGATTATTTGGAGCTTTTTAAAAATAGACCCGAATTTGCCAAAGTGAAAGATTTTAGTTCTCGCGTAATAGAGCTTTCACAATACTTAGACGAGGTTTTAAAGGTAGAATACGAAGACAAAGGTGATCCTATAAAAGTTACTTGGCATTCTAACTGTCATGCTTTAAGGGTGCAAAAAAGCATAGAAGCAAGTAAAAATCTTATTAAAAGACTCAAAAATGTAGAACTTGTAAATTTGCAATATGAAGAAGAATGTTGTGGTTTTGGTGGAACTTTTTCAGTAAAAGAAAGTGAAATTTCCAATGCTATGGTAAGGACAAAAATCAAAGATATACAAAATAGCGGAGCAAAATATCTTATCAGTGGCGATGGTGGCTGTCTTTTAAATATAGATGGCACAATGAAAAGAATGGGTGTAGATATTAAAGGTGTGCATTTATACGACTTTTTGATTAAACGCTTAGAAGGAGAAAGACTATGAGTCAAAAAATTCCACACGAGCAAATCGTTAAAATTAAGCTAAATGATAAACAAATGCAAGAAAATTTAATGACAGCTATGCATACTTTACAAAAAAATAGATTAGGTGTTATTGATGCTAGATTTAGGGATTGGCAAGGCTTAAGAGCTAAAGCGAAACAAGCTAAGAACAATGCTTTAATGAGCTTGAAAGAAAGACTTTTGGAATTTGAAAAAAATGCCACAAAAAATGGCATACAAGTGCATTGGGCAAGTAGCGATGAAGATGCTTGTGAAATTGTTTATGAAATTATGCGTGAAAAAAATATCACTAAGCTTTTAAAAGGCAAATCTATGGCCAGTGAGGAAATAGGCTTGAATCATTATTTAGAAAATAAAGGCTTAAGGGCCATTGAAACTGATCTTGGGGAGCTTATTTTACAGCTTAATGAAGAGCCACCTTTGCATATAGTTGTTCCTGCAATACACAGAAACCGCCACGAAATAGGTCAAATTTTTAAAGATAAACTTGGTGCGAATTTGGAAAATGATGAACCTGAAAGTTTAAATGCTGTTGCAAGAGATCATTTAAGAAAAGATTTTGAAGGCTTAAAACTAGGACTTAGTGGTGTAAATTTCGCTATGTCAAGAGAAGGGGCTTTTTGGCTTATAGAAAATGAAGGTAATGGCAGAATGTGCACCACCGCACCTGATATTCATATCGCACTTTGCGGTATTGAAAAAGTGATGGAAAGTTTCGAAGACGCAGCAACTATGGTTTCTTTATTAACACCTTCAGCCACGGGGCAATTTATACCAACATATAATAATATCATCACAGGCCCACGAAAAAATGGGGATTTAGATGGACCAAAAGAAGTGCATGTGATTTTATTTGATCATAATCGCTCTAAAATGCTAGCACATAAAGATTATTACGAAGCTTTGCGTTGTATCAGATGCGGGGCTTGTATGAATTTTTGTCCTGTTTATGATCAAATCGGCGGTCATGCATATCAAACCACTTATCCAGGGCCAATTGGCGAAGTGATTAGTCCAAACCTTTTTGGTATCGATCATACAGGAGATATTTTAAATTTTTGTTCACTTTGTGGGCGTTGTTCTGAAGTTTGTCCTGTTAAAATTCCACTTGCCGAATTGATTAGAAAATTAAGATGCGATAAAATAGGACAAGGCGAAAATCCACCTATGGGAGCAACAAATATTCATCATAACGCCTTAGAAGCCTTTGCTTTTAAACAATTTAAAAATGCTGCCACAAATGGTAATAAATGGCGTTTTTTGCTATCAAAAGCACATTGTTTTAATTGGTTTGTTCAAAATTTTGCAGGAACTTTACCGGTAATTAAAAAATGGTATGCTTTCAAAGAATTACCACAAATCAAATTTGACTTATATAAAGAAATTCAAGCTATGGAAGGAGTCATTTATGAGTAAAATTGATGAAATTTCAAATAAAAGTAAAGAAAATATTTTATCAGCACTTAATAATGCTTACGAAGAAAAAGAATTTACTCGTTTTGAAAGTATAGATCCTATAGAGCATATCCAAACTAGTAATGATGATTTAGCTGAGATGAAGCAAAAAATGAGTGATAATAAATACATTGTTGAAAATGCCACCAAAGAAACCTTAGAAGAAAAAATCAATGAGATTGTCGCAAAATATGGCTATAAAAAGATGATTTATGGTATAAATTTAGGTCTAGATTTAAATAAAATTCAAGCAGAAGAAAAAATTTGCTTTGATAAAGAAATTGAAAATTTAAGATCTGAAGTTTTTCATAGTGATTTTTCTGTGGTTCATGCTAGGGCAGGGGTAAGTTCTCATGGTGTAGCACTCGTGCCTTCAAGTAAAGAACAACCTAGAATGCTAAGTCTTGCACCTAAACTTTGTATCGTTTTGCTTAAAAAGGAAAATGTGGTAAAAAGTCTTAGCGAAGCTTTAAATTTGGTAAAACAAGAAAATGAAATTTTGCCAACTAATATTTTATTTATCGCGGGTCCTTCAAGAACAGCTGATATAGAACTCATTACGGTTTTTGGGGTGCATGGGCCTCAAATTGCACACATTATTGTCTATTAAATTTAATTCTAGCATTTTGCTAGAATTAAATAATCTTAGATTTATCTTTAAGATTTTTTCTATCATTTTAATAATACTAATAAAGATAAAACTTTTAATATTAAAATCACAATGATTTATCAATGTCTAATTTTTGGATTAAAATACAATTTCTTATGCAATTTTAAAAATATTTAAGGCTTTTTAATAATGAAAAATAATATATTATAGCCATTTTAGATAAGATAGATTGTTTGTTAAAAAGATTGATTTTAAAATATTTATAATCATAGGAAAAATATTTTTTAGAAAAAAAGAGAAGAATAATATCCATTTTACAAAATAAAAATGGATATTAAGCTTGAAATTAATTTTTAATTTTGCTAACTATATCTATGATATTTTGTGCTACATCTTGAGCTAATTCTAAATGTGAAGTAAAGCCTACACAAGAACAATTTATCTCACCTAAAACATATTTATCATTTCCTTTTTCATCGGTATCTAAAATAAAATCAGCTGTCCAAATAAGCGGTAAATCATAATTTCCAAGCTTAGCTCTTACTTTAGGAAGTTCGCCCAAAAACATATCCACTAAATTTTTCCAATCACTAGGCTTATCATAGCGGTATTTTGCTCCGCTAAAAAGAGTGGCAGAAAATGCATCTGCATCTTCAGAAGGTTTTTTATGCACGACATTTACAGGAGTGTTATAAAGCATTAAAAGTCTGATTTCTCCTTCTTTAATGCGTGGTAAAAATCTCATATCTACAAGCATACCATTATCACCTATGATATATTGCTCACAAAAATCCATAAATTCGCCAAGTTCTCTATGCTCGACATGATTGTCTTTTGCTTCAGTGCATTTGATTTTTGCATTTAAAGGTACACTATCGCCACTAAATTCACTCTCAACACTCACACGCCAAATTCCCTCGCCCGTAGAACCACGATTTTGCTTTAAAACCCTTTCGCCTTTGGCTAGGTTTTTAACAAAATTTTCTTTAAAAGTTTTAATATCGTAATAAGCATAAGTATCACTTGGTACAAGATCGGTGTCTGCAAGTTTTGTTAAAGCATCTTTTGCTCCATAGCCTATCATCGCATCAGGGTGAGGCATACCAACAAGCCCATCATTGCAGAGTTTTCTTAACATATCAAAATACTCATTTTCTTCTTTAAGATTACCAGGATTAATGCGTGAAACATAACCATCAAAATTTTCTTTCACATAGCGGTAAATTTCATCTTTTTTGCCTACTTCAAAAAATATCACTTCAGCATTCCAACCTTTTGCTTTTAAGGCATTTACCATAGGTATAGTATCTTTTCTATACCCATCTTCGCCTTTATCGCTTCCGCCTCTAACTTCAAAAAAAACAATACTTTTTTTCATCATTTTACTCCTAAATAATTTTAAAAAATATAAATAATTATTGCATAAAAATATTATAAAAATTAAACGAAAAAGAGATTATTTATCTTATTAGTGTAGATATTTACTTATAAAATATAAAATTTTAAAGCCTAAAATAGGCTTTAAATTATTTACTTGTTAAAAAACCTAAACTGGGTTGTAAAAAAATATTACTTAGAGTTTTCCCTAAAAAAGTTGAAGTTTGATTTTCTAAACGATTTAAAAATTTATCGATTTTGTCTTCTTCTTTCCAAATAGGATTTGCTACTTTTGAGATTTTTTCAAGCTCTTTTTTAGCATTTTCGTAATTGCTAACTTCATCAATAAGCCCTAAGCCTTTAGCTTGCCCTGCTAAAAATACTCTTGCATTTGCCCAAGTATTTTTTTTGTCTAATTTTAATCCGCGTTCCTTAGCCACAAAGTTTGTAAAAAGATTATAGCTTTGATTGATTAAATTTTGCAAATAAGCTCTTTCTTTTTCGCTCCATGTTCTTGTAAAAGTTCCTGCACTTTTATATTCGCCTGCTTGTAAACTTTGTTCTTTAATACCAAGTTTATGTGCCAACTCGCTAATATCAGCCCCTTGCATAATCACACCAATTGATCCTATAAAACTTGCAGGATTTGCCAAAATTTTATTTGCTGCCACACCGGCTAAATAACTTCCACTTGCCATTGTTCCACTTGCATAAACCACCACAGGCTTTTTAGCTTTTAAATCTTTAATAGCTAAAGCTAATTCCATACTTGGTGCAAAAGCTCCGCCAGGAGAATCAATCACAAAAAGCACCCCTTTAATATTATCATTATTTTTGGCGCTTATTATTTTTTCAAGCACTGCAGAGCTATCAAAAATTTCACCCTTTAAATCAATGCGTTCTAAATTTGCAAAACTTGAACTTGAATTTCCATTTGGTATTAAAAACCAAAGCACAACCAAAAGCAGAATAAAAGTCTTAAAATAGGTATTAATAAATTTTATTCCGACTCCTAAACCTTTAAAAAATGATTTTAAAATTTGCATTCTTTTCCTTTTATAAATAATTTATCAACTTCCTTGGCATTTAAAATAAACTGCAAAGGAGCTTGTTTTTTGTCACATTCTCCTAATTTAAACACACTAAAATCAGCAATTTTTCCTTGCTTAATTTCACCTAAATTTAAATTTAAAGCTTTTGCGGGGTAAAGAGTCGCCATTTGCAAAAGCTTAGGGGCTAATTTTAGCAAATTAAAATCCTTGTGCACAAGCAAATTTGCACGCATTTCATCTAAAATTGATAAAGAAATATTTGAGCTAAGTCCATCTGTACCCAAATGGATATTTAAACCGCTTTTTAAAGCTTTTTGTAAATCAAATTTTTTTTGACTTAAAAGGCGATTTGAAAAAGCACAATGAGTGATAGAATGTAAATTTTTATCAAACCATTCAAATTCATTCAAATACACACAATGAGTAAAAAGCGTTCTGATACCTTTAAAAAATTTAATAAATTCATTTATTTCGTAAAGAGGTTTAGGATTTGGCGTGAAATTTTTAAGCCATTTTTCAAAACCGCCTTTTGCCTTTCTAAGCCAAGCATTTTCAGCTTTACTTTCTAAAAAATGTGTGCTAACAAGTAAATTATGCTTTTTAGCCAAATTCAGTGCAAATGTAGCGAGTTTTGGATGTGTAGAATAAGCAGAATGCACCGAAATTGCGGGGATAAAAAACTCATTTTTAAATTTTAAAGAATTTTCAAACCTTTGTTTAAATTCTGCTTTTTTTTCTTCAATTTGCGCTTCATTTGTGCCTAAAATTTCATTAAAAAATATGACACGCATTTTATTTTCACTCGCTTTTATACAAGCTTGTAAATCATTGCCAAAACTTGAAATTTCACCTATTGTACTTATGCCACTTTTTTGCATTTTAATGATATTTTTAAGCATCAATTCTTCTTTTGCTTGCTCACTTAAAATACTACGCGATTTTATAACACTTTTAAGCCAAAGTAAAAATTCGCCAAAATGCAAAGTTGTGGAATTTGCACTGAATTCTAAATGCGTATGTGGATTGATAAAAGCAGGTAAAATTATGGAATTTTTAGGAGTTTTAATCCATTTTGCTTTAGGGTATTTTTTCTTTAAATTTTCAAATTCACCCACTTCTAAAATTTTATCTTCAAAGACAAAAGCTTGATTTTCTAAAATAGTAAATTTTTCATCACATAAAAAGATATATTTTGCAGTAATTATAAACACGATTTTCCTTAATAAAAATCATATTGTAGCAAAAATTTATTTTAAAAATGCTATAATAAAAGGTTAAAAATTAAAATTTTAAGGTGAAATTATGAAAATAATGGTCATCCAAGGTCCAAATGTTAATATGTTGGGCGTAAGAGAAGTGGGAATTTACGGTGCGATGAAAATGGATGATATCCATGAACAAATGAAAATTGCAGCTTCGCAAAATAATATTGAGTTAAATTTTTTCCAAAGTAATTTTGAAGGTGAAATCGTTGATAAAATTCAAGAATGCCTTGGAACAGCTGATGGTATCATCATCAATGCAGCAGGTTATACTCATACTTCAGTTGCAATTCGTGATGCAATCGCAGCAGTGGCTTTACCGACAATTGAAGTGCATATTAGTAATGTTTATCGCAGAGAAGAATTTCGTCAAAAAAGTCTTATAGCTCCTGTATGTTCTGGATCTATCGTAGGATTTGGGCCTTTTAGTTATCATTTGGCTTTAATGGGCGTCATTCAAATTTGCGAACAAGTAAAAAATTTACGCGTTATGCAAACACAACAAATGCAAACTGCGGCACAAAATAAAGAATAATGCTAAAAATAAAAGGAGCAAAACGACTTGAAAAAAGCCGTTTTTTTCCTTATTTTAGTAAAAATATAAGAAATTTTAAATATTTCGCTTTAGTGGGTTTAGGAAGTAATATAGAGCCTGAAAAAAAGCGATTTGATATTCTTTTTCGCGTGATGATGAATGATAAAAGGCTTAAAATTTTAGCCACATCGCCCTTTTTGATCAATGAGGCTTTTGGCTTTAAAGAACAAAAAGATTTTACAAATGCTGTTATGTTAGTACAGACAAATTTGCATGCAAGAGCATTTTTGAAAGTTTTACTTTTCTATGAGCTTAAATTTAAACGAAAAAGAACTTTTAAAAACGCTCCCAGAACCCTTGATTTAGATCTTTTGTATTTTTCACAAAAGGTTAAGGTCGATTCTTGGTGCGAGGTGCCTCACATTGGGGCTAAAGAAAGAATAAGTGTAATTTTGCCTTTGGGCTTGATAAAAGGATTATAAATGGGACAACTTATCCATACCTTTACCGTTGAAGATACAGAGCAAATTATCCCTAAAGTCAAAGAAGACTATGGCGACAAAGCTTTAATTATTACCAATAAGCAAATTCGCCCAAAAACACTTAATCGCAGTGCGCTTTATGAGGTTATGGTTGCTATAGAAGAAAGTGATTATGAAGAGCATTTAAGAAAAATGGGTAAATCTTTACCGCCTAAAAAAACCCAAAAAGCAACATATACGCAAGATAATATAGAAAAAAACAAACCTTTAGTATCACAAGAAGATGAAGATGTGGTTTTGGATTTTTCTAATGCAAGAAAAAATCTTAATCTAGGTGCTTCTAAAATAGATAATAGCAAGAAAAACTACCAAGATTTTCCTCAAAGCAAAATAAATCCTAATTCTGCTATGGGTTTTGATGATTTTAAAGAACGCTTAAGTGAGGTAAGTAATGAAATTTCAAAAGTTACAAACACTCCATTAGAAAACTATGCTCCAAATCCAAATTATAATAAAAAAATTGAAAATTTTGAAAAACAAATCAATAAACTCAATGATAAAATTGATCTTTTGGCTGATATGATGTGGGATGAAAAAGCAGAAGCAAGGAACAATCTCATCATTCCACCCGAATTTGCTACTATTTATAAACAAGCCAAAGAAAGTGGTATGCTTGAAAGTCATTTAGAAGCAATCATGAAAGCGACTATAGAAAATATGCCTGCAAGTATGAAGACAAACAAAGATGCAGTGCAAAGATATTTTTACTCACTTTTGCGAAATATTTTGCCTTGTAGGGTTGAGAGCGAAATTAAGAAGCAAAAAATTATGATGCTTGTAGGTCCTACAGGAGTTGGAAAAACAACCACTTTAGCAAAATTAGCTTTTCGTTATGCTTACGGAGATAAACGCTATAAAACCGGTATTATTACTTTAGATACCTATAGAATAGGAGCTGTAGAACAGCTTTTTCAGTATGCAAAAATGATGAAACTTCCAATTATTGATAGCATAGAGCCAAAAGACTTAGATGAGGCTATCAAAAGTCTTAATAATTGTGAAGTGATTTTGGTAGATACCATAGGAAATTCGCAATATGATCAGACTAAGCTAGCCAAAACGAAAGAATTCTTAATGCATTCTAATGCAGAAATTGATGTAAATTTAGTCATTTCTGCTAATACAAAACATGAAGACTTGATGGAAATTTATAAAAATTTTTCATTTTTAAATATTGATACGCTGATTATCACAAAATTTGATGAAACTAAAGTCTTTGGAAATATTTTTTCTTTAATTTATGAAACAAATATTCCTCTTAGCTTTTTTTCAATAGGACAAGAAGTTCCTGATGATATAGAAGTTGCAAATAGTGATTTTTTAGTCCGTTGTATCCTAGAAGGTTTTAATAAAGGAAAAAATAATGAATAATCAAGCCAACAAACTTCGCAGTCTTATGAGTCAAAATGGAACAAAAAAATCCCAAAATACCCATTTTATCGCTGTAACTAGTGGCAAGGGTGGTGTGGGAAAAAGCACCATCAGTGCAAATTTAGCTAATGTATTGGCTAACAATGGATACAAAGTGGGGCTTTTTGATGCAGATATTGGCTTGGCAAATTTAGATGTAATTTTAAATGTTCGTATTCAAAAAAATCTTTTGCACGTTTTACGGGGAGAATGCTCTTTAGAAGATATATTAATCGAAGTAAAACCAAATTTATGGCTTATTCCTGGCGAAAGTGGAGATGAAATTTTAAAATATAATGATAAAAATATTTATGAAAGATTTTTAAACCAAGCAAGTATTTTAGATGAGCTTGATTTTCTTATTATTGATACAGGTGCAGGAATTGGAGGCAATATCTTAAATTTCTTAGAAATGGCAGACGAGGTTGTAGTGGTAACAGTTCCTGATCCTGCAGCAATTACTGATGCTTATGCAACCATAAAAACCACTTCAAAAACAAAAGAAAATTTATTAATGCTCTTTAATGTAGTCAAAAACGAAAATGAAGCTTTGAAAGTTTTTGAAAATATTAAAAAAGTTGCAGATGCTAATATTAAAAATCCATTAAATTTAGAATTTTTAGGACACTTAAGTGCTTCAAAAGATGTGAGTGCAAGCATTAAAAAACGCACTTTATTTACTGATGAAAATACAGCTTCAAGTGATGAGTTAAAAGCCCTAGCTTCAAAGCTTTTGTATAGGTTGGAACACAAAATGCTTGATAATATAACAAGTCGAAGTTTTTCAAATTTTTTTAGGAAAATTATCGAGCGATTTTAAGCAATAAAGAGAAGAGATTATGAGACCGGAAAATTATGTAGCGTTTTTTACCGTTTGTGGATTTTTTATAGGACTTGCTTTTAGTATCATTAGCATAGATGAGGCTTTTGATATTGTAATGTTTACTTGTTTTATCACTTTTATGTTTTATGTATGCATACATATTGCAATTATGAATTTTATTGATGTAAAGAAAATAAGTGGAAGAATTTTTAACAAACATGATTATGAAAAGGCGAGCAATAATATTATCAATGATTTGGTTATCCGTGAAAAGAAAATGGATATAATCTTAGAAAAGCTTAATGAAGAAAGAGAAGAACTTAAGAAAAACGAATCCAAAGAGAGACGCAAAAATGCAAAAAGAGCCGCCTAAAGCTTATGCTCAAATGATAAAAAACGAACAAGATCAACTTGTTCTTTCATATATGCCTGCACTTCGTGCTATGGCTTTTCGCTTAAAAGAGCGTTTGCCTTCAAGCGTGGATGTTAATGATCTTATTAGTGTTGGTGTTGAAGAAATGATCAAGTTATCACGCCGCTATGATAAAGAACAAAATGATAGTTTTTGGGGTTTTGCAAGAAAACGCGTTAATGGAGCTATGCTTGATTTTTTAAGATCTTTGGATGTAATGAGTCGCAAAAATCGTAAAATCATCAAAGATATTGATAGTGTGATTGATGAGTATTTTAGGGAACATGAAGAAGAGCCTAGTGATGAATACTTAGCACAACAATTAAATTTAGATCTAGAAAAGGTAAAAGAAGTAAGAACTGCACATGCCATCAGTTATACTTTGCCTATTGATGAACAATTAGAGCTTTATAATGAAGATGATACTTTAGAAAAATTAGAAAAAGAACAATTTTTAGAAAAAATTCAAGAAGTTTTAGAAAGCTTAAAAGAACGCGATCAACTTATCATTCAACTTTATTATTATGAAGAATTAAATTTAAAAGAAATTAGTGAAATTTTAGAAATTAGTGAAAGTAGAATTTCTCAAATTCATAAAAAGCTTTTGAAAAAACTTAGAGAAAGGTTAGTGTAATGGCAGAGATACTCTCTCAAGAAGAAATAGATGCTCTGCTTGAAGTTGTTGATGACAATACCGACACTCCAGCGGCTTCAAATTCTAAAGAAGAAAAAGATGAAAGAAATATAGTTGTATATGATTTTAAACGTCCAAATAGGGTTTCAAAAGAGCAACTTAGGACGATTAAAGGTATACATGATAAATTGGCAAGAAATTTAGCATCGCAAATTTCATCTATGATGAGAAGTATTGTTGAGACAAAACTTCATTCAGTCGATCAAATGACTTATGGCGAGTTTTTAATGTCTTTACCAAGTCCTACAAGCTTTAACGTATTTTCTATTAAACCACTAGATGGAAACTGCGTTTTAGAAATCAATCCAAGTATTGCTTTTCCTATGATAGATAGACTTTTGGGCGGACAAGGCGATAGTTATGAAGCTTCGCGTGAGCTTACAGATATTGAGCTTAATTTGCTCGATTCTATTTTGCGTATTATTATGCAAAGACTTAAAGAGAGCTGGGCAAGTGTGACTGAAATTTATCCTAGTATTGAAGCCAAAGAATCCAGTCCAAATGTTGTGCAAATTGTATCGCAAAATGAAATTGTTATTATGGTGGTAATGGAGATTATCATTGGAAATTCAAGCGGTATGGTAAATATTTGCTACCCTGTTGTGCATTTAGAAAGTATATTAAGCCGTTTAGCAAATCGTGATATTATGATGGGTGAAACTTCAGCTAAAAAATCACGTAATAAAGAGCTTAAAACTCTTATCGGTCGTGCTGAAGTAGTTTATGAAGCGATTTTAGGCAAAACACTCATTAATGTTAATGAATTTTTAGAACTCAAGCAAGGAGATATTTTACGCCTTGACAGAGAAGCTGATGATAAAGCTATTGTAAGCATTGATAAAAAAGATGTATTTTTAGCACAAATTGGTTTGCATCGCTTTAGAAAATCCATTAAAATTATTGAACTTATACGCACTGATAAAGATGAAATCAAAGAGATTTTAGAAAAATATGAAGAAGAGCGTAAAGCAAAAGCAAGCGTTTATGATGATGAACCTGAAGAGGAGGAAGAAGAAATATGATTAACGATTTTTTGAAATTATTTACAAATGAATGCACAAGCACCATAGAAGGACTTACGGGAAAAAGTGCAGAATTTAGCGAATATAAAGAATTTGATGTTTCATCTCAAGATACGCTTAAAACTCCTTTGGTTTATGCGGTTTTTAATATAAAAGAAGGCGGTAAGATCGGTATATTAGCTGGTGCAGTACTTATGAGTGCTATTGGCGAATGGATGATGGGTGAGGAAGAAATTTCTAAAAATGATCAACTAGGTCCTGATGAAATGGATGCTGCTAAAGAAGCAATCCAAAATATTATTTCAGCTTTTTCTACTACTTTGGGTGCACAAAAAGATATACCAAAAATGGATTTTGAAATCAGTTCTTGTGAATTTGTAGCAGAAAATGTTGATTTTAAAAATTTTACAAAACTTTATTTTTTTGATGTTAAAATAGAAAGTTTAAAAGAGCAAATTTCTTTAGTTATGGATCAAACTCTTCATAATGTTTTAAGCGGAAAAGCTAATGAAGCTGGTGAAGCTGGTGCGGTCTCTGGTGCAAATGCTGAAAACAAAGGTTTTGCAATAAGTGAAGAGCTTAAAAATATCAATCTCATTATGGATGTGCGTTTGCCTGTGCGCGTGAGAATTGGCAATAAAAAAATGCTTTTAAAAGATGTTTTAACTATGGATATAGGTTCGGTCGTGGAGCTTAATCAGCTTGCAAATGATCCGCTTGAAGTACTCATTGGAGATAAAAGAATCGCCTATGGTGAAGTGGTGATTGTCGATGGAAATTTCGGCGTCCAAATCACAGAAATTGGCTCTAAAAAAGAAAGATTAGAGCAATTAAGATAAATTTCCATCCTTTGGGTGGAATTTTGTTAATTTTTGACCTTTAAAAATTTTAATACAAATTAAAATACTTATAAATTATATTTATCGACTTCTTGCAACTCATCGTATATCCTTTGTCTTTTCATTGCTTTTTACAAAAGTATTATCAATAAAATAATAAAGATATTTTTCACTTTTTGAGCTTTTATGAACAATAGGCCATTCTTCTTTGTCGATTCTAAATCCGGCCCCTTCATCACCACCTAGGTCATATACATCTAAATAAATATATGTTTTTGAATTTGCAGTGATATCAAAAGTTAATGGAGTTATTTCGTCTTCACATTGATAATAACTTGTTAAATCTACAAGAGATCTTATAATTTCAAAATTTTCTTCACCCACATAATTTATTATTTTTTCAAAATGCACTTCCTTATCTTTAAATGGATGTATTATTTTATTAGAATATTTACAACCATTAGAAAGAATTTGTGGAAATTTTTCATCGATTAAATATGGATTTTTTTACTAAATTCCTTCCAAAATCCCTCCTCTTCCCTTGTCACAAAAGAATATCTTTTTTTGCCAAAAGTTGCTTGTAAAAATTTCTCCTTTTCTTCATTTGCTTTTTTATAGTAATTTTCGTGATATTCTTCTCTTTCTTTTTCTCTTTTTATCATTTCTTCTCTAAGCTGTTTATCTAAAACATAAATACCATGATATTTTTCGCCAAGTTTAGAAATTTCACTACTACCCCAATCTTCCCAATTTATCCTAGGAATAACCGCACAAGCATTTATAAAAATTAAAATAAATAATGTGAAAATAGCATTAAACAAAATTTTCATTTTAGTTCCTATTTAAATTTTGCTCTAATTTTAACCAGAAAATATTTAAATATTGTAAAAATAATCGCGATTTTTTATTTAGCACACATCAATAAAAGAACTCATTATAAATTTTTAGCTAGAATGGAATTTATTTTAACTAAAGGTTGCAAAATGAATGAAAAAATAAGCCAAGATTTAGAAAAATTTGCTAATATACCAAACTTAAAAAATGCTGTAACTTTTTTTGGTTCTGCAAGATTAAAAGAAGATAGTTTTTATTATAAAGAGGCTAAGAAGTTAGCTAATTTATGTGTAAAAAATGGCTTTTGTGTCGTTAGCGGTGGAGGCGGCGGTATTATGCGTGCAGCTAATGCGGGTGCATTTTTATGCCAAAACGATGCAAATTCTATAAAATCTGTAGGTTTTAATATACTTTTGCCTTTTGAGCAAAAATTAAATGATTTTATAGAATACAATATAACCTTTGAGAGCTTAGCCATACGCAAAATGGCTCTTATTGAAAAGAGTCTAGCTTTTGTGATTTTCCCAGGCGGCTTTGGAACACTTGATGAATTGTGTGAAATTCTCACACTGAAACAACTTGAATTTAAAAAAAATGTTCCTATTATCTTGTTTGGGAGTGAATTTTGGCAAGGCTTTGATGAGTTCGTCAGAAATTCTTTGCTAAAACTCGAAGTCATTTCTAAAGGAGATGAGTTAAAGTATGAAATTACTGACGATATTGATTTTGTAATTAATACTTTAAAGGAACTTTAATGAAAATTCTAGTCGCAATGAGTGGTGGGGTTGATAGCACAGTTACTGCCTATAAACTTAAAAACGCAGGACATGAAGTCATAGGGTGTTATATGAAACTTCATGGCAAACCAAACTACCACGAAGAAAATATCAAAAAAGTAGAAAAAGTCGCAAATTTTTTACAAATTCCTTATCATATTTTAGATTTGCAAGAAGAATTTAAAAATAAAGTTTATATGCCTTTCGTGGATACCTATAAAGAAGGAAAAACGCCAAATCCTTGTGCTTTATGCAATCGCTTTATCAAACTTGGAAAACTTTTAGAATTTGCCAAAAGTCTTGGCTGTGAAAAACTTGCTACAGGACATTATGCAAGACTTGAAAATAATTTAATAAAAACCGCACTAGATGAAAGCAAAGATCAAAGCTATTTTTTAGCTAGTGCGGACAAAGAAGCTTTAAAACACCTTATTTTTCCGCTTGGTGAGATGAAAAAAGAAGATGTAAAAAAATTTGCTTCTACTATAGAAGTTTTAAAATCTTTTGCAACCCAAAAGGAAAGTTCTGAAATTTGCTTTGTTGAAGATACTTATGTGCAAGTTTTAGATCAGTTTATGGATACAAAAATCAAAGGCGATGTGCTAGATAGTAGCGGTAAGGTTGTAGGAAAACACGAAGGTTATATGCATTACACCATAGGCAAAAGGCGTGGATTTGAAGTGCGTGGGGCACATGAACCGCATTTTGTTTTAAAGATTAACCCTAAGGAAAATCAAATCATCGTTGGCACCAAAGAAGAATTAAAAATCAACGAATTTGGCCTAAAAAATATCAATCTTTTCATCGACGCAAAAGAGCTTGAATGTGAAGTAAAAATCCGTTATCGCTCAAAATCTACGCCTTGTAAAGTCATAATAAACGAGGATAAAAGTGCAAAAATTTCTTTAAAAGAGAGTGTTTATGGCTTAGCAAGCGGACAAATGGCGGTATTTTATGATGGTGATAAAGTCATAGCAAGTGGATTTATAGAGTAATATAGTTTTATTAAATTTATAATAAAAAAATTATGCTAAAATTATCCGTTTTAAATTTTATTAAAGGATAAAAATGAAAAAAACAATTTTAAGCATAGCTACTTTAGCTTTTCTTATAGGCTGCGGCAATAACGCTCAAGATGCAGTAAATAGTGCAAAAAGCGTTGAGTATTACACTCAAAATTTAGAAGAAGCTAAAACTAAAGCTAAAGAATGCGAAGCAAAACAAGAATCTTTAGCAAAAGAAGCACAAGAGCTAAGCACAGGAAAAACTCCTAGTGTCGAATTTGTAGAATGCTCTAATGCAAGACTTGCTGTTAGTAATTCTGCAAGTGAAGACAATAATACTAGCAATTAATCGTATCAAAGCCTTTATAGGCTTTGATAAAGTTTTAATAAAATCCTAAAATTTTCCACCACACAAGCCCAACAAGTATCATTATAACTATATCCACAACAGAGACTATAAATCCTACACTCCACCATTTTTTAAGACTGACATAACCTGTTCCAAAAACAACCGGAGCCGTTCCTGTAGCATAATGCGTCAAAGCCATCATCACATTACCTGAAGCTATCATAATGAAAGCATAAAGAAGTGGTGGTGCACCTAAAGCAAGTCCTGCGCTATAAAATACAAAAAACATAGCCGAAATATGAGCTGTAGTCGAAGCAAAGAAATAATGTGTATATAAAAATGCAAGGCTTAAAAAAATCATAATAGAAATTTCACCAAGCCCCATAACGGAAGCAAATTCACCCAAAGCTTCAGCTAAAAATTGCGTTACACCGAGTTTTCCAAGTAAGGTTGCCATCATAACAAGTGCCGAAAACCATACCAAAGTATTCCAAGCGGCTTTTTCTGCTAAAACCTCTCCAAAAGTTAAAACCCCACTTAATAAAACCAAAGAAAGTCCTAAAAGTGCGACACTTGTAGCATCAAGTGAAATTCCAAAAAGCAAGCCCAAAGCTCCCGCCCATAAAAGCAAAAGCAATATAAAAACACCAAGCATTATTTTTTCACTATTTTTCATCTTGCCAAGCTCTTTTAATTTATCTTTGGCAAAAACCGAAGCATTAGGGGTTTGTTTAATTTCTGGTGGAGAAAGAAAATAAATCACCAAAGGCATTAAAAGCATAGCAGCAATACCTGGTAAAAACATACCCAAAGCCCATTGCCCCCAAGTTAAATGCACTTCTAAATTTGTAGCTTGTGCGATCAAATCAACCACCAAAGGATTAGGTGCGGTAGCTGTAATAAACATCGCCGAAGAAATAGGGTTTGCTTGATAATTAACCAAAGAAAGATAAGTGCCTATCTTGTTTTGGGTTCCTTCTTCTGGAGTGGATTTAAAACTCCTTGCTATTGCTTGAACGATAGGATTGATAATGGCTCCTGCTCTTGCGGTATTTGAAGGAGTGACTGGAGCCAAAATTGTTTCGCAAAATGCAATAGAATAAGCAATACCTAAAGTTTTTTTACCAAAAACACTGATAAAATGATAAGCAAGTCTCTCTCCAAGTCCTGTTTTAATCACACCGCGTGCCACTATGATAGAGATGACTATTAGCCAAATTAAAGAATTTGAAAATCCACTTAAAGCATCTTTAATCCCGGTTTTTGATTTCAATTTTGAAATCGCAGAATTAACCTTTTCATCAATATTTTTTTGAGACATAAACTCAAGTGCCAAAGAATTTAAGGCTGAAATTTTAGCTTCATCAACAAGTTTTTGCATAGAAATTTTAGAAGTGACTTTTGTGTAAAGTTTGCTTAAATTTTCTATTTGATAAGGCACATCTGGATTTAATTTCAATATTTCATCTACTTTAGATTTTAAATTTTTTGCTAAATTTGCCCTAATAAGACTTTCTAAAACCGCAGCTTCTAAGGCTTCATCCATAGCGACTTTATAAATATTAGAATTATCTTGCAAGGCTATGGTTTGAAGTGTTTTTATATGCACAGCACGCACAGAACTTTGGGGCGTAGTAATTCCACTTAAAGCCACTACTGCTATGGCTATCATACAAACAGCACCCAAAGGCATAACTTGAAAAATAACCGCCATAATCACAGCGATAAAAAGCCCAAGAAAATGCCAAGAATTATCCTCTAAACCCAAAGGTGTGGGTATAATCCAAAAAACTACAGCAACAAGAATGCAAAACATTAACATAGGAATTTTATTTTTACTCATCTATGCCACCTTTCCTTATATATTAATAATTTAAATTTTATTAATATTTTATAAATTAAAACTTAAAATATTGTAAATTTAATTTTTGAATTAATAGGTATATTTTTTCAAGCTTTATTAAGCCTTTAAGTT
The DNA here is from genome assembly GCF_002179165.1 of Campylobacter jejuni. Taxonomy (GTDB): domain Bacteria; phylum Campylobacterota; class Campylobacteria; order Campylobacterales; family Campylobacteraceae; genus Campylobacter_D; species Campylobacter_D jejuni_B. The sequence continues at coordinate 19,751 of NZ_NFNY01000027.1, forward strand.
TTATTATTACGAAAAAATTTTATATTTAAATAAGGAAAAAAATGCATCTAAGCCAAAGGGAAATGCAAAGATTATTTTTGCATTATGCAGGATTTATCGCCAAAGAAAGAAAAAATCAAAAGATTAAATTAGGCTACAATGAAGCACTAGCTTATATTTGCCATGAACTTATGGAGCTTGCAAGAAAAAATTTAAGTGTAAGTGAATTAATGCAAAAAGGCAAAACATTACTTAGCATTGATGATGTACAATCAGGTGTAGCAAGTATGCTAGATGAAATTCAAATCGAACTCCCTTTTGAAGATGGCACCAAACTCGTAACCATCCATGAGCCTATAGTCAATGATGATGAAAAAATTGCTGGAGAAATCATTGTTTGTGGCGATTTTATAGAGCTAAATCAAAACAAAGAAATCATTTGCCTAGAAGTGCAAAATACTGGTGATCGTCCTATACAAGTTGGATCGCATTTTCATTTTTTTGAAGTCAATAAATATTTAAAATTTGATAGAGAAAAAAGTTATGCAAAGCGTTTAAATATAGCTTCTGGAACAAGCATAAGATTTGAAAGTGGCGAAAGCAAAAGCGTAGAACTTATAGAGTTTGGCGGAAAGAAAAAAATCTTGGGTTTTAATGATTTATGCAATGATTTTGCAAGTGACGAAAATAAAACTAAAGCTTTGCAAAATGCCAAAAATAAAGGATTTTTATGAAAATTTCTAAAAAAGACTATGTTAATATGTATGGGCCAACCACTGGCGATAAGGTGCGTTTAGGCGATACAGAACTTTTTTTAAGAGTGGAAAAAGATTTGGGCATTTATGGCGAAGAACTCAAATTTGGTGGTGGAAAAAATATAAGAGATGGTATGGCGCAAAGCGGGAGTGATTATGAGTGTGTGGATTTGATTATCACTAATGCGTTAATTGTTGATTATAGTGGAATTTACAAAGCTGATATTGGCATAAAAGAAGGTAAAATTGTAGGTATTGGAAAGGGTGGAAATCCGGACATTCAAGATGGGGTAGATGAGAATTTAATTATAGGTGCAAATACCGATGTTATAGGTGCTGAAGGACTTATTGTAACCGCGGGAGGGATTGATACACACATCCATTATATTTCACCCACTCAAATAGAATGTGCTTTATTTAGCGGAGTGACTACGATGATAGGTGGTGGAACAGGACCTAGCGAAGGCACAAATGCTACCACTTGCACGCCAGGAAAATACTATATCCATTCCATGCTTGAAGCCACGCAAAATTATCCTATGAATTTTGGCTTTTTAGGTAAAGGAAATTCGAGCAACGAAAAAGCTTTAGAAGAACAGATTAAAGCGGGTGCTTGTGGGCTTAAAATCCACGAGGATTGGGGTGCGACTTCAAGCGTAATCAATGCAAGTTTAAAAGTGGCTGATAAAATGGATATACAAGTAGCCATCCACACGGATACCTTAAATGAAGCTGGTTTTGTAGAAGACACTATAGAAGCGATAAATGGCAGAGTAATACACACTTTTCACACCGAAGGTGCGGGCGGGGGACACGCACCCGATATCATCAAAATGGCAGGATTTGAAAATATCTTACCTGCTAGCACAAATCCAACTATGCCATTTACCAAAAATACCATTGATGAGCATTTAGATATGCTAATGGTTTGTCATCATTTGGATAAAAAAATCAAAGAAGATGTGGAATTTGCAGATTCTCGCATACGCCCTGAAACCATAGCAGCAGAAGATAAACTCCATGATTTGGGAATTTTTAGCATTATGAGCAGTGATTCTCAAGCTATGGGACGCGTAGGCGAAGTGATTTTAAGGACTTGGCAAAGTGCGGATAAATGCAAAAAAGAATTTGGATTTTTAAAAGAAGATGAAGAAACAAAAGATGATAATTTTCGCATTAAAAGATATATTGCAAAATACACGATAAACCCCGCAATAGCCCATGGCATAAGCGATTATGTTGGCTCTGTAGAAGTGGGAAAATTTGCAGATTTAGTGCTTTGGCAACCAAAATTTTTTGGTGTTAGACCAAAACTCATCTTAAAAGGTGGCCTAATAGTCGGAGCAAAAATGGGCGATGCAAACGCTTCCATACCGACTCCTGAACCGATTTTATATGAAAAAATGTTTGGTGCAAATAATGCCAAAAATAGTCTTTTCTTTGTTTCTAAAGCTTTTATGGATGAAAAAGGAGCACAAAATTTAAATCTTAAACGCCCTTGCGTAGCAGTGAAAAATTGCCGCAATATCTCAAAAAAAGATTTGAAATTTAATGATAAAGCCCCAAAAATCGATGTTAATCCAAATACTTATGAAGTAAAAATTGATAATGAACTTATCACTTCAAAAAGCACGGATAAACTTGCCCTTACTAGAAAATATTTTATGATATAAAATGCTTTTAATCGAAGAAAAAATCACAAATCCACAAAGTGAAAATAAAGAGCAAGATTATCTTGTTCTTTCTTGGTTTGATGCAAAAAAAAGGATTTTAAGAACAACGAGTAAAAATGGTCGCGATATTGCTTTAAAATTTAAAGAAAATTTAGGTTTAAACCACAATGATTGCTTATATGATAAAGAATTTACACTTTGGATAAAAATTGCTAAAGAAGAAGTGGTAGAAATTTTTCCTAAAAATACTTATGAGTTAGCACTTTCTTGCTATCAAATCGGAAATATGCATTTGAGTTTATTTTACAAAGATGAAAAACTTTTAAGTCCTTATGATGAAGGTATTGTAAGATTTTTGGATCAGTTTGAAATTTCTTATCAAAAAAACAAAGAAAGACTTGAGCCAAAATATATGCTTAAAGCACCTAATTTTTTAAAGCTTGATATGAATTTTAAGGCGATAAAATGTTAACCTTGCTTTTGCAAATTTGTGATTCTGCTTTTCCAAATGGTGCTTTTTCACACTCTTTTGGACTTGAAAGCTATGTAAATGAAAATCTCATCAAAGATGAAAAAACCGCTTTTTGCTATCTTCAAAGAAATCTTTTTAGTAATTTTTTACATTTTGAACTTTTAGGCATAAAACTTGCTTTAAAATATGCTAATGATGATAAAAAATTACGCTCTTTACAAAGAGAATTTTTAAGCTCGACTTTAGCCTTAGAACAATGCAAAGCTTATGTTTTTTTAGCCAAAAGATTTGTAAAAAATGTGAATTTATTAAAGCTTCAAACGCCTTGTTTGAATGCCTATTTAAAAGAAAATCAAAACCCCATTTATCCTTTTGTTTATGCACTTTTTTGCAAAGATAATGATCTTAATTTTATTTATGAAAGTTTTTTATTTTCTTCTTTTTCACATTTGGTGACAATTTTGGTTAAAATAGTGCCTTTATCGCAAAATGAAGGACAAATTTTACTTTTTTCTTTACAAAAAGAATTTAAAATCGCTCTTAAAAAACTTGAAAATTTAGATGAAAAAGATTGGTGTTTAAATAAAAATATAATCAATGATATTTTATGTATAAAGCATAAAAATTTAGCATTTAAAATGTATATTTCTTAAAGGATAAAAATGGTTAAATTAGGTATAGGTGGTCCTGTTGGTAGTGGAAAAACTGCTCTTGTTTTAAGGCTTTGCGAAGCTTTAAAAGATGAGTTAAGTTTAGCGGTTGTTACAAATGATATTTATACTAATGAAGATGCTGATTTTTTAATCAATTCAAAGGTTTTGGAAAAAGAACGCATTATAGGCGTGCAAACGGGTGGTTGTCCGCACACTGCTATAAGAGAAGATGCTTCTTGCAATCTTGAAGCCATTGAAAATTTAGCAAGTCGTTTTAAGCTTGATTTAGTACTTGTTGAAAGTGGTGGAGATAATCTTTCAATGACTTTTTCTCCTGAACTTGTGGATTTTTTCATCTTTGTTATCGATGTAGCACAAGGTGAGAAAATTCCACGCAAAGGCGGTCCTGCGATATGTAGAAGTGATTTAATGGTGATCAATAAAACCGATTTAGCACCTTTTGTAGGAGCGAATTTGGAGATTATGCGTAAAGACACTTTAAAAATGCGTGGTAATCGTCCTTTTGTCTTTAGCAATCTTAAATCCAAAGAAGGCTTAGATGAAATCGTCTCTTGGATTAAAAAATACGCTTTATTAAGAGAATAAATGTTTGCTCAAAATTCTATTTTAAAGCTTGAATTTGAACGCCTAGGTAAAAAAAGTGTTATTAAAGATGCTTTTTTTACGCCACCTTTTAAAATCACAAGGCCTTTTTATAAAGAAAATTTAACGCAAATTTATGTGCTAAATTCTAGTGCAGGAGTTTTTGCAAATGATGATTACAAATGGGAAATTCGACTTTTAAAAGATAGCAATATTGAACTTTTATCTCAAAGTTATGAAAAAATTTATGATACTAAAAATTTACAAGCGAAAAAGGTTTTTAAAGCTTATTTAGAAGAAAATTCCAAACTGATTTACAATCTAAAACCTTTACATTTGCAAGAAAATTCTAATTTTTCACAACAAAATGAAATTTATTTAGAAAAAAATGCCAAACTCATTTTTGTTGATACCAATATTTTTGCTAGAAATGCAAGAAATGAAAAATTTGCCTTTAAAAAATTTGAAAATTTCACGCAAATTTATAGAGAAAATGAACTCATTTTTAGCGATAAATTCCAAATCATTCCTAACCAAAACGATATTTTATATTTTGAAAATTTCACCCATTATCTTAATATATTGCTTTTTGGCTATGATGAATTTTATGATGAAATTTTAGCCAAATTTTATAATGCAACACCCTTATTTTACGAGGGAATATGTTTAAAATTTCTTGATGATAAAAGTGAAAATTTACTAAAAATAAGTGAAGATTTAATCGGTTTTTTAAATTAAAGATAAAAACCCTTTCCCAGATGACTGCGGCACACACTAAAATTAAGTGCTCTGCTGTGTTCCCACCCTGAAGCGGTGCTTAAAAATAGCATTGCACAGGTCTAAGAAAAGGCAAAAGAATTATAACCTTATTTGGCTTAAAAAGTTTTAAATATCAATACAATGTGTAGTTTTGTAACCCTCCCCCATAAGATTTAATAAAAAAATCATTTTTTATTAAATATTTGTTTGTTTGTATTTTTTGTTAAACTACCGAAAATATTACAATTAAATGGAATTAGGAGAGGGTTTATGAGTAAAATTATATGGTGTGATGACTTTTCAATTCACAATGAACAATTAGATGCACAACATCAAGAAATCTTTAAAATAGCAAATGAAGCTGATGATATAGTTGCAAAAATTCAAAATAATTTTGAAAAAGATGATGAAGAAAATCTAAAAAAAATTATTTATAAAATATTTAACTATATTAAATTTCATTTTAAAGATGAAGAAAATTTTATGAGAAAAGTAAATTATCCTTTTTTAGAAGATCATATAAAATTACATAAAGATTTGATTAATAAAACAAAACAATTGCTAAACCACAGCACTGATTTGCCAAAAATTGCCGAAGAATTATCAAAGCTCACTAAATTTTGGATCTTAAAACATATTTGTACCGATGATCTTTTGCTAGAGAATTACTTAAAAAAGGTGATCCACATAGGAGAGATTCACTATAGCCCCGATCAGTATATTAATCTGAAAAAAATAACCACAAATCCAAATATAGAACAAGAATATCATTTTTCTTACATTTGTCATTGCGATTCAAAAATTCATCAAATTCCGCAAAGTATTCATGAAGAACTTTTAAAAGAGAAAAGTATTTTAAGATGCACTAGCTGTAAAAAAGTATTATTCTTTTTAAAAAGTAGTGACAAAAATATTGAAGAAGAAATAAATTTTGATTATTTTAAAAAGAGATTTGAAAATGTATCAAAGCAAGTTGGTAAAAACATTTAATCCTTATAATTCTTTAAAACTCGAACAAGAAAGCATTGCGGAAGAGCTTGATTTTAAAATCATCGATTATAACACCATTTGCACCAATGCAAAACTAGGAAAAAGAAGGTCTATTCAAAGGATGAGTTAGATTTGTTTTATTCAGATGATTTTTTCTTAGAAAGCTATAATAATATTATACAAGAATTTTTGATTGAAATTTATCCAAAACACAGAGAAAAATTATTCTATTTTTCACTAAAAAGCGACTCTAATTTATTTTATCTAAAAGCAAATTTAAATTGTGTAAAAAATTTAAACTATTATCCTGAACTTAAAAATGAAATTTGGCAAGAACTTTTTAAAATCATGGCGAAATACAAAATACTTATTATCAGGCTAGATCGTAATTTAAGCAATAATATCGACGCTATCGTAGAAGCCATAAAACAAGGTATAAAAGATGAAAAATATGAATTCATAGTAGCAAATGGCGTTGAAGTAAAACAAGGGAAAATTGATGAAATAAAATTTCACAGACAGGTAGAAAACAAACCTGACGACCAAAGCTCTTATGATGAGAAGAACTATTGTAAGCCTATACAAAAAGATGAGTTGCTTTTTGAATATGTCTATAAAATTAATGGCAAGGATGGTAAAAATTTAAAAGGAAAAATCATTTCACCTCAAGAAATTAATTTTCTTAAAAATCCTTTTAAATTAAAAGATGAAAGCATTTACCAAATCAAATTTAAAGATAGAATAAAATACTATAGTGCCAAATATGGATTTTTATTTATCGACAATGAAGAATATGGCATTTCAAACACCCTGAAAGTCACGCAAATAGGACTTAAAACCACAGGGACAATTAAAACAGATTTAGATGAAGATATTTGTGTTGAAGTTTCAAATAATAGCATTGATGATGCTGTTAAATCAGGCATAGTGAATATACAAACTTCGAGTGTAAAAATCAACGGCAATGTAGGGCATACTCAATTACGCGGAAAAACCATACATATACGAGGTGGTACCCATGCAAAGTCGCAAATTTATGGAAGTGATGTTTTTATCAATAATCACAAAGGTTTTGTAAAAGCAAAATGTGTTTATGTAAAAAATTTAGAACAAGGACATATCATTGCCAAGAATGTTTTTATAGAAAAATGTTCAGGTGGAATCATAGAAGCTGAAAATATTTTCATTAAAGATTGTCTTAAATCTAACAAAATTTATCCTAAAAAATGCTCATCATAGAACAAAATATCAAGGAAGATAATAAAATATGTTTTAAATACAATGAATATCTTAAAACAAAAAAGAACTTTTTAATTATGAAAGATTGGCTTTAAAACTAAATTATTCTTTAAGGAATATACTTTTAGATCTTGAAAAGCTTTATGATTATTTATTGAATGAGCAAATCGGTTTTATCAACGCCAAAAACAGTACCGATTTTAAACATAATACTTTTATCCGTTTTTACAAAGAAAAGCTTGAAAAATATAATTTTTTATTGCAACAATATGGTGAATTTATCAATCTAAAACACGAGCTTCAACTCGCCATAAAAAAACTTAACCAAAGCATTAGTGGAGCAGAAATTCATATCTTTACACAAAATGTATCATTGGGAAATTTTCTTTATTTTTATATTGATAACGAAAATAAAATAAAAAAGCTCTTAGCCAAAGTGAAGATAAAGCCATTTGTGTAGGTTTTGATGAACAAAAGCCAAAAATTAAAGAATGCAATAAATACAGCCAAGAAGAATTAGAAGAATTTAGCTCCATTTTTCATCATTTAAAACAATAAAAGGAGCTAAAAATCACTATCTTTTCATATTGATGGCTTTTTGTATCATTTGATCACTTGTAGTAATGCTTTTAGAGCTTGCGTCAAATGCTTTTTGAGTTACAATAAGATTTGATAATTCTACACTCAAATCAACATTAGACTGCTCTAAATAACCGCCTTTAAATTTGGCTGTATTGATCACTTTTCCATCCTTCATTATAAAAGTAGCTTCGCCACTATTTCCTGTAGCTGCAAAGATATTATCGCCCATAGCAGCCAAACCTTGTTCGTTGATGAAATTATAAAGCGCTAATTTTCCTACGATAGCGTTTTTACCATTGCTAAATTGTGCAACAATGCTTCCATCATCAGATATATTGTATTGTTCAAAAAAACCCTCAGCTACACCATCATGTTGGGTGAGTATATTTTTTTCTTTTCCTGATTGCACATAAATTCCACTATATCCAGAACCGGGTGTAGCAGGATCATAAGGGGTGCCTAAATCAATACTGATACTTCCACCATTTGGGTTTGCTATACTTGTGATATTGTTTTCAAGCAAAGCTCCATTTTTATCAAATACTATATTGCCTTCTGTTGGATCGCCTACAGCTTCGCCTTTAGAATTATAAATTTGTGCCACGGCTTTATATTGCATATTGTCGCCCTCTTGAGGCAAAACCCTTTCAAGGGTTAGTTTAAGAGTGCTTTTACTGCCATCGGCATTGTAGATAGGCGCTTCTAATATATCTTTATTTGCTTTTTGTTGTTCGGTTGAAATTTGAGCTGTTTCAAGCTTTACGCTATTAGGATCTAAACCTTTTAAATCAAGCTCATTGCTTTTAAAATTCAAATTCTCATCTAAAGTTGCTTCAAAGCTTGTTTTTACACCATTATCATCCACAAAATTTAAAAGTATTCTATCCCCTGCTTTAGCGCTAAAAACTTCTTCTTTACTCACACTACCACTAACTATATATTTTCCATCATCGGTTTTTGTGATATTAAATTTACTAGGATCAAGTTCTACTTTTACAACTTCGGTTTTGGTATTTGTACTTAAATTTCCACTCCATTTAACATTTTTTGTTGCTTCAGGTTCAAGATACATATTTGTAGGCACTGTAATAGGTTTTTGCGCTGTTACATTTGCTATACTAAACGGATCATTTGAATTGATTGTAAAACCACTATTTACAGGGCTTCCGGTATTGAGATAATCTCCCATTAAACCCGCAACCCTATCACTATAAGTAATACCACCAAATGCTGGATTCATAGTTCCTAAAACAAAATTTCCGTAAGAATCCACTAAATATCCATTAGCGTCTCTTTTAAAGGCACCATTTCTAGTATAATAAGCTTCTCCATCAGCTCCTAAAACACCAAAAAAACCTTTTCCTTGGAGTGCTACATCAAACTCCCCTTCACTTGCCACAGGAGAACCTTGTTCAAAAACTATATTAGAAGAAGCAGCTCCGCTACCATATCCACCTTGTGCTGGATTGGTTGATTGGGTCGTTATTGTGCTATAAAAAATATCTTTAAATTGTGCATCAGAATACTTAAAGCCATAAGTATTGACATTTGCGATATTGTTTGCATAAACATCAATACCAAAACTATTGGTTTTAACCCCAGAAATACCGTTATAGAATGCATTCATCATGGCTTATGCCCTTTTTTCTTCTTTATCTTCTTCGCTTCCACTAGAACCACTATCACCAGAACTTCCAGAATCTCCAGAATCTCCGCTATTTGAGTTATCATCACTAGATGATCCAAGCTTATACTCTGTAATTTCAGAAATATCATCAAAACTTACATATTGGCCACCCATTTTCGCATAAGCTTGCCCATTATCAAATTTAATCCCTTCTATAGGATAAGTTCCGTAATTTGCGGTGATTTTTTCGCCATTTTTATTATTATAAACCACTTTAACGCTGTATTCTCCATCTCCTGCATAAATTCCATCATTGTCCCTACCTGGCCACTCGAGTGTAAATAGACCTTTTGATACTTCTTTTCCTTCGCTACTTTTTTCACTAAATACTAGTTTATTGTTCTTATCATATACTTCTAAGGTAATCCCTTTATCATCTGAATCTTCAGGCAAATACATTTTAAGTGCAATAACTTCATCTGCACCTGTTAATTTAACCTTATTTTCCGTAACAGTTGCCATTTTTCCTATAGCTCCAATAGCTGAAGTACTCATACTTGTACTGAAGGAATTCGAAAGCAATTGCATAGTTTCAACCATTTTTTGCATAGTTGTATTTGTATTTTGTTGCATTTCAAGTGCGGATAGCTGTGAAGTTTGCGTTAGCATTTTATCACTATCCATAGGATCGGTTGGATCTTGGTGTTGAAGCTCAATCAAAAGAAGTTTTAAAAACGCATCTTTATCAAGAGTTGCATTAGGATTGCTAACTACTCCTGAATTATTGCTAGAGCTAGATGAATCATCTGCTTTAGCTGTACCATTTTTAGTATTATCTGTTTTAGTTGTGGCATTGCTAGCAGTATTATTAGTATTTGTCCAGTTCCAATTTGTTGTTGTCATCATAAAATCCTTTTTATTAAGTCTTTTTTAATTAAAAGCAAAAAGTGTTCCAACTTAGAAATATTTTGCTAAAACAAGCTCTAAATTTATTTTTTCGCCTTCATTTTTATCTTCTATCACATCTTTAAAACCATATCCACTTCGATTTTTACCCTGATTTTGGTTTTGTTCTCTTTTTCCCTGATCGCTAAAATTCATTTCAAGTCCTGTAAATCCCATATTTACAAGAGAATTTTTAAATTCGGCTTGATTTTGGATAAATAAATTCATTGCATTAGTATTGGAATTAAAATTAATATGAAGATTATTTCCCCTTTGTACTAAAGTAACTTCTACTTCGCCTAAATTATTTGGATTAAGAGTAATGCTAAGCTTGGTGATTGGGGCTTTATACTGATCTATAGCTTCCTTTAAATCCTGTGAAAAATGTTGCAAAGTTTCTTTAGGAGTAATATTTTTAGTATTATTTTGTGAAATTTTATTCAAATCTTTTACTAAAGAATTTAATTCATCTAAAGTATTTTTTTCGGAATTCTCACTATGCGTTTTAGCTTGATCTTGTGTTAAATTTTCTTTATTTAAATAATTATTAAAATTTGTATTGTCTTTATTTGATACAAATTGGGTTTTATTTAAATTTTCAAAATTAACTTTTTGATCTGCAAAATTCTGCTTAATATCTTTTATATTATCTTTACTTGTTTTATTTTCTTTATTTAAATTCATCTCTTTTTGAGTAAAATTTGAACTTAAATTTTGCGAATCTTTGATGAGTTCTTTATTAATATTTTTATCTAAAGCCATATTTAAAGTTTCATTTTTTGCGGTTTTAGCTTGTTCTTTCATAGATTCTTGAGTTTGGTTGTTTTCATCTTGTTTTTTAATCAATTCTTTATTATCTTTGATGTTTGATAATTTATCCTGTAAATGATTTGCATTTTTTAAATCTTTATTTTCTTGATCTTCTTGTTTGGTTAAATCACTTAAAGAAGTATTTTTTATTTCTTTAATATTGTCTTTATTCTGAATTTGTATATCTTGGTTTGAGCTTTTTTTATCTTTAGCAGTTAAAATTTCTGTGGAAATTTCTTTTGTATGATCTTCATTTTTTAAACTCTTTAAGGTGTTTTTTAAATCTATGACCTCATCATCATTTTTTGCTTTAATTTTATCCGCTTTTTCATTTTTACTTGACAAGATAGAATCTAAATTTTTCAAAGTTTGAGAAAGCAGGGAAACATCATCTTTGGATTTTGCATTTTTAGAATTTTGATTAAAATGAGTATGTGGAGTATGATTTACATTTTGCAAATTCTGATTTAAATTTTTACTCACATGAGCAAGTTTATTATTAATAATTTCCTTGAAAACATTATCCACTGCACCTTTAAAAAAATCCGCTTTATCTAAATTTGGAAAAGTAGCCTTCAAATCAAGCAAACGATCCACTTTTATATTTTTTACATTCAAACCCAAATCTTTTGCAATATCCAAAAGCTCACTAAGATTTTTCGCACCTTTTAAAGCACTAAAATTAGCTTCAGTTTTAATAAAATCAGAAAGCTTTGTCGAAAGATTAGCAAATTTTATATCAGCTGTGTCTGCTTTTAGCTTATCAAGCAAAGAAAGAATCTGCATAAAAGAAGCCGATTCAAAAATACTTATCTTATCACTTTCATCAAAAACACCTTTTTGAAGCTTACTCATTGCTTCATTAATCACTTCTTTTTCACTGATCTTCATATGATCAGGTAAAAATTCGTTCGTCTCATCAATAGAATTTAGCAAAGAATTTAAAAAACTTTCCCTATCATCTTCTGCTAAATTTTTACTCTCACTCGCATCGCTACTAGTCTTATTGCTAACTTTTCCAGAAGAATTATTACTGCTAGAAACTTTATTTGATACAAAATTTAAGACATCGTTTTGCGAAGCTAAGTTTGACATAACTATCCTTTAAAAAATTATTTTAAAAATTTATCTACGGCTAAATTAGGAAATCTTTCTTTCAAATAAGAATTTTCATAAACCTTAATCATTTTTTCTTCATTTAAAACGATTAAAATATTTAAAAGTTCTTCTAAATTTTTAGCATTTAAAATTTGTTCTAAATTTCCTTCATTTTCTAAAAGCTCTGTAAGCTCACCTGAAATTCTTGCCATTTTTTCATTTTTGTTAGATTTTAAAATCTCTAAAAGTTCTAAAACTTGAAGCAATACTTCATTTTTTCTATCGACTAATTCTGTATTAAATTCTACAAAAAACTCTTCATTTAATGGTTTTGACATTTTAACTTCCTTTTTAAAAATGATATTTAGTAAGTTAAAAGCAATAAGTGTTCCAACTTTTACCTTTTAAAAAATTAAGCAAAATTTCTATATAATTTTAGCTTTGAATTTAAATCTTGGAGAACATTTTGGAAAATATTAGAAATATTGCAGTTATTGCGCATGTTGATCATGGCAAAACAACTATGGTGGATGAATTATTAAAACAATCAGGAACTTTTGGCGAAAGAGATCAAATAGCCGAACGCGTTATGGATAGTAATGATATAGAAAAAGAACGCGGTATTACTATACTTTCAAAAAATACAGCAATCAATTATAAAGGCACAAAAATTAATATCATAGACACTCCAGGTCACGCTGATTTTGGCGGAGAAGTAGAGCGGGTTTTAAAAATGATCGATGGAGTTTTACTCTTAGTAGATGCACAAGAAGGTGTAATGCCGCAAACCAAATTTGTGGTTAAAAAAGCTTTATCTTTAGGACTTAAACCAATAGTAGTCATTAATAAAATCGACAAACCAGCCGCTGATCCTGAAAGAGTAATCAATGAAATTTTTGATCTTTTTGTGGCCTTAGATGCAAATGATGAGCAACTTGACTTTGCTATCGTTTATGCTGCAGCAAAAAATGGTTATGCCAAGCTTGATTTAAATGATGAAAGTAAGGATATGGAGCCACTTTTTAAAACCATACTTGAAAGAGTTCCTGCACCAAGTGGCACTAATGACAATCCTTTACAACTTCAAGTTTTCACTTTAGGTTATGATAATTTCGTAGGAAAAATAGGCATTGCAAGAATTTTTAATGGCGTTGTAAAGAAAAATCAAAGCGTAATGCTTGCCAAAGCCGATGGCACTAAAGTAAATGGCAGAATTTCAAAACTTATTGGCTTTATGGGCTTAGAAAAAATGGATATTGAAGAAGCTGGAAGTGGAGATATTGTAGCAATTGCTGGTTTTGAAGCCTTAGATGTAGGCGATAGTGTAGTAGATCCAAATAATCCTATGCCACTTGATCCTTTACACATCGAAGAGCCAACTTTAAGCATAGTATTTTCAGTAAATGATGGCCCATTAGCAGGAACAGAAGGCAAGCATGTAACTTCAAACAAAATTGCAGAACGCTTAGAAGCTGAAATGAAAACCAATATCGCGATGAAATATGAAAGCAGCGGAGAAGGTAAATTTAAAGTCAGCGGTAGGGGCGAACTTCAAATTACAATTTTGGCTGAAAATATGCGTAGAGAAGGCTTTGAATTTTGCATGGGAAGACCTGAAGTTATTGTAAAAGTCGAAGACGGAGTTAAAACAGAACCATTTGAGCATCTTGTTATCGATGTGCCTGAAGAATTTAGCGGAACGGTTATAGAAAAGCTTGGCAAAAGAAAAGCCGAAATGAAAACCATGGCACCAACAGGCGATGGTCAAACAAGGCTTGAATTTGAAATTCCAGCACGCGGACTTATAGGCTTTAGATCTCAATTCTTAACCGACACCAAAGGCGAAGGTGTGATGAATCACAGCTTTTTAGAATTCCGTCCTTTTAGTGGCGCGGTTGAAAAACGCAATAATGGTGCTTTAATTTCTATGGAAAATGGCGTGGCTTTGGGGTATTCTTTATTTAATCTCCAAGAAAGAGGAGTGCTTTTTATAGAGCCTCAAACTAAAGTTTATACCGGTATGATTATAGGCGAACACTCACGTCCAAATGATTTAGATGTTAATCCTATCAAAGGAAAAAATTTAACCAATGTCAGAGCAAGTGGAAGCGATGATGCAATCAAACTTGTACCACCTAGAAAATTAAGCCTTGAAAGAGCTTTAGAATGGATAGAAGAAGACGAGCTTGTAGAAGTTACTCCTGCAAATATCCGTGTTCGCAAACGCTATCTTGATCCAACTCAAAGAAAAAGAATGGAAAAAGCGAAATCTTAATGGATTTAAAAAGCTTAGAAAATGAAAGGCTTTATATACTCAAACGCTTAGGAATTTTGAAATTCCTAAGCATTATAGAAGCCTTACTTGTAGGTTTTTTAGTCTTTGTTTTTACAAGAGATGCCATCATTTGCCTTGCAAGTGCTGTGTTTGTGGGTATTTTTTTCTTTCGTCTTACTTCTAAAAAGCTAAATTTGACTAAAAATGAATTAGAAATTAAGGCTTTAAATCTCTTTTTAAGGCGTTTTAATGCCAAAATTAAAAAAGAGAATTTAAGTCAAAAAGATTTTTTAAAACTGGGGCTTACAGAAAATTTAAAAGAATTTAAAAGCCAAAATTGCTTTGAATTTAAAGAATTTAAAATTTATGATATTTGCTTTTTAGATGAAAATAAACGCTTGTTTTGTGGAATTTTGCTTGAAATTTTAAAACCAAACATAAAAGCTAAATTTAATGATAAAGATAAAATTTATATTAAACTCAAAGATAAAAAATTTGCTTTAGAACATATTTTTTCTAAACAAAACCACTTTCTTGTTGCTACTCTAAGCAATCCTTTTTTTATTGATACAAAAAAAGATATGCAAAGTAATTTTGAAAATTTAGAAAAAAACCTAAATTCAATCAAGGAAAAATTTCTTTCTTAATTCTCATCTTTGGCTAAATTTTCAAGGCTTTTAAGCCCATCTTCGCCTATTAAATTTTCACCTTTTAACTCGCTAAATATCGCATTTAAAGAACTCACTATTGCTGTAGAATTAAAACTTAAATTTTCTATAGCCCTTTCTCTTTTTTTCCATATATTTTGTAAGGCTCTTTTTTCAGCTTCTAATTCTTCTTTCATACTTTGATAAGTCTTAAGTATAAAGGTGATTTGCGTGTTAAATTCTTTAGAATTTAAATATTCATACAAAATATGGTTTTTCTCATCTTTATTTTGCAAAGCATTCCTTAGCTTATAAGCATTGATAACGCTTTCTCTAAGTACTGCTAAAACTCCTTTAAATTCAGCAAAAGTGCAAATTAAAATTCCCTCTTTAAAATGTGTTTTTTCTTTATCTTTGGGCATAGTTTTTGTGATTAAAACTGCTATATCACTTTTTGCTGCTATGCTGTCAAGCTTTAATTTATCAAGCCATTCTTTATTAAATTCCTTAGTGCGTTTGCTTTCATACAAAACACTCCCGCAAATATTTCCAAAACTATCTCTGACAATATGCAAACAATCCGCTCCATTAACGCCTTTTGGCACTTCTTTAATTTCATCACTTATATACTCATTTTGGATATATTCTTCTATAAGTAGTTCTGCCGCCTCGCCTTGAAGTTGTTGTGAGCCTTGATCTGCTTTGCGTTTAGCGGCATTAAGCTCCTCTGTAACACTTTTAAATTTGATCTCAAGTTCTTTAAATTGCATTTCTTGCTCTTCACTATTTTTTTGAAATTCAAGGCGAAGTTTTTCTCTTTCAAATTCTAAATTTTTACTTTCTTGCTCTTTAAATTCTTTAAATGCTTCTTCTCTAACTTGAAATTTAAGTCTTTCTTCGTTTTCCTTTTGCTCTCTTTTTAGCTTTTCATTTTCTGCTTTTATGCTTAAAAATTCACTTAATTCTTTGCTTTTTTTATCCAGCTCTTCTTGCATAATCTTCATCTCATTTTCATGTTCTTTGCTGAATTTTTCACTGAATTCTTTTTGGAAATTTTGCTTTTGTATAATGAGCTCTTGACTCAATTTTTCTTTTTCTAAGAAAATTTTTTGACTCACTTGTTCGTTTATGAAATTTTCTTGATTGATTTTTTGTACTTTTAAATCGTTTAAGGCTTTAGTGTATTCTGCTCTTTTGGCATTCACTTCATTTTCAAATTCTTGTTTTTGTTTGAGCATTTGCTGTTGCTCTTTTCGAATTTCTTCTTTGGCTTTATCTGAAATTTGGGTATATAAAGCCGCACTTATATCGATAAAATTCCCGCAACTTGGACATTTAATTTGTTCATTTTGATTCATACTTTGCATAAAATTTCCTTAGAATTTTTCTATAAATTTAGCATAGAAAAACAAAGATTTTTCTAAGAGCTAAATTGATAAAATCATTCTTTTAAAATAACTAGGATTAAAAATGCAAAAACACACTCGAATTCAAGGCTTTGCAAAATTTAAACTCATCATCATTCTTGCTTTGATGTCAAGCATTGCCCCGCTTTCTACAGATATGTATTTACCTGCACTCTCTCATGTAGAACAAAGCTTTCAAACCTCAACAACACTGACCCAACTTAGCCTTGCAAGTTTTTTTATCGCTTTTGCTTTAGGGCAACTCATATATGGACCATTAAGTGATATTTTTGGGCGTAAAATTCCTGCTTTGGTGGGAATTTTTTTATTTATTACATCAAGCTTATTTTGTGTGATTATTGATAATATTTATGCTTTTATCGCTTTGAGATTTTTTGAAGCTCTTGGGGGCTGTGCTGGAGTAGTGATTGCAAGAGCAATTGTCAATGATTTGTTTGAAATCAAAGAAGCGGCGGGAATCTTTGCTTTGATGATGGTTTTTAGCTCCCTTGCTCCTATGCTTTCACCAACTTTTGGAGGATTTTTGCTGGAGTATTTTTCGTGGCATAGCATTTTTACAACTTTATTTATTTTAGGAATTTTGCTTTTTTTGATGATATTTTTCGGTTTAAAAGAGTCTGCACCACACCTTAAAAAACAAAAATTTTCTCATCAAGAAGCAATGAAAAGCTACAAAATCGTCTTAAACGATAAACGCTTTTTGGTTTATATATTTTGCGCTTCTTTTGCCTTAGCTGCGATGTTTGCTTATATCACGGGATCAAGTTTTGTTTTTACACATTTTTTTGGCTTAAGTGAGCAAAAATTTGGCTTACTTTTTGGAATTAATGCCTTAGGTTTTGTCATTTGTGCAAATATCAATGCAAAGCTAGTGCGTAAATTTGAAAGTGAAAAAATACTTTCAAAAGCGTTGATAATCATGTTTGTATCGACTTTGATCTTACTTATCAATGCCTTTTTATATCCGAATTTATTTCTTTTTGAAGTAAGCATTTTTACAAGTATTGCTATGCTTGGCTTTATCGCACCAAATACCACGACTTTGGCAATGGCACGCTTTAAAGAACACAGCGGAACTGCTTCTGCGGTGCTTGGCTTTACACAATTTGCCCTAGCAGGACTCATCTCATCTTTAGTGGGTGCTTTGAATGCAAACACTCCGCTAATTCTTGCTTTTGTGATGTGTGCTTGTGTTTTAATCGCAAATGGAGTGTATTTTTTAGCTAAGCCCGTAAGAAAATAATTATAGACAATATATCATTAATAGTTTTTATGCTAAATAAGTAACCTATAAAATCGATAAACATGATAAATAATACAGCAAAGTTAAAGCACCAAAGAAAAGTTTTATTATGTTTAAAGTCTTTTGATAGAGAAATTTTCAGAATAAACGCAAATAAAATATATAAAGTATTTCCTATAAATAAAGCAATAAAAGATATAATAAAAATTAATCTATAGATACTTACTTTCTCTATGTTTGCAAGAATAGAATTCGAAAATACTAGATTGCTAACAAAAGTTAGAACAATAGAAGCAAAAATACCTAATATTGTTATATATTGTGCTTGTTGTTTGCTAAGATTTTTATCAAGTTCTTTGTAATTTTTATCAAGTTCTTTGTAATTTTTATCAAGTTCTTTGTATGTATCTTTTAAATATTTCATTTTACCATCAGAATCTTGGAGTCTAACACACTCTAAATTGACATGATCATAAAATTTTGCAATTTTTGATTTTATTTCATCATTTATATCTGATTCTTTCAATCTTCTTTCAAATTCTCGCAAATTTTGTGCCAATATCATCAAATCTTGTTCAGGATCATTCTTTATGGCATTCAAAATTATAGTTGTAAGTTGTGAATATACATGTTTAAATTCTTCTTGATAAATTTCAGATAATTTTTTAATAATATTATCGACATCATTAAAAACCTGTTCTTTGCACAATTTTTCAATAATGAAGCGTAATTGATTATTTTTTTCATCATGACTCATTTTTTGCTTCTTTTTTTATCAACTCTTTTTTAATGACTTCTTTTTTATCTTCCCTAAAACTTTTTTCCCAAGCACCACCTTTTTTGTGGCTTTTTTCAACAAGATTCCAATAAGTTTCACTATTGCATTTTGTTATAGCATCATTAATTACATCCAACTCATCTTTATTAAGATTACTTGATAAGTCTTCTTGTTCTGGTCTATCAATAGAATTGGCTCCATAATTACGATATTCGCAATAAACTTCTCTGGCAACGGGTCCATATTTCCAAGCTTCAAAATCATCTTCAATAAGATGTTTGTTAAATTTATTAATATAATCAAGTTCTGTAAAATATAAAGTTTTTTGCAACTCTAAGTTGCTTAAATCTTTATTTGAGTTTTTAAGAATATATTTTGCCAAATCTAAAGCACTAATCATATATTACCTTTTAATAACTTTTTTTATTTTTATAAAAATTAAATTTTATCTTATCAGTATAAATAAGCACCTTAATAATTTATAATTTTACTTATATTTTTATATTCTATAATTAAAAACTTTAACAGCTTAAAATGTTAAATCTATTACAATTTTCTCATAGATTTTTGAATCTTCAAAGGCATTTTTCAAATCAAAATTTATAAAGACTTGTTTTGCAAAGCTCATTAATACCTTTTCCAAACTCATTAAGCATTTTTAATTCTCTTAAAAATATATCTATTTCTTGCTTAAGTTTTTCTAATTCATAGCTTGTAATTTTAAAATGATCCATCTCGCTTTCTATGGTAAGCAAAATAGTATTTTCACGCATAGAACAACTTATTTTTAAATCACTAAAACAATCCTGTATCTTTTCAAATTTTTCTATAAAATGATGATTTATCGCTCTTTTTGCCATTGAAACATTAGTAGTATAAATATCAAATTTATCGTCTAATTTTTCTTTATCAAATTTGATTGTCTCAAGCTTTTTTAAAGGATTAAATAAAGTCAAAAATTCCTTGTTTTTGATAATAATTTGCGTATCTTTTAAATCCAAATCATCAAAACAATAATACACTGCAAGTCCACAAAATTCTATATCGCTTGAATTAATATTTGAACCTGAATAGGACTTTGAACTCAAAATAACTTCAGCAATAGAAAGAGAAAATCCATCATTATAGCCTATAAAATCATTCCATATTTCAAGATTATCGAATTTAGAAAACAACTTACTTTCCATAAAGACTTCTTCATAAATTTCACTCTCTTCGTGAATAAAATTTAATTTTTCAAGCACAACATCAAAAATTTCATATTTTAGGTCGATTACGCCTGTTTTGTCATGATTAGAAAACAATACAAACGCCAAAACTGCGATAAATATAGCAACATACACCAAATTTTCTTTAGAATAACCACCAAGCGATATAAAATAATAAGAGATTATAAAAATTGCTATACTAGCCAGCGAAAAACCGATAATATAAGTTTTAGGTATGGAAACTTCCTGCACCCCTTCTTGTTTTTGCATCTCTTGTAACTCTTGCAAAGCCGAAACTACATCTTTTTCAAAATCTACACTAAAATCGATCTTTTTATTGTTTGCTTCATTATTTTCCATATTTTATCCTTGTAATATTTATTTTATATTTTTTATCTTTTCTAAATCGTTACTACTTAGGGCTTCCAAATTATTAGATATCTTGTATAAATCCCAATCCCACCATTTTATTTTTAATAAATACGAAATAAATTCATCATCAAATCTCTTGCGTTTTACCCTGCATGAATTCCCTATGCCAATACAATAGGCTGGAATATCATTTGCCACAACAGAATTTGCTCCTATTATAGCTCCATCTCCTATCTTTACCCCTAGAAAATTGTCACATTTTGACCTATCCAAACATCATTTCCTATAATAGTATCCCCTTTATAAGGAAAACTATTTTTAGAGGGTGTAAATTTTTCCCATCCATTTCCCATGATATAAAAAGGATATGTGGAAATACAATCCATTTGATGATTGGCTCCATTCATGATAAATTCTATTCCTTGTGCTATGGCACAAAATTTTCCTATGATTAATTTATCACCTATGAAATCATAATGGCGTGTTACATGTTTTTCAAAATCCTTTGCCCCATTTGGATCGTTGTAATAAGTATATTCTCCTATGATAATGCTAGGATTTTTTACTACATTTTTTATAAAACAAAGACTTGGGATATTTTCATTAGGAATAATATCTTTTTCATTTGACCCTATATTTTCTCCAAAATCCACTTAGTATTTATCTAAAAAATTATATCAAAAATTTATATAATATTAAAAAATGGATTTTAAACGCTGGATTTCTCATTAAATTTAAATCTTAAAAATTTAATTTAACTATTTTTCTTCTAAAACTTAACAAAATGACAAAAACGATGAAATCAGTCGATATCAAAGGAAATTACGCTTATTTTAATTTCTTTATTTTGCACTTGCAAATAATAAGGCCTAAAAACACAACCTACAATTTTAATATATAAATTTTTTAGTTCTTATGTATGATGAAGTCTCTAAAAACGCGTGAATAAAATTTAGATTAATACCTATAATATTGTTTAATTTTTACTCTATTTATTTTTTCTTTCAAAATTATCCTTTATTTAAATAATGATAAAAAAATATATAATGCAACATAAAAGCTATTATGATAATAAAACATATAATACAATATCAAAGCTATAGGATAATAAAGTAACAATAGCAATGCTATATACAACAACTTTATTTCACAAAGAGAAAAAAAGCGATGAAGCATTAATAGAATTAAAGGGAAAATAATCCAACCTAGCATTACAAAAAATTCATACACTCTATTTGGATTATGCCCTACAGCAGGAGAAATAACAAATCCACTTATACAAAATACTACCCAAACAATATAAAACTTACGAAATACACCCATTTATTTTCCTTTTTAATATTTTTAATAAAATTATTCTACTTTTTTAAAAATTAAAATAAACATAACTAGCCCAAGCAAGTTCTGCATAATCTCTTAGCTTATTGATTTGGGTTTTCATTAATTTATTCCCCTATAAAAATAAGATTTATTATAAAATAAATTATTGCTCCATAAGTAAATTAATTATTTCTTTGTAAATATATATCCTTATATCTTTATCTAGCAGTATATCTGTCCATTCTATTTCATAACATGCTATAAAAATATGTAAAACTATATAGAGATAAGCAAAAATACATAAAATTATGTAAAAATATAATCTTAAATTTATTTTAAATTTCCATAAGATTATAGCACTACAAATAATCATATATAAAGTAATCATTATAAAAAATGTTAAAAAATTTGTTCCATATGAATATATTAAAGTAAAATAATAAGTGGTAATAACAAATAATAGTAGATAATAACAAATAGAAATGAATATATTTTTGTTCTTTGTTTTTTCAAAAATTAAATAATGCAAATAAGGCAACAATGGAAAAAGATATAACACAACAAGAAAAAAGAATACTTTAGTAAAAGTTGTATGTAATCCAAAATAAGTAAAAATAGCTCCAAAACCCCAAAATATCATCCAAGTAATATATAAACTTTTTAATATTTTCACACCACTTTCCTGTTTGTTAAAATTTTAATTTTTATTAAAAAATAACTAACTTGTGCAAGTTCTGCACAATCTCGTAATATAGTGATTAATCCTTTATTATCCATTTTTGATCTATTTTATCTAACTCATCAGGACTTTTATCTTTGGTAAGCCCTAAAAAGGCGTGGGGAATATTCCAATCCATAGGGTGAATATAAATTGTTACAAAATACTTCATAAAATTTCCTTATAAGTAATTAAAAAAATAATATGCAAACGCAACATAACATATCATAAATACTAGACTCAAGCTCAAGCTTACCCTATGTATTTTATAAAAAATATTAATTATAAATATTATAATAATACTTAACGAACAAAAGCCAACGATAAATTCTGATATATTGTTAATAGTATAAATATCAATATTAAAAAACCACTGCAATGGGAACAAAACCCATTGAACTAAAGGTAAAAACCACTGCATCGGAGCTAAAAGCCACCTAAGTTCATCACTTTTTATTAAAACAGAATATATAAATGGAGAGATTATCACGATTCCAAAACATATAAAACAATCCAATATGAATTTAACAAAATTAAATTTATTATTCATAGATATTCCCTTGCTATATATTGATTATTTTTTATATCTTATTGGTTGCAGCATTAATAGAAATTTATTCCAGACCCAAAACCCCAAAAACCATCATTGAACTCATTAAGCTCTTTAGCCCCATACCATTTTTGATCTATTTTATCCCATTCTTTGTTTTTAAGATATTCTTGTCTTAATTCTTCATCTATTTTATCCAACTCATCAGGACTTTTATTTTTGGTAAGTCTAAGACACATGAGAGTTTCCCTCACTGCCCATCATAAAGCTCCAATCATTAACATAGATTCCAAGAGAGTATTTGTAATTAAAAGTCATTATAAGTCCTCAAAACAATCATAGTTTTCTTCGAAATGGTTAAGATAGCTTGGTTTGTCTAATAAATTTTCTAACACAATAATATTCAGATAATCATAAGTATAAGATCTATCTAATTTATCACCTATTTTTAGATTGCCTATTATCTCTTTGTTTTGCATTATTTGAGAGTTGTTTATTGTAATACTCTCTATTGAATTGTAATTTCTTTGTGTTGTATTTGGAAGAATAAATAAATTAAATGTCCACTCATTCCAACCACCATAATAGCCCAATTCTTTTATATAGACATATACAAGTCTTTCTGCTGAATATATAAATTCAATACCTACAAACATATCCATATCTTTGCTCTTAATGCCATATCGATTTGTTCTGATATAAAAACCATCTTTATTGAGACTATTTTTTTCTATTTCTGTTAAAGGTCTAGCATAAAGTACTCTGCCCAATTCTTGTTGTGAAAATCTTTCAAACTCTTTATACTCAGCATCTAAGCTTTTTGGTATAAAAGCACGATAACTTGTAGGATAAAAACAACCTTTTACTGAAACAAATACAATCAAACTTAGAATAAAAGTCAATGTAATATATTTCATACTTTATTGCCTTTTACTATGATTTTTTAGATTAGTTATCCCATCCGCATAAAGCCATAAAGGAGGAGTAAAAGCACTATCAAAAAAACCTTTTTCATTATTCTCATCGATTAAATGTAGCATCGCATAACTAACCCAGCACAATCCGCATAGTCTTTGATTTCTGTAAGAAGTTCTTTAGGACTCATTAATACCTTTCCCTCTTATACTCTTCATCACTTCTTACAAATTTGCCATTGATAAAATAATGAAAATATCCACCACCAACACCTGTGTGCCTTGCACTTGTAAAGCTAAATCCTCTTCCTTCATCTCCAAATAATCCATAGCTTTTTTCACTATACATAAATCTAGTAGAAAAAACAACAGGATATTTTTTGCCCTTACATACATAATAAGTCCTAAGAAGCAAATAAGGTCTTAGTTTTTTATAAGTTTCTTCTCCCATGTATGCTTTAAATTGATCTTCATAATAAGCAAATTCGGGTTTATCATCGAAGTTAAAATCATAGTCTGGGTCTTTTACATCATAATTATAATCATCACGATAATATTTACAACCATTAGAAAGGACTTGGGGGAATTTTTTCTTCAAATAAGAAAAATTCACAAAATGAGTTTCATTTCCTACTTTAATTTCACTACCTAAATATTTACTACGAAATTCTTCTCTTTTCTTCTCTTTTTCCAATATCTCTTCTCTTATCTCTTTATCAAAGATATAAATTCCACCATAATTTTCTGCAAGATTTTCTAGCTCACTGGCTTCTTTTGCTTTAAAAGAACAAGCACTTAAAAAGATTAAAGCAAAAAAGACAAAAACAATCGTTAGGGTGATTTTCATCAATTATCCTTTTTTTATAGATAAATTATTTTACAACAATTTATATTAAAACCCATTTCATATCATCCTAATGAGATTTATCTTATATTACCTCATAAGAACTTTTATATTAATCAACTCCATATATCTAATCATCCTAAAAGCTCATTTTAAATATTAAAAAGCAAGTTTAGTAAATAAAAATCCATAAACAAATAATACAAAAATATAAAATTCTAATCATTCTCCCTACCTACACACCCAAACAAACACCCAACTCAAAT
>NZ_NFNY01000082.1 GCF_002179165.1 Campylobacter jejuni
GAAAAGATTCTCCAACTTATCTTAAATGGGAAAGATTTATCATAGGTCCAAGTAATCAAAAACTTGTTTTAATCCCGCCAAATATGGGAAATTCTCATTATGTGAGCTCTAAAGAAGCAGTGTATTATTACAAACTCGCTTATGAAGGCGAATATTTAGATGTTCCAGATCAATTTACCTATGCATGGAATGATGAAAGAATAGGAATTGATTGGCCTACTAAAAATCCTATTCTTTCGGAGAGAGATATTTTAATAACAAATAAGGAGTAAGAATGAGTACTGAAAATAAAATAGACTTAGTTGTTGCAAGGCTGAAAAGTTACGGATTAAATATAATCAATAAAGGTATTGTTGGTCTATCTTCTCAATATAGTATTACTGGAACTTTAAATAATAAAGAAATTAAAGCTATTGTTAATCATTTTACGAATGGAACTATCAATGTTCAAGGTGTTGATCAGCAATTAGTATATGAATTAATTAAGGATATTATAGCATGAAAAAAACAGTATTAATCACTGGTTTTACTGGACAAGTTGGCTCACAAATGGCGGATTTTTTATTGGAAAATACAGATTATGAAGTTATTGGCATGATGCGTTGGCAAGAAAGTATGGAGAATACTTATCATTTAAATGATAGGATCAATAAAAAAGACAGAATCAGCATTTTTTATGCGGATTTAAATGATTATTCTAGCATTCAAAAGCTTTTTGAAACCAAGCGTCCTGATGTGATTTTTCATTTAGCGGCGCAATCTTACCCAAAAACTTCTTTTGATATACCAATTGAGACTTTACAAACTAATATCATAGGCACAGCAAATATCTTAGAAAACATTAGATTACTAAAAGCCAAAGATGGCTATGATCCAGTAGTGCATGTATGCTCATCTAGTGAAGTTTATGGGCGTGCAAAAGTGGGTATAAAGCTAAATGAAGAAACACCTTTTCATGGGGCAAGTCCTTATAGTATAAGTAAAATTGGAACTGATTATTTAGGAAGATTTTATGGTGAGGCTTATGGTATCAAAACCTTTATTACTAGAATGGGAACACATAGCGGTCCAAGGCGTTCTGATGTATTTTTTGAAAGTACGGTTGCTAAGCAAATCGCACTCATTGAAGCTGGGCTTCAAGATCCTATTATAAAAGTGGGAAATTTGTCAAGCGTGAGAACTTTTCAAGATGTTAGAGATGCAATAAGAGCTTATTATTTACTTTCACTTGAAAGTGCGAAAGGCAAAGTGCCTTGTGGAGAAGCTTTTAACATAGCAGGGGAAGAAGCTTTTAAACTTCCTGAAGTCATAGATATACTTTTAAGATTTTCCATAAGAAAAGACATCAAAGTAGAGCAAGACAAAGAAAGACTTCGTGCTATTGATGCGGATTATCAAATGTTTGATAATACAAAAATCAAAAGTTATATCAATTGGAAGCCTGAAATTCCAGCTAGAAAGATGTTTGAAGATTTATTAAATCATTGGAGGGATGAGATCAAAAAAGGCAACATCCCACTAAATAGGTGAAATCATGAAAATAATTCGTTCTCAAACTCCACTTCGTCTTGGTTTAGCAGGTGGAGGGACTGATATTAATCTGTATTGTGATAAATACACAGGCTATGTATTAAACGCAACAATTTCACTTTATATTCATTGTACTTTAATAGAAAGAAATGATAACAAAATCATTTTTGATTCTCCAGATACTGGAGGTTTTGCTGAATATGAAAGCAAAGAGCATTTAGAAAATGATGGGAAATTAGATATTTTTAAAAATATCTATAATCGCATTGTAAAAGACTTTACACAAGAACCATTAAGTTTTTCTTTGCATACTTATTCTGATGTGCCAAGTGGTAGCGGTTTGGGTGGTAGTTCTACTTTGGTTGTAGGGGTTATAAAAGCTTTTGTTGAATGGCTTAATTTACCTTTAGGCGAGTATGAAATCGCTAAACTTGCTTATGAAATAGAACGCGAAGATATGGGCATAGTAGGCGGTGCACAAGATCAGTATGCTGCCACTTTTGGTGGTTTTAATTTTATGGAATTTTATGATCAAAAAAGAGTGATTGTTAATCCTTTGCGTATAAAAAATTGGATAGCAAGTGAATTAGAATCGCGTATTGTGCTTTATTTTACCAATATTACAAGAGAAGCAAAAGATATAGAAGAACATAAAAAAGGAAAGCTTGGAGACGGTAAATCCTTAGAGGCTATGCATGCAATAAAGCAAGATGCAATTGATATGAAAGAAGCTTTATTTAGAGCCAGATTTGATACTTTGGCGGCTATTTTGAATAAATCTTGGCAATCTAAAAAGATTATTTCTGAAATTGTAAGTAATGATGAGCTCGAAAGAATTTATCACTTGGCCATGCAAAATGGAGCTTATAGCGGAAAAACTAGTGGTGCTGGAGCAGGTGGATTTATGTTTTTCATGATAGATCCAACCAAAAAATACAACTTAATCAAAGCTTTAAACAAGGAACAAGGCTATGTGCAAGATTTTTCATTTACTAAAGAAGGGGCAAAATCATGGAGAATTTAAATTTATATATCAAAGAACATTTTAAAGATAGTATCAGTGTAAAGGAACAAATTTTAAATGATGATAATTTAGTAGAGCTTGTCAAAAAAGCTTCACTAGAAGTCATAAAAGCTTATAAAAATGGTAACAAAACTTTACTAGCAGGAAACGGCGGAAGTGCGGCTGATGCACAACACATTGCGGGAGAATTTGTAAGTAGATTTTATTTTGATAGACCAGGTATTGCTAGTATTGCTTTAAGCACAGACACTAGTATATTGACAGCTATTGGAAATGATTATGGTTATGAAAATTTATTTTCTAGACAAGTGCAAGCACAGGGAAACAAAGGTGATATTTTTATAGGAATTTCTACGAGTGGAAATAGTAAAAATATCATTAAGGCCTTAGAAGTTTGCAAAGAAAAAGGAATTTTTAGCATAGGCTTAAGCGGAGAAAGTGGTGGGGCTATGAACGAGCTTTGCGATATTTGCATTAAAGTGCCTAGTTCTTGCACTCCTAGAATTCAAGAATCTCATATTGTTATTGGACATATTATTTGTGCTATTGTTGAAGAAGAACTCTTTGGAAAAGGTTTTGGGTGCAAGCTATAGTTTTATGTGGAGGTTTGGGCACAAGACTTAAAAGCGTGATTAGCGATATCCCAAAACCCATGGCACCGATAAATGGCAAACCTTTTTTGGAATTTATCTTTGAATATCTTAAAAAACAAGATATAAAAGAAGTAATTTTGGCGGTTTCTTATAAATATGAAATTATAAAGGCGTATTTTAAAGATGAGTTTTTAGGCATTAAAATAAAATACAGCATAGAAAAAGAGCCTTTAGGAACTGGTGGAGCGATTAAACAAGCCTTAAATTTGGTAGAAAAAGAGGCTTTTGTATTAAATGGTGATACTTTTTTTGATATTGATTTGTTTAAATTAAAATTGTGTGAGGGTAAAATTTGCCTTGCTTTAAAAACCATGAAAGATTTTGACAGATATGGAGCAGTGGAGCTTGATGGAAATTTTATTAAGTCTTTTAAAGAAAAGGAATTTGTAAAGCAAGGTTTTATTAATGGTGGAATTTATCTTTTAGCTAAAGATATTTTTAAAAGTTTTTCGCTAGAATCTAAGTTTTCTTTTGAAAGTTTTTTGCAAGAAAATTTTAGAGTTTTAAAGGCTAGAGCTGAAATTTTTGAAGATTATTTTATAGATATTGGTGTGCCTAAAGATTATAGAGTGTTTATCAACTCTCAGATAACAAAGTTATAAAAGGTTGTTTTTAGAATTATTGATAAATAATTTGATAGATTTGCAAAGATTAATGTCGTTATCGTTTGGTATTTTTCAAAAAATAAAATAGTGTCAATTTGAGATATATTCGAATATTAAACAATTTTATTTTATGGAAAAATTTACTAAAATTAAAGCGTAAGAATAGTTGATTAAATAATGCATAATGAAAACATAAATTAATTTGTATCAAATTTATACCTAAAGATATATTTTAGAATAAAAAGAAGGTCTGAAAAAACTAAAAAAGCTTTATAATAAGGAATTAAAATAAAATTTTATATTTTTTGTTAAAAAATAAGCTTTTTACACATAAAAAATAGATTTTGACCTAGGAAAACTAATAATCTTGAAAAATTCAAGACTATTAAACTTAAGCAAATATTTCCTTGAATTTTTTATATTTGCTTTCCCTATCTTCTAAGCCATTAAAACCACCATTGTTTTTTTTAGTCATTGTTTTGATATCATCTTTATCGCAAAGCTCGTTTAAATTCTCTCGCTTCTAAAAATAAAGTGCTGATTCTAAAGCCCCTTCATTGCTTAGGCAATATTCAAGAGTTTTATCTATGTTTTTTCCTATACTTTTGGCAAAATTTTCATAGTTGTTTTTACTTGTAAGCTGGATGAAGCCTATTCCTCAGTATTTGTAGCCTTCTTTGCTGGCTTCATCTGTATTTCCCATACGATTTGCATAAATTTTACTAGCGATTTTTTCAGGTTTTCTCTCGTATTCTTTTGCTTCATCTATGCTTTTAAAATATTTTGGAAACACTGCTAAAAGGGCTTTTGCACTATAGTTTAGATTCTCTTCTTTCAATTTGAAATTTCTACTTTCATGGGCACATTGAGCTAAAAAGCCGCAAATGTGATTTAGTGTGCTTATTTCATATTTTTCAAATAAAGATAGTAAAGTGTTTAAATTGAGATTTATCCCGGCTTTATTTAAATTTCCTTGTGTTAGATTCATTTTTACTCCTATTATTTAGCTATTTTTATGGATTTTTTCTACCTTATTTCCATCCTTGTTTATATGGTCACTAAATAGATTGTTTAAAACATCAAGTTCTATTGTATTGATAAGGTAGTGCCCTTTGTTGCCATTTGTTTTTCGTTTGAAATTACTATATGAAGTAACTCCATAATAAAAATTGCCTTTTATGTGTTTGGATAAATATTCGCGTGCAAGTTTTTCTGTTTCAGCAGCATAAGCGTTAATTTGTATGCCTATTTGATTAAAATCATCTTTTTCTTCATTTTTAACTTCTGAAATTTTTCTTATTATTACCCAATCATCTGGTAATATTTCTCTTGTTTCTTTTCTCATTTTTTCTCCTTTTATTTTAAAATATAAGCCAAATTTTTTTGGGCTAAATCATCATTTACAAGCTCATCATTTAAAAGCAATTTTTGATTACTTATCGTGATTTTATGTGTGCTAAAATGTTTTAATATCCGCTTAAAAAGATCAAATATCTATCTTGCTTTTCTTTATAAACGCTAAAACTAAGCTCTATGTTTAGTGTATAATTTGGATAAAAAAGCATTTTAATGCTAGTTCTAGCGGAATGCCAAAGCGTTTTTTTATTAAAAAAGCTAGTTTTTATATTTTCTTTTAGAAAACTTTTCAAGTTTTTTTCACAAAACGCCTTTTCTCAAATCCTATAGATACACAACCCATTGTTGTACTACTTGAACAAAAGTAATATCTAAAGTATTAATTGCTAGGCTTGGAACTTTAACAATGGCAGGTAATGGAGCTTGAATACTCATTTTTTGAGTAGTCCCATCTTCTTTGATTTACTCATAAATAAAATCCGCTGTCCTAACACTCTCTCCATCTTCTTTCATTCCCACAGTTTTAATAAAATTTGCTGTAGCATTTGCGAGTTGTAATTGTGCATCACAAGCTGCTTGCAAAGGATCTCCGATTAAAGAAGCCATTGGTAATCCTGAAAACTGATTAGCTATTTCTGGTGGCATTTTTTACTCCTTTCGTAAGATTAGATCTTCTTGATAACTTTGAGCATTATTAATAAGTTCATTTATCATTTTTGAAGTGCCTTCGGGTAGGTCATGTTTGCTCATAGTTAGACAAATATGTGCTGAAAGTCCTTTTTTTACTAAAAGCAGCGCCTACTATATCGATTTTTAAAGAAGGTAAATCTTTAAAATCTTTCATTTTTTCATTATTGTTTGTTTCGTTTTTGGTTTTATTATCAAAGCCCTATTAAACTTACATCAAAATTCTGTTTTGATGCTTTCTATGTGAATAGGTGTAATAGGTAAAAGATTGATATAAGGAACACTATAATATTTTGTTCTAAAAATTTTTGAATCAGAATCAGGAATTCCAATTTTAAGCTTTTTTGGGAAAATCCCTGGTAATAACTCATCTGTAACTTCTCCTTTTTCATTTTTTTAAATTTTCTTTCAAAAAATGTAAAAAGGTGGGAAAGTTGAGATTCTTCCACATCACTTTGTGCTTGTGCAACAGATTTTGCAATAGAGATAATAATATCACTTAAAGATTGATTCGCACCATTGTTCATTTTTTAGCCTTTTAAATTAATTTTGCATATCATAATAATAATAATCACTATGCTTTTGTCGAGAGTTTTTATAATTTTTATGTATTAAAAATATGCTTGACTTTTTTATTATTTTTTTATATACAATTTTGTTTGGATAAAAAAGTTCTATGTTTTTTAATTTTATAAATTTAAAGAGATAAAATTTTTTACAAGATTTTTAGCAATTGTTGTTTTATTTAGTAGTGTTGTTTTTGTAAGTATTATTGAAGAGCAAAATACCTTACGCAAAAATGTGAAACTTATATTAAAGAGATTAGTGGGAAAGATATAGGTAATGCTTATCCTTTTTTTTCTTAAAGAAGGCGAAGAAGTAAATAAAAATGATTTTGCTTACTTTAAATTTAAATGCTGGCAAAACTGAAGCTTTTATTCGTTTGTATGAGTTTAAAAATACTTCTTTGCAAAATGCTTATGAAAATTTAAAAAGCATTCTTAAAAATAATGCAAATATTAAAATAAGAAGTATTTTGCCCTAAAGATGCTTTGAAATTTCAAATAAGCATTAAAGATGAAAATGATGGAGACACTTGCTATATTTACAAAAATCTTAATGAGCTTTGGACTAATCTATTCCACAAAAGGGTGAAGAATTTGTTTTTATCTTAAAACAAGTTGGTGAAAATTCTAAGCTTTACTATTATGAAAAAATAACTCTCAAAGACTAAATTTTAAAGCAAAGGCTAAAAAGCTTTTGCCTTGTTTTTCTTTTCAAAAATATCTTTAAATATTTTGTAGTATAATTTTAGAGGATAAAAAATTCTGTGTTTAGCGTAAATTCTAAAAAAGGATATTTATGGAATTTGCAAAAACAACAATAACTTTGGTAGGGCTTTTGACAAGTTCTATTATAGCTAATTTTACAGGTTTTGTTAGTTTAGATGAGCTTTATGAAACAGGACGATTTTTAATCAAAATGCTACTTTTAGTGGAATATGTGGGTAATATGTTGGTAAAATTCAAAGGCATTCTGCTTCCACTATGTGTTATTATCAACTACTCAATCAACCTTTCAATTAAAATTCACCCAAAAAAGATCAGTTTGGTTTTGCTTATGCTAATTTGTGTGATTCTTGTTCGGAAGTGAGTATAAGAAAATGCTATTTTAAGGACAAAAGCATATCTCAAGCTTATGAAACAATAGTCAGCTCTTATAGACTTCCTTTGCGTTTAAATTTGCCTGGTAAAAGTTCCCAAGATAGTTTTGATATCTATAATGATATAGAAGCAGAAAATGGAAGAAATTGTTATATTTATAATGATGGCTTAGTGTGGGTGCAATCCAACGATATTTATAATGTGCCTCTATTGATTTTTAAAAAGTTTGATAATGGTGTTGAAATGCTTTATTATAAGCGTTTGGATGTTTAAGGAGGAGTGATGAAAAAAATAATTTTAATCATATTAAGTTTATTTTTTTAGTGCTTGTTTTGATGATAGCAAGACTTTAAAAGTGGGCGTTGTGTCTAATTATTTTCCTTTTGAATTCAAAGACAAGAAAGATAAGCTAAGTGGTTTTGATATAGAGCTTATAGAAGAGCTATCTAAGCGTTTAAATTTAAAAATCAAGTGAGAAACAAAGTATGAATTAATGAACTCATTGGCCCACTTTTGGATAAAAAAATTGATTTGATTTCCTCTTCTCTTTTTATCACCCCAGAGAGACTGAAATTGATTGATTTTCCTGGGGCTTATTATTTTTCAAAAAATGCTTACTTGAAAAATAAAAACGATGAAAATATCAAAACTAAATTTGATTTAAAAGGCAAGATAATTGGAGTAAGAAAAGGGAGTTCGCAAGAACAAATTCTTAAAAAATATTCTGATATAAAGATCATGTCTTTGGAAGAAATAGATAAACTTTTTAGGCTTTTAAATGAGAGTAAAATTGATGCAGTAATTGCTGATAATTCTATTTATTGTGGAGTATTTAAATTTACATAAAAACATAGCTGTTTTTACTATGAAAAAGGTGATGAAAATGGCTATGGATTTGGCATTAGAAAAGAGGATAAAATTTTAAATTCGACCATCAATTCTGAACTTATAAAAATGCAAGAAGATAAAAGCTTACAAAAACTCATTAATAAATACAATTTGCCTTAATTTAGCAAAAGCTAAAGGCTTTTAGGCTATAATCTCTCTTTGATTTTAAAAAGAGAGATTATGAAATTTTACACAAGCTCAAAAAAGCTTAAAATAAATGCTCAAAATTTTTATAACATAAATTTCTATCATGCCTTTAAAAATATAAAACAAGAAGATATTTTTATAGGTTGGGGGCGAAAAAAATCAGGTTTAAAGGCTATAAAACTAGCTAAAAAATATAATGCAAAATTTTTGCTTTTAGAGGACGGTTTTTTGCGTTCGTTAAATTTAGGTGTAGAAAATAGTCCTAGTTTTTCTTTAGTTAAAGATAATGTTGGAATTTATTATGATGCAACTATGTCTTCTAAGCTCGAAGATATTTTAAATACTTATGAGTTTAGTTATGAAGAATTAAAACAAGCAAAAAAAGCTATAGAGCTTATAAAAAAGGAAAAACTTAGCAAGTATAATAATAATCTTTACATATCAGAAGAGCTTTTTAATGTTGGTGAAGAACGCATTTTGGTTATCACGCAAGTGGCAAATGATGCATCGTTAAAATTTGGTTTGGCTGATAGTTTTTCCACAAAAGATATTATAAATGATGCCATTAAAGAAAATCCAAATGCTAAGATATATATCAAAATTCATCCTGATGTATTAAGTGGTAAAAAACAAAGTGATTTTGACGTAAAATTTTTACCAAAAGAATATGTAATTTTAAAAGAAAATTATAATCCTATTGAGCTTTTGAGTTATTTTAAAAAAGTTTATACTAAAACTTCTGGTATGGGCTTTGAAGCTTTGCTTATGAATTGCAAGTGCGTTTGCTATGGTATGCCTTTTTATGCGGGTTGGGGGCTTACGCAGGATAAGTTGATATGCAAAAGAAGAATCAAAAAAAGAAGCTTAGAAGAGGTATTTTATGCTGCTTATATTTTATATAGCGAATATTTTAATCCTTATTTAAATCAAAAAAGTGATATTTTTGATACCATTAAAACCTTGGCAAGATATAAAGATATGGAAAAACAAAATTCAAACAGACTTTTTTTTCTCGGTTTTACCTTATGGAAAAGGTCATTTATAAAGCCTTTTTTTAAAGCCAAAGATAATAAAATCATTTTCTTAAATTCCTTAAAAAATCTTAAAAAATATAAATTGCAACTTGATGATAAATTTTTTATTTGGGGTAAAAGGGTGGATTTTGACACGCTTAAAAATACACTTATTTTAAAAGCAAAAGATGAAAATTTAAAGGATTTTATCCCACAAATTTCTTTTGTTGAAGATGGATTTATCCGATCAATTTCACTAGGCTCTGATCTTACACGCCCTTATTCTTTAATCGTTGATGATAAAGGACTTTATGTGAATCCAAACAAAGAAAGTCGTTTGGAAAATATCTTACAAAATGAAATTTTTGATGAAAATTTATTAAAAAGATCTAAAAAACTCATTCAAATTTTAAAAGAAAATAAATTTTCAAAATACAATGGAGTGCAACACAAAAATTTAAAAATCAATGCCAAAAAAGGGCAAAAGGTTATTTTAATTCCCGCTCAAGTTGAAGATGATATTTCCATGATTTTGGGTGGTTTTGGTTTAAGCACTTTAGAATTTATTAAAGAAGTAAGAGAAAAAAATAAGGATGCTTATATTATTTTTAAGCCTCATCCTGATGTGCTAAGTGGCAACCGAAAAGGGCTAAAAGACGAAAAGCTTATCTTAAAATATTGTGATGAAATAATTCAAAATGCAAGTATCGATAGTGCTTTAAATTTGGCTGATGAGGTGCATACTATCACTTCTACTTCGGGCTTTGATGCACTTTTAAGAGAAAAAAAAGTTTTTACTTATGGTATGCCTTTTTATGCGGGATGGGGATTAACGCAAGATAAATATAAATGTGAAAGAAGAACGAGAAATTTAAGCCTTGAAGAACTTGTAGCTGGAGCTTTAATCCTTTATCCAAGATATATCCATCCAAAGAATAAAAATTTATGTGAAGTTGAACTAAGTTTAGATATAATGTTAAAAATGCAACAAGATTATTTTTCTAAAACAAGTGTGAGAATAATTTATAATATAAGGACTTTTTTACTTAGAAAAATAAGAAGATTGTTTGAAAAAATGATAAATTTTATTAAAGGTTAAGCATAAAATGGTTTTTGTTGAAAAATATTTAAAAAAAAAGGGGCGGGGGGATATAGCCCCCTTGACTTTTAATGACTCTAAATAAAAAATTAGAATGTTTTAATGGTAAAAATGTTTTACTTCTACAAGGGCCTGTAGGGGATTTTTTCAAGCTTTTATCAAAAGAACTTAAAAATTATAAGTGTAATGTTTTTAAAATCAATTTCAATGGAGGGGATTTTTTCTTTTATCCTAAGGCTAGTATTTATAGGGGTTCGAGAAAAAATTTACCCAAATTTTATAAAGCTTTTTTCTGTGAAAATAAAATTGATGTTTTGATTGTTTATAATGATTGTCGTTTTATACATCGAAAAGCTATAGAAATAGCCAAAAAATTAAATATTGAAGTTTGGATTTTTGAAGAAGGTTATTTAAGACCTTATTGTATTACTTTTGAAAAAGATGGAGTCAATGCAAATTCTTCTTTACCGCGTGATAAAAATTTTTATTTAAATCAAAGTTTTGAATCAAAATATTTCATAAAAGAAATTCCTGGTGGTTTTAAATATATGGCTTTTTCTGCCTTTTTGTATTGGTTTTTTTCTTTTATCTTAGCCCCTTTTTTTAATAATAAACTTCATCATCGCACTTTGTATCCTTTTGAATTTTTATTTTGGTTTAGATCTTTATATAGAAAATATCTTTATAAATTTACGGAAAAAAAGCTTAATCAAAAAATTTGCAGTCTTGAAAAAAAATATTTTTTGGCTATTTTGCAAGTTTATAGTGATACGCAAATTAAATATCATTATAAAAAAAATATAGAAACTTTCATAGAAGAAACCATACTTTCTTTTGCAAATCATGCTAGGGCAAAATCTTATCTTGTTTTTAAACATCATCCTATGGATAGGGGTTATAAAAATTATTCTAAATTAATAGAAGAGCTTAGTGAAAAATACCATGTTGAAGGTAGAATTTTATATGTGCATGATAGTCATTTGCCAAGACTTTTGAAAAATGCTTTAGGTTGTATTACGATTAATTCTACCGTGGGTTTGAGTGCTATTTTAGAAGGTTGTCCAACAAAGGTTTGTGGTAAGGCTTTTTATGATTTTGAGGGTTTGACTTATCCAAAAAAACTTCAATTTTTTTGGCGTGAAGCTCATGCTTATAAACCTCACGCTCTTTTGGTATCAAATTTTAAAAATTACCTTTTGCAAAACAATCAATTTAATGGAAATTTTTATAAAAATTCTTTTTTAAATAAGAGTAAAAAACTTTGATTAAGAGAGCTTTTAAAACAAACTTGATAAAATCAAAATAAAATACACAAAAGAATTGAAAATAATGCATAGAGAAGTATTTTATATAGCAGGATATGATCCTAAAAGTTATAGATTTTATTATGATTTATTTAAAAGAAATTTAAAAGATTATTCTTCTTTGTTTGATCTTGAAACTGATATTAGCAAAATCGATACAAGTAAGGAATTCCCTTATTTTGAGATAGATTGTAAAGAAATTAAAACTAAATATCATTTTTTAACTTGGAATGATATTGTTAAAAAAAATTGGTCACAAAATTATAAAGATGCCTTAATAGATTGCTATAGTTTTTTTAGAATTTATACAATTACTGGACTTTTTATAAAATTTGGCAAAGAATCAATCTATCAATTAATCACAGGTTTTTACCCCTTTTTCTATGTGCTTTTTTCCTTGATTTTTTCCTTTGTTTTGGCTTTTACGAGTTTTATTTTTTTGCAAAACTACATACATTCTTTTTTGGCAATTTTAGTAGGCATTGTTTTAGGGGTTTTACTCAACCAATTTTTATTTAAATTAGGTAAAAAATTAGCTGTATTTTGGATAGCAAGAATTTGTGCTTTTTGTGCCACTTGGCAGGATAAAAAGAGAGGTGATATGGAAGAAAGGATAAAGCTTTTTGCAAAAACTATAACTCAAACATTAAAAGAAAACGAAAAGAGTGCAGATTTTGAACTCATTTTGGTAGCACATAGCGTTGGAACTATAGTTTGTATAGAAGTTTTAGAATGTATATTAAAACAAAATTTGGATGTAAATTTATTGACAAAACTAAAAATTCTTACTCTTGGAGAATGTATTCCTTTAACAAGTTATCAAAGAAAAGCAGATGAGTTTAGAAAAAAACTTGAATTTGTTTCAAGGTTTGATTTAAAATGGTATGATTATACTTCGATAATCGATGGAGCGTGTTTTCCACAAGTGGATTTTTTCCGTACAAGTGGAGTAGAAGCTAAATTTACACCACCATTTTTAAGTGCCAAATTTCATACTTTGTATGAAAAAAATGAGTATAAAAAAATTAAAAGAGATAAAAATAAAGCACATTTTTTATATCTTTATAGCCCTAAAATTAAAGGAGAATACGATTTTTTTTCTTTTATTGTGGCGCCTAAATTTTTAGAAGAAAAGGTAAGAATATGAGTCAATGTCCGTTTTTTCCAAAGCCTTATAAAAATAAAGCTTCAACACTTTTAACTTTTTTGCTAAAACGCAGATCGTGGCTTGATGGGCTTTATGAACGCAGTTATAAAATGCAAACAGGTTATGTGAAAATGCCAAATTTTGATCTTTATGTAATCAATGACACTAAAGAAGTTAAAAGAATGATGGTGGATGAGGTAAAAGAATTCCCAAAAAGTGCCTTTTTACACGAACTTTTAAGCCCACTTTTGGGACAAAGTATTTTCACTACTAATGGCGAAATTTGGAAAAAACAAAGAGAACTTTTAAAGCCATCTTTTGAAATGACAAGAATTTCAAAGGTTTTTAATCTTATGAGTGGAGCAGCAGCGGATATGATGAAACGCTTTGAAAAATATCCAGATAAGGCTATTATCGAGGTAGATGAAGCTATGACTTTTGTAACTGCTGATGTGA
Organism: Campylobacter jejuni; assembly: GCF_002179165.1. Classification (GTDB taxonomy): domain Bacteria; phylum Campylobacterota; class Campylobacteria; order Campylobacterales; family Campylobacteraceae; genus Campylobacter_D; species Campylobacter_D jejuni_B. The sequence continues at coordinate 13,574 of NZ_NFNY01000082.1, forward strand.
TTTTTCGCACTATTATGTCTTCAAAACTTGATGAAGAGAAAGGAAAAAAGATTTTAAATGCTTTTGTAACTTTTCAAGAGCAAAGTGTGCATACCGCTATGCGTCGTATGTTTTTCTTTCCAAAATGGCTTTCTTATATATTAGGTGATCGTAAGCGTGCAAAAGCAGGTAACACGATAAGAAATGTTTTAAAGGGTATTATAAAGCCAAGATATGATGCGGTAAGTAATGGAAATTTGGGAGATTGTGAAGATATTCTAGCTTCTTTGCTTTTAGTGGTTGATGCACAGACAAATGAGCGTTTTTCTTTTGAAGAAATTTTAGATCAAGTAGCAATGCTTTTTTTAGCAGGTCATGAAACTACCGCTAGTTCGCTAACTTGGACACTTTATTTGTTAAGTCTTTATCCAGATGAACAAGAAAAAGCCTATGAAGAACTTTCTCAAATTTTGCAAGGTAAGGATATTGAAATCATACATTTAAGACAATTTAAACATTTGACGAATATTTTTAAAGAATCATTAAGGCTTTATCCGCCGGTAGGATTTTTTGCAAGAGAAGCTAAGCAAGATACAAAAGTTAGAGATAAACTCATCAAAAAAGGTTCAGGTGTTGTTATTGCACCTTGGCTTATCCACCGCCACGAAGAATTTTGGAGCAATCCGCACGGCTTTAATCCAAATCGTTTTGAAAATGAATATAAAAAAGATGCTTATTTGCCTTTTGGAGTAGGGGAGAGAATTTGTATAGGTCAGGGTTTTGCAATGCAAGAGGCTATTCTTATTTTGGCAAATATTTTAAGAACTTATAAATTAGAATTAGAAGAGGGGTTTGTACCTGATGTAGTAGGGCGTTTGACCATTCGTTCTGCAAATGGAATGAGAATAAAATTTAGCAAAAGGAAGCCATGAAAAGAGTAAAAGCCAAAATTCGTGCTAATTTTCGTCGTCGTGTTAAACGCACTTTAAAAGGTAATTTAAAAGAAAAACTAGCCGGAACGATTTTACTTTGTGCTATTGTGCCTTTAGCGATTTGTGGTTATATTTTTATAGTGGTAGTGGGGATTTTTTTTAGTACCGCACGGGCAAGACAAGGCGTGAGAGCTTTGGATCATTTTGTTAATGCAAGTTTGTTTAATGGTTATGCTTGGGAAAGCGTATCTTCGCATGCATGGCGTGAAAGGCATACTAAAAAATGGGCTAAATTTGTGATAAAAATCACGGATTTTTTTGATAAAAACCACTGCCAAAAAGCAAACAGAAGAGAGCAGCCAGTGGTTGATTTTGTGCTTTCTAGGAATTTAGATAAGCAAACTATTGGTAGAAAATAATCAAGCTAGGACAACTACAGCTATGGCAAATCCACCATCGTGTGAAATACTAAGAGATGAAGAATGAATGTGGAAATTTTTTAAGACTTGAGAGCTAAAACTTAAATGAGGTGCGTTTTTGCTATCTTTTAAAATTTGTATATCTAAAAAACCGCATTCTTTTGTAATTCCTACGCCTAAAGCTTTGCTTGCTGCTTCTTTTGCAGCCCAAAATCCTGCAATATTTGCACTAGATTTTATTAAATTTTGTTCTTGTAAATTTAGAAATTTATCAAGGAAAGCTTTGCCATGTCTTCGATAGATTTTTTCTATCCTAGAAATGGCAACTATATCACAACCTATACGCATTTAAGAAACAACAAAATCTGTAAAATAGACATTTTTAATAAAACCATCGGTTAAAATTTCATTGATTTTTCCGACAAGTTCGTCTTTGAGTCTTTCTTTACCTTTTTGTGTGCTTACTTCTTCAAAAGTTTTTGTTGTTAATGCACGGATGATAATATCGCGAATCACTGCGACTTTTTTATCAAGTTCTGGCTTTAAAAGTTCTGAATTTTGCTCCAATTCTATAGTGCATTTTACATATCTTGAACCACTATCACTAAGTAAATTTAAAGTGAAAGGATCAAGTGGATACATAGGACCTATATTTGCAAAATCACTTCCGCGTTGAGCAGGTGCACTAACTTTAGGTTTGTCTGTTTTTACTTCCTCTTTTGGTGCTTCTTTTACTTCACTTTCATCGCTTGAGCTACTTGAAATGAGCCACGCAATAACACCCATGATACTAAGGAGTAATACAAAAAGTAAAATCACTATGATAATAACAAGCGAACCACCTCTTTTCTTTTTACCTTCGCCATTTTCTAATTCTTCATCCATTAAATTTTCCTTTATTTAGTGAAATTAATGTAAAATTGTAGCAAAATTTTCTTTTCTATCCAAATTTTATATTTTTAAAGGAAAATTATTCAATTTTTAAGGATGAAAAAATGCTTGATGTAATATTTAGAGAATATGATATACGCGGACTTTATGGTAAAGAGTTAAATGAAAAAAGCGTTAAGGCTATTGGTTTTTGTTTGGGGCAAACCATGCTTAATAAAGGCTGTAAAAATGTAAGTGTTGGCTATGATGCCAGATATAGTGCAGATGAACTTTATAAGTATTTAGTCAGTGGATTAAATAAAGCAGGGATAAAGGTTTATAATATAGGACTTGTACCAACTCCACTTGGATATTTTAGTCTTTATGAAGGCCTCAAATTTGATGCAAATATTATGATTACAGGATCGCATAATCCAAAAGATTATAATGGTTTTAAAATTACCATAGGCAAGGAAAGTTTCTTTGGTGTAGAACTTAAAGAGTTTTCAAAAGAAGTTTATAAACATTTAGAAGATGAAATTGAAGAAAATTTAAATGCTGAAAAATATGATATTTTAAGTCTTTATATTAAATTTATGTGTGAGCAGTTTGAATTTTTGAAAGATTTTAATTATAAATTTGCCATTGATTGTTCTAATGGTGCTGCTGGAGTAGTAATAAAACCCTTGATTGAGGCTTTAAATTTGAAAGCACATTTGATGTTTACAGAGCCTGATGGCGAGTTTCCAAATCATGCACCCGATCCAACTGAAGAGAAAAATTTAAATCTTGTGAAAGAATTTTTAAACAAAAATCAAGATTATTCTTTGGCTTTCGCGTTTGATGGTGATGCTGATAGAATGGTGGCTTTAAGCAAAACTCATATTTTTTGTGGAGATGAGCTTTGTTATTTGTTTGCGAAAAATATTTCAAATCCTAGAGTTTTAGGCGAAGTAAAATGTTCTAAAAATCTTTTTGATGAAGTAGCAAAATTTGGTACTATTTTTATGGGAAAAACCGGACATTCTAATATTAAAAAAATGATGAAAGAAAAAGATATTGATTTGGCAGCTGAAGTGAGCGGTCATATTTTCTTTAAGCAAAGATATTTTGGATATGATGATGGAATTTATGCGTTTTTAAGAGCATTGGAGCTTGTTTATAAAGGTTTTGATTTAGAAGGTATGATTAAAGCTTTGCCTAAGCTTTATACTACGCCTGAAATTAAAATTGCAGTTAGCGAGGAAGAGAAGTTTAAACTTGTAGATGAATTTAAAAAAGCTGTGGAAAAAGGGGCCTTAAAGGGCGTAAAAAGTCTTTGTGAGATTGATGGAGCTAGGATTGATTTTGGTTATGGTTGGGCTTTACTTCGTGCATCTAATACTAGTCCTTATCTTATTACGCGTTTTGAAGCGTTCTCTTTAGAGCAAGCAAAAGAGCTTGAAAACTTGGTGTTTTCATTGTTTGAAGATATTAAAGAAAAAATTAAGATTTAATAGAGTAATATTCCACGATTTAAATTTTATCTAAAAGGAACTTTATGAAAAAAATAGTGCTTTTATGTGCTTTATGTGGGCTTGTTTTTGCAAGTGAATGCGATAAAAAAATTGAACGCATTAATAAAGAAATCGAATTTGCAAAAATACATAATGATACCGCAAGAAAATTAAGCTTAGAGCTTTCTTTAAAAGAGGTGCAAAATGATTGTGCTAAAGATCCACTTTTTTATGATAAAAAACTTGAAGCAAAAAAGCTTAAGGAAAAAGAAGTTGAAAGAATTGAAAAAGAGCTTGACGCTTTACACGATCAAAAAGATTATATGAGCAAAGTTGAGTATAAAGCTAAGAAAAAAGCTTTAAAAGAAGAAAAAGATAGAATCAAAAAAGAAATCGAAGATTATATTGATAATCTTTAAAACTCTAAACCATAGCCTTAGCTATGGTTACTGCATTTTAAAAGCTTATTTTAATTTTAACCCACAATTTTCAAATCATCTTTATGATAAAAATTATAAAAAATTATTAAGTCTGTTTTAATTATAATTTTTGTGAAATTTAAAAAGGAAGTATATGAAAAATTTGCTAAAAATCATTGGACTTGGTATCACATTTTTAGCTTTTAACTTAAATGCAAGTGATTTTAAATATCATCCAAAAGATAGAAAAGAACTCATAAAACTTATACAAGACAAAAGTGTTAATTTAGGTGAGATTGATACAAGTAAAATCACGGATATGAGTTTTTTGTTTGCAAATATTACCAAAGAGGATTGTCTTTCTGTGCAAGCTAAAAAAGCTTGTTTAGAAGTTGCAAAAGATCATAAAATCAAACAAATAAATCTTAGTTTGTTTGGCTACAATCCTGTGCGTATTAGCGATGATGAACTAGATAGAAAAGACTTTAGCGGTATTGATAAATGGGATACAAGTAAAGTTGCAAATATGGAAAGCATGTTTGCATTAGCAGAGAATTTTAATGAAAATATCAATTCTTGGAATGTTTCTAATGTAGAAAATATGGAAAGTATGTTTGAAGGTGCGAAAAATTTCAATCAGCCTTTAAACAAATGGAATGTTTCTAAAGTAAAAAATATGAGCACAATGTTTTCAGGTGCCACTTCTTTTAATCAACCCTTAAACGATTGGAATGTAAGCAATGTAGAAACTATGGCAGGTATGTTTCAGTTTGCAAGATCTTTTAATCAACCCTTAAATAAATGGAATACAAGCAAACTTAGAAAAGCAAATATAATGTTTTCTTTTTCTGCTTTCAATCAAAACATTAACTCTTGGGATGTTTCTAATGTAGAAACTATGGCAGCGATGTTTCAAGACGCTGTTTCTTTTAACCAGCCTTTAAATAAATGGAATACCTCCAAAGTTACAAGTATGGTTGCGATGTTTAACCGCGCTAGTAATTTTAATCAAAACTTGTCTTCTTGGGATACAAGCAAGGTTACTGATATGAGTTTTATGTTTTTTGGAGCAAAAAAATTTAATCAAAATATCAATTCTTGGGATGTGAGTAGGGTTGAAAGTATGGAAGCGATGTTTTATAATGCTAGTGCTTTTAACAAGCCTTTAGATAAATGGAACACAACTAGCCTTAAAAATATAAGCTATATGTTTCAAAACGCTTCATCTTTTAATCAAAATATCAATACTTGGGATGTTTCTAAAATAAGAAAAATGGATAATGTTTTTTACAAAGCAACAGCTTTTAATAAACCACTTAACAAATGGGATACAAGCAGGGTTGTTGATACTAGCAGAATGTTTTATGAGGCAAAAAATTTTAATCAAAACATTAATACTTGGGATGTTGGCAAAGTAAAAAATATGGCGGGTATGTTTTGGGGTGCGAGTAGCTTTAATCAGCCTTTAAATGATTGGAATGTAAGTAGTGTTGTAAATATGTCAGAGATGTTTTATAAAGCTTTGAAATTTAATCAAGCGCTTGATAAATGGGATATAAGCAAAGTAATTGATATGAGTAAAATGTTTTATGAAGCAAAAAGTTTTAATCAAAATTTAGACAATTGGAACACCGATAAACTTGAAGATAAAAAAGATGCCTTTAAATTATCTGCCTTAGAAAACAAACCACCAGTGTGGCTTAAAGGCTATATAGATAATGATGGGAAATTTAAATATTATCCAAAAACTTGGGAAGAGCTTAATGAGTTTGCAAACGATGAAAGTATAAATTTAGGCGATATCAATACAAGTAAAATCACAAATATGAAATCTTTATTTTTGCGAAGTACTAGAAAAGATTTTAGTGGCATTGATAAATGGGATACAAGCAATGTTACTAATGTGAGCGATATGTTTGCACAAACAAAAAATTTCAATGAAAATATCAATTCTTGGGATGTAAGTAAGGTCGAAAATATGGCAGGTATGTTTAGAGAATCTATTTCTTTCAACCAGCCTTTAAATGATTGGAATGTAAGTAGCGTTAAAATTATGTCAGCAATGTTTTATAAAGCTTTGAAATTTAACCAAGCACTTGATAAATGGGATACAAGTAAGGTTATAAAAATGGATGCGATGTTTGCGGATGCCATTTCTTTTAATCAAAATATCAATTCTTGGGATGTTTCTAATGTAGAAGATATGAGGATGATGTTTAATAAAGCTTCAAGCTTTAATCAGCCTTTAGATAAATGGGATGTGAGTAGCGTTGTAAAAATGGATCTTATTTTTACTAATGCTAGTTCTTTTAGGCAAAATATAGATGATTGGAAAGTGAAAGATTTTGAAGAAAATGATTTATTTTTTATGTTTCAATCTTCTGGTTTGGAAAAAAAACCGCCTAAATGGAGCAAAAAATAATTTTTTTAAGGAGATAAAATGATAATTTCTGTGATATTTTTAGTAGTTATAGTGGCTTTAATCATTTATATTATAAGCGTTTATAATAATCTTGTAGTTTTGCTCAATCGTGCTTATAATGCTTTTTCGCAAATTGATGTGCAACTTAAAAGAAGATATGATCTCATCCCAAATCTTGTAGAAATAGCTAAAAAATATGTTTCACACGAAGAAAATACGCTTGTAAAAGTTACCATGGCAAGAAACAATGCTTTAAATGCGAGTTCTAATGCTGATTTAAAAAACGCCAAAAGTTTGCAGGATTTAAGTGAAGCACAAAATTCGCTAAATTCTGCACTTGCAAATTTTAATATGGTTTTAGAAGATTATCCTGATTTAAAGGCTAATGAAAATTTAACACAATTAAGTGACGAGTTTACTCACACTGAAAATAAAATTGCCTTTGCAAGACAAGCCTATAACGATAGTGCTATGAATTATAATATTGCTAGAGAAAGCTTTCCGACAAATTTAATCGTGCGATATTTTCCTAAATTTAGCGAAAACTTAGCTATGCTTGAATTTGAAGATAAACAAGAAATCAGCAAGGCACCAAAAGTGAATTTTTAAGGATAAGTTTTGCTAAAAAAATCAAATTATCTTTTTATTGCATTTTTTGTTTTGCTTATAATTTTAATGATGCTTGATAATAATGTTAATTTATTTGAGGGTTTAAATAAGCTATTTAGTTATTTAAATGGTATTGTTAACAAAATTAAAGACAATCTAATCCTTTTAAAAAATAATTTAAATTCACCTAGTATTTTCCCTTTGGTAGCGAATAGTCTTATCTTAAGTCTTTGTTTTGTTTTTGTGAGTTTTTCGGTGATTTTAACCATTACTTATTTTATTTTAGGTAAGCAAAGCAAATTAAAAGGCGATATTTACGAACTTCAAAAAATTTCTAAATTTAAGGTTTTGTGGCTGAATTTGTTATTTTTTGTTTTGCTTTTTTTCATTGTTTTACTTTCTTATTCTTTGATTTTAAATTCTCTTATAATTATAAATTATAAAATAGAAAATCATACTTTTTTCATCATTTTATCTTTAATATCGAGTGTTTTTATTTTTTTTGCTATATTGTTTGCTTATTTAATTAAAGCAAGTGACATGAAAAATGAAAGTATTGATAAACTTGCTAAAATTTTAGAAGCAAGAGAAATTTCACCCACTAGAAAAAATCTTACCATTAAAGAAAGAAACGCATTTTTTGCCATAGAAGAAATGGCAATAGCTTCAAATATGCCAATCCCTAGGGTTTTTATCATGCTTAAAGAAAAAGGCATTAACGCACTTTGCACGGGTGAAAAATTTGGTAAAAAAGATGAAAAAATAGCGATTTTTATTACAAAAGGAGCGTTGGATTTTTTCAATAAAGAAGAGCTTCAAGCAGTCATCGGACACGAATTTTCTCACGCTTTTCATAAAGATGTGGCGCTAAATTTAAAACTTTTTTCTCTGATTTTTTCTTTAAATTGCATTTATTTAGCAGGAGATTTAATATTAAGAACCTTAAAGGAAATATCGAAAGTAAGGAGATCGAAAAGTAATGATAGCATTTTAAATATCGTGGGTGCAATAGCTTTTGTATTGTATGTTTTAGGATCTTTAGGGACTTTCTTTGCTAGAGTGTTGCAAGCAAGCGTTTCACGCCAAAAAGAATATTTAGCCGATGTTACAAGCGTGCAATATACCAGAAATCCACAAGCTTTGATCAATGCTTTAAAAAAATTAATGATGTTTCAAAATAAGACAAATATTGATAATGTAAAAGCAAAAGATTGTGCACATATGTTTTTCTTGAAAGCTTTTGATGGCATTTTTGCAACACACCCAAGCCTTGAAAAACGCATAGAATATTTAGAAAAACATTTTGGGAATTTCTAAAATTATTATAATAATTGTAGCGATTAATAAAATTGCAAATACCAAACAAAAAAGATTTTCTAAAAAATAAAAAGTTTTACCTAAAAAAGAATTTTCTAAATGAAATGGCACTAAAGCAATAAAAACTATTCTAAGTGGGATTAAAACCATTCCTATTTGAAGAAAAAGTTTAAAAATTTCGCTAAAATCAGTAAATAAAGCAAACAAAGCAAAAAATAATAAATATCCGCCCAAAACATGAGCAAATAAAGTATCCATTAAACTTGCTATGAAATTTAATCGATATTTTGCTTTGCAATAGGGGCAAAAAAGCTCATCAGAGAGTTCAAAAAAATCACTAAATTTATTTATTTTTCTAAACTTTTTAGCGCATTTTTTGCATTTCAAAATTTAAGCCTTGCTTTTTTTAAGACTTTCTAATAATTCTTCTATATTGTAAATTCCCCTGTGTTCTGGCGTTAAAAGGTGGATAAGTATGTCGCCTAAATCAATCACGCTCCATTCTTCACTACTTTCTATATTTAAAAATTCTTCACCTTTGGCTTTTAATTTGGTTCTAAGCTCATCGATTAAAGATAAAGCGTGTCTTTCGCCCAAAGTTGCAGCGATGATAACATATTTTACAAAATATTCTTGTTCGCTCATGTTAAAAGTTTTTATGTCTTCTGCTTTTTTTTCATCTAAAATCTTAACGATTAAATCTATTCTTTCTTGCATTTTTTTCCTTTAAATTTTTGAAATTGTATCAGTTTTTTTGTAATTTTTCGTAATAGTTTTTCACTTCTTCTTTGATTTCATCGCAAACTTCATTAGTATCTAAAGTGCTTCGTATAAATGATGAGGCGATTTTTATATTGGTTTTTAGATCTTTGAAATTTTTTGGAATTTCTATGTCGTTGCGATTTGCGATGATAAATTCCACCAAAGAATTTAACTTTTCAAATTCGTGCCAAAGATGAAGTTTTTCTAAATGATCTGCACCAATTAGAAGATAAAATTTACTAGGATGATAAATTTTATAAAGATATTCTACACTTTCAATGCTAGGAACTGGGCGTTTTTGTTTAACTTCAAAATCGCAAATTTCTACTTTTTCTAAATTTCCCCAAAGTTTTTTCACCCAAAGAAATCTTTGTTTCTCATCGGCAAAAAATCCTTTTTTAAAAGGATTAATAAAAGTAGGCATAATGATGAGTTTATCAATATCAAGTTTATTTAGAGCTTCTTTTACAATAGCGTTGTGCCCTTTGTGTGGTGGATCAAAACTGCCACCAAAAAATGCGATTTTCATTAAAATTTTAACCTTTTTTTAGTAAAATTTTACCCACTTAATCATAAAAAGGAAATGAAAATGGCTGTAAAAGTTGCTATAAATGGTTTTGGACGCATAGGAAGATGTGTAGCAAGAATTATTTTAGAAAGAGATGATATCGAACTTGTTGCGATTAATGACACCACAGATATAGAGCTTACAAAATATCTTTTTAAATACGACACAGTGCATGGTGAATTTAAAGGCGAAGTCAGTAATAATGGTGATGATTTAATCATAAATGGAAAATTAATTAAAGTTTTTAAAAGTCGTGAAATAAAAGATCTTGATTTTGCAAAATACGGCGCACAAATCGTTTTAGAATGCACCGGTGCACATTTAACTAAAGAAAAATGTCAAGGCTTTTTAGATATGGGAGTGCAAAAAGTGATCATGAGTGCTCCAGCAAAAGATGATACACCTACTTATGTTTTGGGAGTAAATTCGCAAAATTATAAGGGTGAAAATATTATTTCGAATGCAAGTTGCACTACAAACTGCTTAGGACCTGTGTGCCGTGTTTTACAAGATAATTTTGGCATAGAAAAAGGACTCATGACAACTATACATGCTTATACAAATGGGCAAAGCATAATTGATGCAAAAGCAAGAGATAAACGTCGCTCTCGTGCCGCAGCACAAAATATCATCCCTACTTCTACAGGTGCTGCAAAGGCTATGAAGCTTGTAATGCCAGAACTTAATGGTAAGCTTCACGGACAAAGTATGCGTGTGCCAGTGATTGATGTTTCAAGCGTTGATTTAACCGCACAATTAAGTAGAAAAGTCAGCAAAGAAGAAATCAATGAAGCTTTTAGAAAAGCGGCAAATAGCAATTTAAAAGGCATTTTATTAGTCGATGATGATGAAAGAGTATCAAGCGATTTTATCACTTGTTCTTATGGTGCGATTGTGGCAAGTGATTTAACTCAAGTTATTGCGGATGATTTTATCAAAGTGATCGCTTGGTATGATAATGAATGGGGCTATTCAAGCCGTTTGGTGGATATGGCTGTGTATATTGCAAATAAGGCTTAATGATGAGTGATATTATTTCTATAAAAGATCTTGATTTAACAAAGAAAAAAGTTTTCATAAGATGTGATTTTAACGTTCCGCAAGATGATTTTTTAAATATCACTGATGATAGACGCATAAGATCGGCAATTCCTACGATAAGATATTGTTTGGATAATGGTTGTAGCGTGATTTTAGCTTCGCATTTAGGTCGCCCAAAGGAAATCAGTTCAAAATACTCTTTAGAACCTGTTGCAAAACGCCTAGCAAGACTTATGGATAAAGAAGTGATTATGGCTAAGGATATCATAGGCGAAGATGCTAAAACTAAGGCTGCAAATTTAAAAGCAGGTGAAATTTTAATGCTTGAAAATTTGCGTTTTGAAAAAGGTGAAACCAAAAACGATGAAATTTTAGCCAAAGAATTAGCCTCTTTTGCAGAGGTTTATATCAATGACGCTTTTGGTGTGTGCCACAGGGCACATTCTAGCGTTGAAGCTATCACTAAATTTTTTGATGAAAATCACAAAGGTGCAGGGTTTTTACTCCAAAAAGAAATTGAATTCGCTGAAAATCTTATTAAACGCCCTGCTAGACCTTTCGTAGCCGTTGTGGGCGGATCAAAGGTAAGTGGAAAACTTCAAGCGCTTACAAATTTACTTCCAAAGGTTGATAAGCTTATTATTGGTGGCGGTATGGCATTTACCTTTTTAAAAGCACAAGGTTATGATATAGGAAATTCACTTTTAGAGGAAGAACTTTTAGAAGAAGCCAATAAAATTCTCACAAAAGGAAAGAATTTAGGCGTTAAAATTTATTTACCTGTTGATGTAGTCGCTGCACCTGCTTGTTCTCAAGAATCGCCTATGAAATTTGTGCCTTCTCAAGAAATTCCAAGCGGTTGGATGGGGCTTGATATAGGACCTGCTAGTGTGAGACTTTTTAAAGAAGCTATTTCTGACGCACAAACGATTTGGTGGAATGGCCCTATGGGTGTTTTTGAAATCGATAAATTTTCAAAAGGCAGTATAAAAATGAGTCATGCAATAAGTGATGGACACGCAACTTCTGTTGTGGGTGGTGGCGATACTGCTGATGTAGTTGCAAGAGCAGGTGATGCAGATGAAATGACTTTTATCTCCACAGGTGGCGGTGCGTCGCTTGAGCTTATCGAGGGTAAAGAATTGCCAGGCGTGAAAGTTTTAAGAGCTAAGGAAGCACAATGATATTTGCCGCAAATTTAAAATGCAATCATACAAGATCAAGTTTTAAACTTTATGCAAATACCTTAAATGAAGCTATAAAAAGCACAAATGATGAAATCATTGTTTTTCCGTCAAGTATAGCATTTTTAGAAGATGAGTTAAATTTCACACAAGGAGCGCAAAATTTCTATCCTTGCATAAACGGAGCATTTACAGGCGAAATCGGCAAAATGCATCTAGATGAATTTGGTATAAAATGCGTTTTGATAGGGCATTCTGAAAGAAGAGTTTTAGGCGATGAAAATTTAATCAAAGCTAAATTTGACTTCGCTAAAGAGCAAAATTATAAAATTATTTTTTGTATAGGTGAAGATTTAGAGACTAAAAATCAAAATAAAACTTTAGAATTCTTAGAAAAACAATTAAAAATTATTGACTTAAATTATGAAAATTTAATCATCGCTTATGAGCCTATTTATTCTATAGGAAGTGGAGTGAGTGCGACAAAAGAAGATATTAGCAAGGTGCTTGAATTCATTTTTTCATTTAGTAAAGCACCTTTGCTTTATGGCGGAAGTGTGAATGAAAATAATATCAAAGAAATTTTAGCTATTAATCATTGTAGCGGAGTTTTGGTTGGATCTGCGGCTTTGAAAGTAGAAAATTTTATAAAATTAATTAAAGGATAAAAAATGATAATGAAGGGCAAAAAAGGCCTTATTGTGGGTGTTGCAAATAATAAATCCATTGCTTATGGCATAGCAAAAGCTTGCTTTGAGCAAGGAGCGAGTTTGGCTTTTACTTTTTTAAATGATGCTTTAAAAAAACGCGTTGAGCCAATAGCAGCGGAGTTTGATTCTAACTTTGTTTATGAACTTGATGTTAATAATGAAGAACATTTAGCAAGCATAGCTGATAAAGTTAAAAAAGATTTAGGTGAGATTGATTTTATAGTTCATGCCGTAGCTTACGCACCAAAAGAAGCATTAGAAAATTCCTTTTTAGAAACTTCAAAAGAAGCCTTTGATATCGCGATGGGAACTTCTGTGTATTCTTTACTTTCTTTGACAAGAGCAGTGCTTCCAGTGCTTAAAGAAAGTGGTTCGATTTTAACGCTAAGTTATTTAGGTGGCGTTAAATATGTGCCTCATTATAATGTTATGGGTGTGGCAAAAGCAGCACTTGAAAGCTCTGTGCGTTATCTAGCAAGAGATTTAGGCATAAAAGGAATTCGCGTTAATGCCATTTCAGCAGGACCTATTAAAACTTTAGCAGCAAGTGGGATAGGCGATTTTAGAATGATACTAAAATACAATGAAATCAATGCCCCATTAAAACGCAATGTAAGCACCGAAGATGTGGGAAATTCAGCGATGTATTTGCTTAGTGATTTAGCGCGTGGGGTAACTGGCGAAGTGCATTATGTCGATGCAGGATATAATATCATGGGTATGGGTGATGTAGAAAAAGATGAAAATGGAAACACCATACTTTGTTGGGATAATCAAAAAGGATAAAAATGGCAAAGCTTAGCAACGAAGAATTAAAAGAAATACTCACAAAACGCATTGCTAAAATTGAAAATTTAGCAGATAACAAAACTATCAACGAAGAAAGTGTTAAAACTCTTGCTAAGCATTTATCTTTAGGCAATGAAATTGTGCCTTTAGCGTTGAAATTTTTTCAAATTGTACCAAAAATGAAAGTCGTTTGGCTTCATCTTTGCGAATGTACAGGGTGTAGTGAGAGTTTGTTGCGTTCAGAACTTCCTAGTTTTGATGAATTTATTTTTGATTTTTTTTCTTTAGAATACCATGAAACTTTAATGGCTGCAAATGGAACTAAGGCTGAAGAACTTTTAGAGGAAGTTTTAGAAGATGACTTTGTTTTAGCTGTAGAAGGCGGTGTTGCAGCAATTGATACCTTTTTTCTAACCATTGGAGCAAAAGGCGAAAGCGGCTTTGAAATTCTTAATAAACTAGCCGCCAAAGCTAAGGCTATTTTTGCAGTAGGCACCTGCTCGAGCTATGGCGGAATCCAAGCTGCTTATCCAAATCCTAGTAAAACTTGCGGTATAAGCGAAGTCTTAAGCCAAAAAGTAGTCAATGTCCCAGGTTGTCCGCCAAGTGATGTTAATATCATAGCAAATTTGGCTTTTTTTGCACTTTTTGATACTTTACCAGAACTTGACGCACAAAATAGACCCGTATGGGCTTATGGAAAATGTTTGCATGATTTATGTGAAAGAAAAGCTAAATTTGAAAGTGGCATTTTTGCGGATACTTTTGATGATGAAAAGGCTAAAAATGGGGCTTGTTTATTTAAAATAGGTTGTAAAGGACCTTATACTTATAATAATTGCCCTAAAGTGAAATTTAATGCTAAAACCTCATGGCCAGTAGCCGCAGGGCATGGATGTATTGCTTGTAGTGAAAAAAATTTTTGGGATGAATTTGGAAATTATGAAAAACCTATGGCAAATATTTTTTCTTATTCTAAGCTTACAAATTCAGATCAAAGTGTGGAATTTGCACTCAAAAATCAGATTGAAATTTTATCAACTATGGATTTTGAATTTGAAAGCAATATAAAACTCATTTTGCAAAATATAGCCAAAAACAAGCTTGGGGCATTGTTGGTAGAAAACTATAAAAAAAGCTTTGAAAAAAACTATCATTTTATAGAACAAAATTTTGATGAAAATTCTCAAATTTCAAGTGATATTTGGAAATATTTTGAAATTAATTTTATTTTAGCAAAAGGTGAATTTTTAAAAGATAAAAATGATTTTTTAAATGCAGCAAAAAATTATGCTTTTAAACATGCAAGTCCTTATGATTTTAAACTAAGTCTTAATACCGAGAAATCAAAGCTTGATATCAGTAAATCTTTCCGTATGCCTTTGATTTATCTTTGTGGCGGGCTTGATTTTGAAGGTATCGCTTTTAGCGCTTTAAAAGCTTTTGAGAAAAGCATTCAAAGCGTTGTGGAATTTAACGAGCAAAAAGTAGGCTAATTTATTACAAATTTTGCGATATTTAAGCCTATAAAAGCCACTATATAAGCACTTATGCAGGTAAAAAGAAAAAGGAAGAAAGTGTATTTTAATTTTCCACTTTCTTTTGAAAAAACAATAGTGGCTGCAAAGCAAGGATTGTAAATCATTACAAATAAAATATAAGCCACCGCAGTTGGAAATGGGATAGCGTTTGCAATGGTTTCTCTTAAAGCCAAATTTCCTTCATCCACTTCAGAACCTAAAGAATAAAGCACTCCCATAGTAGAAATCATCACCTCTTTAGCTGCTAAACCACTGACTAAAGAAACGCTTAATTTCCAGTCAAGCTCAAGCGGAGCAAATATAGGTTCGATGGCTTTGCCAAATTGCCCTAAATAGCTATTTTCAATAGCAAGTTCTTGTTTTTCTAATTCACTCAAATTTACATTAGTAACATTATTTTGTGGAAAGTTACTTGCAAACCATATAAGCAAAGATGCTAAAAGTATGAAAGTCCCAGCCTTTTTAAGATACATTTTAGCCTTATTATAAACCATAAACCAAACCAAGTGCCAATTTGGCATACGGTATTTTGGCATTTCCATAACAAAAGGCTCATCAAGTCCGCGAAAAGCTGTCATTCTTAAAAGCTTTGCTGCACAAAGTCCCAAAATCGCACCTAAAATGTAAATTCCAAAAAGATAATTTCCTGCTTTTTCACTTGGAAAAAAAGCACCGATGAAAAGTACATAAACAGGAAGTCTCGCGCCACAACTCATAAAATTGATAACAAAAAGAGTTAAAAGTCTATCTCTTTTATTTTTAAGCGTGCGTGTCGCCATAAAAGCAGGAACAGAACAACCAAAGCCTGTGATAAGTGGAATAAAACTTTTTCCATGTAAGCCAAATTTATATAAAATCCCATCAAGTAAAAAAGCCACTCTTGACATATAGCCTGTAGTTTCTAAAAGTGCAATACCAAAAAATAAAATGATGATATTAGGTAAAAATAATATCACAGCGCCCACACCTGCAATCACACCATCGGCTAAAGCCGAAGCAAGAAAAGTGTTGGGAATATTATTTTTTATTAAATCGCCTAAAGCAGTAAAACCTGATTCTATGTAATCCATAGGAATTTGACCCAAACTAAAAGTTAGTTGAAATAAAGCCCACATAAAAAATAAAAATATAGGCAAACCAAATATTTTATGAATAAGCAAAGCATCAATTTTTTTTGTAAGATTTTTTTCTTTTTTGGTATAAGTAATCACTTTATTTGAAAGATCATTAGCGTAATTTAATAATTCTTCTTTTGCTAAATTTTTTTCACAAAGTAGGGTGGAAAATTTAGATTTTGGTATGAATTTGCTTTCAAATAAAGTGATAATTTTATCAAGTAAAAGTTCTAAGTTTTCTTTTGTTTTGGCTGAAATTTGCAAAACATTAATGTTTAATTCTTGACTTAAAATTTCACTTTGAAGTTTTATACCTTCTTTTTTAGCTTCATCACACATATTTAAAGCCAAAAGCATTTTTTTATTAAGATTTAATAATTCTAGACTAAAGATAAGATTGCGTTCTAAATTTGTGGCATCTAAAACATTGACTATGATATCATAATTTTTACTTTCTAAAAAATGGCGAGTAATTTTTTCTTCTTCGCTATAGCCATCCAAAGAATAAGTTCCAGGTAGATCAATAATCTCAAATTCATAATTTTTGTAACGCGTCTTTGCCATAGCCTTTTCTATGGTAACACCGCTAAAATTTCCCACTTTCATATTGGCTTTGCAAAGTGCATTAATAAGCAAACTTTTACCAACATTAGGCTGTCCTGCAAGTGCGATAGTGATTTTTTTCATATAGGCTCTACTTCAATAGTTTTGGCTTCATTTGATCTTAAGATTACGCAAGTACTTTCAAATTCTATCATGATTGTTGCTTTTTTTAAAGAAGAATGAATTTTTTTTAATTTTTTATTTTTCATAAAACCAAAGCTCAAAAGCCTAGAATGAAGTTCTTTTGTAGCTTTGATTTCTTTGATAATTGCATCTTGCCCGTCTTTTAAATCATTAAGACTCATTTTTATTCTTTATTTGCTTGCTATTACTTCAATTTCTATTTTTGCATTTTTAGGTAAATCTTTAACCGCAAAAGCACTTCTAGCAGGATAAGGGGCTTTAAAAAATTCTGAATACACTTCATTAAAAGCGGCAAAATCTGAAATATCTGCTAAAAAACAAGTGGTTTTAATTACCTTATCGTAAGAAATTCCATTTTCTTCTAAAATAGCACCAATGTTTTTTAAAGATTGTTTAGTTTGTTCTTTAATATCAGAGTTTTCTATCTCGCCTGAAGATGGGTTAATAGGAAGTTGTCCTGATATAAAGAGTAAACCATTTGCTTCTCTATAAGCTGAATAAGGGCCGATAGCCTTTGGATAATTTGACATTAATTCTCCTTTTAATTTAAATTAAAATCATTTTATCCAAAAAAAATAAATTATTAAGTTTTATTTGCTCTTAAATATCTGTAAAATTTTTAATGAGATTTTTTTAGCCAAGCTTTTTTTAGAATTTTTGCTTAAAAACTCTGCTACATCTTTACGGCCAAACATAATAGCAAAAGTATAAGGCGTCATCCCTAAGCCATTGTTTTCATCAATATTTGCTCCATATTTAACCAAAAGTTCGCACATAGGCAAATAGCCTTTAAAACAAACCCCTGCAAGTGGAGTTTGACCGCGATCATTTTTCTCATCAACTTTCGCACCTTTTTCTAAAAGCATTTTGGCACACTCATAAGAATTATTATAAGCAGCAAGCATTAATAAAGTATCGCCTTTGTGTGTTTTTAAATTGACATTAAGTCCTGCTTCTATCATGGTTTTTAGGTTTTCGCATTCATCATTTCTGGCAAAATTAAAAGCCATTTTGCAAAGCTCGGCAAATCTTTTTTCTTCTTCTAAACTTAAAGTCATCATCATTTTTCCTTTAAATATTTATAATCTTTAGTTTGCCACCTTTTAAGTGGCAAGTAAAAATTATTTTCCTAAAGCTTTTTTCACTCCATTTGCATAATCGCTTGAAATTTTTTCAAAATGATTTAAAGCTCTAGTGATAATTTTTTCATCTACCCCTTTCATAGAAGCAGCAATATTGTTAAAAAGTTGTGCTTTTTGATTATCATTCATGATATTAAATAAAGCTCTTGGTTGAGTGTAAAAATCATCATCTAGTGGTGCAAATCTTTGTGCTACGTTATCTATAGCAAGATCAGGCTCAAGATAGTTTTTATCTTCTTTTGGGCTATAATCATAACTATTTGGTTCATAATAAGCCGCCTCATTTTTATAGCTGTCAAAATTCATCGCACCTGCGACATTGTAGGTATTTACTTCGCTTTTAGCACGATTTACAGGAAGTAAATGATAATTTGTTCCTATGCGATATCTGTGTGCATCAGGGTATGAAAAAATTCTAGCTTGAAGCATTTTGTCAGGACTAAAACCAATGCCAGGAACTATATTGCTAGGACTAAAGGCTGCTTGTTCAACTTCATTAAAGTAATTTTGTGGATTTTTATTTAAAATCATCTCACCAATATCCATTAAAGGAACTATGCTGTGTGGCCAAATTTTAGTTAAATCAAAAGGATTAAATCCAAGTTTTTCTATGTCATTCTCAGCTAAAATTTGTACTTGCACTTTCCATTTTGGAAAATCTTTATTTTCAATAGCTTCATAAAGATCTCTTTGGTGACTTTCTCTATCATCTGCAATGATTTTTGCTGCTTCTTCGTTAGTAAGATTTTTGATACCTTGCATGGTTTTAAAATGGAATTTTACCCAAAATCTTTCATTTTTATCGTTGATGAAGCTATAAGTATGACTTCCAAAGCCGTGCATATGGCGATAAGATGCAGGAATTCCTCTATCACTCATAAGTATGGTTACTTGGTGTAAGCTTTCAGGGCAAAGTGTCCAAAAATCCCAAGCCGCGTTGTTGCTTCTTAGATGAGTTCTTGGATCTCTTTTTTGAGTATGAATAAAATCAGGGAATTTATAAGCATCACGGATGAAAAAAGTCGGGGTATTATTTCCCACTAAATCCCAGTTTCCTTCTTTAGTGTAAAATTTAATTGCAAAACCTCTTACATCGCGTTCCGCATCAGCTGCACCTGCTTCACCTGCAACGGTTGAAAAACGCAAGAAAAGAGGAGTGACTTCATCCTTTTGAAAAATTTTAGCTTTGGTATAAGCACTTAAATCCGCAGTAATTTTTATCTCGCCATAAGCCCCGCTTCCTTTTGCATGAACAGTTCTTTCTGGAATTCTTTCTCTATTTTGATGAGCAAGCTTTTCAAGCAAAATATAATCTTGCATAAGTAAAGGTCCTTTGGCACCTGCACTTAATGAATTTTGATTATCAGCGACGATATTTCCAAAATCGTTAGTTAGTTTTTTCATTGTTTTCTCCTAAATAATAAATTTTATTAGTTGAGAAATTATATCTATTAAAAATTAAAATTAACTGAAAAATATAGATAAATTTGTAATAAAATATAAAAAATGATAATAAATTTCAAAATAAATTTAGTTTGGATACATTATAATAATAATTATCAAAATATATTACTAAAATCACAAAGGAGAAATTATGTCAGTTTTGGTTATCGGTGCGGATGAAATCACACCTATTAAAGCGGTTTTATATGATTTGGGTGCTAAAAAAATAGAACATTGGGATGCACGAAATGAAAATAGAGTTAATCGCAAACCTATTCCTTGTGATACAGAATGTATTATTATGTTAACGAGTTTTTTAAATCATAATACTATGAAAAAAATTAAGACCGAAGCAAAGAAAAGAAAAATTCCTCTTGTGTGTGCGAAAAGAAGTGTAAGTTGTGTCTATTGTGAATATTGTAAGGTTTTTAATTTAGATCAAAAGTTTTCTTGCTCCAAAGGATTGTAAATGTTTTTTGGTTTTGACAAAGAGCAAGAATTTGTGCCGAAAATTTATAGCCATTTAGGCAAAGAAGAGCTTATAATAACTTTTTTAATTCAGTATAACGCTAGCGTGGGTAATACTCTAAAAATTCCACTTTCTTATACAAAAAACACAAAAACTTTAAAAATGCTTTTTAGAAATTTTTTATACGATGCAATGCATATTTCTTTTGGTAAAATAAAAAAAATAAATATTAAAATCAGTCAATATGCTTTATTGTTTCAAGAAAGAAAAAATTTCATTTTTAAAACTAAAATTACGAGAAAAATTGATTTTTTAAGACTTTTAAGAATTTATTTTAATGGTATTTGTTTTGATGCTCAAATTTTATTCAGTACTTATGTGTATGATAAAATTTCTTGGCAAAATCGGGATAAAAATGTTATTGAAAACAATGGTTTGATTGTTATAGAGAATAATTTTGCTATCTTACCGCTTTGCAAAGAAATCAATGTACAGAATTTAGAGATTGAAAATGAAATTCATAAAATATTAAACTTGATAAATTATAATCATTTTGACAAATTTTATATAGTTTGTCCGCGTAATGAAAATTTCACGCATTTTATTGAAATCAAACATTTTTTGTGTGATTTAAACAAAACTATGTTAAAATTAGTTCCGTATAAAATATCAAATCAACTTATAAGGAGAAAATAATGTCAGTAGCAGTAATTTATGGAAGTGCTATGGGAAATACAGAAGGAGCAGCAAATACAATTGCTTCAAAATTAGGAATCAGTGATGTTTTAAACATTGCAGATATTGATGCAGCTAAAATCAACTCTTATGATAAATTAATTTGTGGGACTTCTACTTGGGGAAGTGGAGATTTGCAAGATGATTGGGATGGTTTTGATTTTTCAGGACTTAGTCTAAATGGAAAAACTGTAGCTGTTTTTGGAATGGGTGATAGTGAGAGTTATTCTGATACTTATTGTGGCGGTATGGGAAAACTTGCACAAAATTTAAAAAATGCAGGAGCAAATTTAGTTGGTGAAGTTTCAACTGATGGATATACTTTTGAAGCAAGTGATGCAGTTGTTGATGGTAAATTTGTAGGTCTTGCACTTGATAACGACAATCAAGAAGATCAAACTGAAGCGAGAATTGATGCTTGGGTAGAGCAAATCAAAGCTTATTTTGCTTAATTTTTAAAAATATCGGCTTTTTTGGTCGATATTTTATTATATTTTTATTTTTAGTTATTCCACTTTTTTCAAAACCAACTCAAAAAATTACTCCTATTGCAGAAAAAGCGAAAGATTACTTTTTTATAGAAAAAGATTTAAAATTAACTCATCATCATACAAATTATCGAATTTTTGTGGCAAAAAGTAAAATAAAATATAAAAAATATAAAGTAATTTATTTGCTTGATGGCAATGCATTTTTTTCAAGATTTTTAAATCTTTATGATTATTTACCTAGGGAAGATATTTTAATTGTTGGTATAGGTTATGATAGTCCTTTAGCGTTTGATACTATCCATAGGACAAAAGATTACACTCCTAAGGTTCAAGGTTTAGAATTTCAAAATGGAGGAAGTGGCTTTGAATTCAGACAATTTATCAAAACAGAGCTTTTGCCTTATATTAATACACATTATGAAACCAGTGAAGATTTTCAAATTCTTTTTGGACATTCTTTTGGCGGGCTTTTTGCTTTAGATACTTTATTTCATGATGTAAAGCTTTTTAGCCATTATTTTATCATTTCTCCTTCTTTGTGGTGGGGTAATAGCGAATTTATACCTAGGCAAATTTCTTTATCAAATTGTCCTCAAATTTATATGGCTTTAGGTTCGGCTGAAGGTAATTCTAGTATTAAAAAAGCTGAAGCTAAAATAAGTGCTAAAGAACTTAGCATGCAAATTTTAAATCATAGCACTTGCAAGGTTAATTTTAAACTTTTTGAAAATGAAACTCATGGGAGTGTGATAGAAAAGGCTATGATTTGGACTATTGAAAATATCAAATTCATAGCCAACGATTGATTATCTATCTTTTTCTCATTGCTTCTATCATCACTTTTGCTTTGCAATCTGCACAACAATAAAGTGTTTTTATTTTGCTTTCATCATTGGCAAATTTGGCTTTCATCAAATTTGCGATTTTTTCTACCGCCTTTTTTGTAGCAAATTCTTTTCCGCATTCTATACAAGCAAAAAGTTCATCTTTAGCCATAGTTTTATACTCAAAATAATTTGGATTAAATTCCATTCCGCTACGCGTAAGTTTTAAAGTGTCTTTTTCAGCACAGCTTACTTCGCAATACCCACAAGTCGTGCAAAGTGAAGCATTAAATTTTAAAGCATTTTCTTTACTATCAGCAATCAATGCGCCCACATTACAAGCTCCTACGCAAGAAAGGCAGAGTGTGCAAGTATTTGTATTGATTTCTATTTTGCCATATCTTAGCCACTCTCCGCTTTCTTTTGTGCCAAAATCATCATTTTTAATCAAATTTTGCATCCTTTTAGCAAAATTTTCCCTAGTGGTTAGAGTGTTATTGTGAAATTCAAAGCTTAAATTTTCTATAAATTCTTGCTTTTCTAAAGTATTTTGCAATTCTTTTTCATCTTTGGCAACAAAAATGGCTTTTTTATTAAATTTTCTTTCAAAAAAGGTATTTAAAAGATCTATTGCTTCCGCACTTCCACGCGAAATGAAATCGGTGTAAAAAACTAGATTTGCACCGCTACTTTGCAAAAGGGTTAAAAAATGCATATGAGATAGCCATTTTTCCCCTTCTATCATAAAAGGCAAAACGCTTTTTGGCAAATGAATATTTAAATCTTCTAAAGGCATTTTTTTAGGTATGATTAAAATTTTACTATCTTTGTAAAACTCGCAAAGTTCAAAGAAGCTTTGTCTTGGCATAGGTGCATAATCAAGCGAGCCACTAGGACACACACTAATGCAACCTCCACAACCTAAACAATCAACTTGAGAAAATTCTAAATGTTTATTTTCATCATCTTTTAAAATTGCTGTTGTTGGGCAAATCTCGGCACATTTTGCACAATGCTCGCTGCGTCTTTCATGATATTGACATACGCTAGAATCATAAGTGATGTAGGTTTTAAATTTATATTGTGGGCTTTTATTTTTTAAAAATTCAAGCAAAGCTTCATTGTCCTTAAAATTTTTTATATTATAGCAACCACTTTGTCTTGTAAAATCCTTGCGAATTTCATTTAAATCAGTGTTAAAAAGTAAAATATCAAAATCAATTTCTACTTCTTCGCCCTCATTTAAAATCACCGCACAAAGTTCACCTATGCTTCCAAAAACAGCCAAAATTTCTTCATTTTTTAAACTGATGATTTTAAAACCTTGCTTTTTTAGAAAATCAGCCATATCATCGCTAGAATCTACTAAAATAATACGATTTTTTACTTCTTTATTTTGTTCTAAATCAAGTCCTAAATCATAAACATTTGCTCTAGCTTCATAAAGTTTTAATATATTTTTACTTTTTTCTAAAATTTCATCTTGTGAGTTTTTAAGATAAAAATTAATTTCTGGAGCGTAAATTTGTGCTTTTTGATTTTTTTCATTAGAGATTAAAACTTCTTCATCTTTGCAATTTTCCCAAATGTTTATATTGTCAGGTAAGGGAATGAGATTTTCATTTTGTATGAAAACAAAGTCTTTCATTGTTTTTCCTTGGATATATTTTTTTAAATTTTATGGTAAAATAACCAAATATTTTCTTAAGGCTTAAGATGAACAAATTCAGACATTTTCCGCAAATTGGAACTTTAATTGACGATGAAAGTTTAAAAGAATATCCTTTTTATTTAAAATCTTATTTTTGTAAAAGCATTGTTGCAAAACTTAAGACAAATTTAGACGAAAATTCTCTTGATAAAATTACTATTTTAGAAAAGATAAAACAAGAAATAAATAAACATTTACGCAAAGATTTACAAAGCGTGATTAATGCCACTGGTGTTGTTATCCATACGAATTTAGGGCGAAGTGTTATTGATGAAAGCATTTTTAACAATTCTAAAGAAGTGCTTTGCAATTACGCTAATATTGAATTTGATTTAGAAAACGGCAAAAGAGGAAGTCGCTATGCTTTGGTGCTTGAAAAGCTTAAAATGCTTTTTGAGTGTGAAGATGCTTTGGTGGTAAATAACAATGCCGCCGCAGTTTTTTTGGTATTAAATTCACTTTGCTTTGATAAAGAACTCATTACTTCAAGGGGTGAACTTGTCGAAATTGGCGGAAGCTTTCGTGTGAGCGAAGTGATTAAAGCTGCTGGGGTAAAGCTTTTAGAAGTTGGTACTAGCAATAAAACACATTTAAAAGATTATGAAAAAGCTATTAATGAAAACACTAAAATACTTTTAAAGACTCATAAATCAAATTTCGCATTAATCGGTTTTTGTAGTGAAGTTGATATTAAAGATTTGGGGCTTTTGGCTAGAGAAAAAGGACTTTTAAGCTATTATGATTTGGGTTCTGGATGGTGTGAGAATTTAAATGCAAAATTAGTTAAAAATGAGCCTAAAATTAAAGAATTGATTAAATATTGCGATATTTTAAGTTTTAGTGGAGATAAGCTTTTTGGTAGCGTGCAAGCTGGAATCATACTTGGCAAAAAAGAACTTATTGATAAAATTAAAAAAAATCAACTTTTAAGAATGTTAAGGGTGGATAAAGTTACTCTTGCTTTTTTAAATGAAAGTCTTAGGGCTTATCTTGAGAAAGATTATGAAAAAATCATAAGCTTAAAACTTTTAAATGATGAAATAAATCACATAAAAGAAAAAGCTTTAAGGGTGCAAAATGAGCTCAAATTTAAAAGCGAGTTAAGAACGAGTAAAAGCTTAGTGGGCGGAGGTTCTATGCCGGATAAAACTTTAGATACTTTTGTTTTAGCTTTTAAAGGTAATGCTTTAAAATTGCAAGAGAAATTCAGGGCAAAAAATATCATAGGACGCATAGAAAATGAGGCTTTTGTGTTAGATTTTAGGACAATTTTGGAAAAAGATTTATCAAAACTAATTGAAATTATCAATACTATGGAAAATTTATGAATTCACTTTTAATTGGCACTGCAGGGCATATTGATCATGGAAAAACTTCTTTAATTAAAGCATTAAATGGCTTTGAAGGCGATAGCTTAAAAGAGGAAAAGGAAAGACAAATCACTATCAATTTAAGTTTTTCAAATTTAACTTATAAAGAAAAACACCTTTCTTTTATTGATGTGCCTGGACACAAAGATTTGGTTAAAACAATGATAAGTGGAGCATTTGGTTTTAGTGCTTGTTTATTTGTAGTTGATATTAATGAAGGCCTAAAAGAACAAAGCATAGAACATTTGGAAGTGCTTGAAATTTTAGGAATAAAAGATATTATTTTGGTATTTAGCAAGTGTGATTTATGTGAGAATTTAAAAGAACAAGGGCAAACAATTTTAAATGCACTTAACTTCACGCCAAAAGAAATTTTTTACACTTCTATCAAAGATGAAGCAAGCATTCTAAAATTAAAAAACTATCTTTTAAATTTAGAGTGCAAAAATGGCAATGAAAAATTTGTTTTTCGGTATTATATTGATAGGGTTTTTTCCTTAAAAGGTATAGGAACTATAGTCACGGGAAGTTTAAATGAAGGAAAAATTTCTTTAAATGAAAAAATCATTTGTCTTGATAACCAAAAAGAACTCATCATCAAAAATATACAAAATCACGAAAATAATTTTAATGAAATTTCAGCTTATAACCGCGTCGCTTTAAGTTTAAATTGCGATTATAAAGAGCTTAAAAAAGGTTTTTTATTAAGCAAAAAAGGTTTTTTTAAAGGCTTTAAAGAATGTGATGTTTTAATTAAAGCTAAGAATTTAAAAAATGCAAAAATGCTTTTTTGCGTAGGAGCAAAAAGTATAGAATGTAAGATTAATATTTTAAAAGAATTAGAAAATGATGAATTTTTCGCACATCTTGATTTTGAAAAAAATCTTTTTTTATGCTTTGATGAAAAATTTGTTTTACTTCAAAATAACCGCGTTGTAGGTGGCGGAAGGGTTTTAAATCCAGTGAGTGAGCCTTTAAGAAGAGATCAAAAAAATAAGTTTTTAATGTTTTTAAAAAACAAAAACCTAAAAAAGACTTTTGAGTTTTTAAAAAATACTCATAAATATGGTTTTGGTTTGCTTTCAAGTTATCAAAGATTTAAATTAAACCATGAAGAAGCGTTGAGTTTAGCTAAAGAATTAAACGAAGTTTTTGTTGATGAAAAAAATCTTAATATTTATAATCTATCTATTTTAGATGAGTTTAAAAAATTTGTTTCTTTTATACTTGAAAAAAATCCTTATGCTATGCTTTCGGCCACTTCTTTGGCTTTAAGGCTTTCTTGGGCTAGTGTGGAATTTTGTGAATTTGGACTTAAAAATATGACAAATTTGCTTGATTTTGAAAATGGAGTGTATTTTAAAAAAGGAATTGATTTTGAAAAATTAAAAGAAAAAAACAATAACGAGCTTTATGAAATGCTTAAAAAACAAGGCATAAAGCCTGAAGCACCTTATAATTTATATGATTTTTTAGAGCTTGATAGAAAAAGCGGAGATGAAATACTAAAAAAACTGACAAAACAAAATCTCATCATAAGATTAACGCATAATCTTTTTGTAGAGAAAAATGCACTGAATAAACTTATGCAAGAGTGTTTAGAGCTTTTAAAAAATGAAAGTCTTGATGTGCAAAAGATGAAAGAATATTTTAATTTTTCAAGAAAATATGCCATAGCTTATCTAGAATATTTAGATAAGAATGAAAAAATACAAAAAAAAGATGAAAAGAGATTTTTAAAAGCAAGTGTTTAGAATATCATTATAAAATTAAAGCAAATTTCAATTTGTAAAGGAATATTAATGAAAAAATTAAGTTTAATCATTGCCTGTTCAGCTTCTTTATTCGCAGCTAGCAATACTGAAATCAGTGATTTTTACTCTAAAAGCATTAAAGCACAATTTCCAAATGCAACTATAAGCGTAGGCGATCGCCAAAAAGTGGGAAATACAGGATTTGAAAGCGTGATCGTAACTATAGCGGTTGATGGACAAAAACAAGAGCAAATTCTTTTTACAAAAGACAATATTATCGTTCCTGATATCATCGATTTGAAAACCAGAACTTCTTACGCACAAGAATATGAAATGAAAAAATTCCAAGAAGCTAGGGCAAATTTTACTAAAAACGCTAAACCAGTAGCACAAAAAGAAAAAATGGTGATAGCTTTAGGCGATAAAAATAAACCCGCTATTTATGTCTTTTCAGATCCTGAATGTCCGTATTGTAGAGAGCATTTAGCACAAATTAAAGATGAGCTTAAAAATTATCAAGTTAATTATATTTTAACTCCAGTGCATGGAAGATCGGCTTTTGAAAAATCAGCACTCATTTATAAAGAAAGCAAAAAAGCTAAAAATGATGATGAAAAAATAGCTATTTTAAATAAATATTACGACGCAAAGATTAATTCTTATCCTGATGCGAGTGATTCTGAAGTAAAAGAAGTAATTTCACTTTATGAAAAATATCGCTCTTTGGGTCTTAGTGCAACTCCAACCATCATTAAATAATGAAAAAAATTCATTTAATCTTTAGCACATTTTTAGCACTTTTTTTGAGTGCTTGTGCTAATGCTACTTTGATACAAAGCTCTATACAAACAAGCAATGAAGGTATTTTTGTAAAGACAAAGCAAGGGCAAAGTTTTCAAATTTATTTTCAAAATCCAAGCAAAATTGAAAGTCATTTGGATAGAAATTTGGCTTTAAAACTCGAAAGCTTGGGGCTTAAAGAAAAAATACAAAATGCTGATTATGAGATTTTAATCAATCTTGTGGATTTAAAAAAGCGTTCTTATGCTCAAAGGATTAGCACTTCGGCACATTTTTTTTATGATTTTGACCCTTTAGAGAGTGGTGGAGAATGGCTTGTGGAAAATTATTATATTATGCAAGCTAATATACAAATTCGCTCCAATTTTGACACAAAAGCTACAAGCTTGATAGCAAGAACAGCTTATCTTAGTGATAAAAAGCGTTGCCAGCTTTCTTTAGAAAATAAAATTATCAATCAAATTTCAAGCTTTTTTTATTTTTAAATTTTATTCTCCAATTCTTCTTTGTTTGTAAGTTTGCTATCGAATTTAATGACTAGGTTTTTTGCATTTTTATAAATATCTACAATACCTATATTTTTACTAAATTCACTCAAATTTAAAGGTGTTTCTAAAGGCAGATAGAGATTTTTAAATTCGACAGGATTTTTTAAATAAAACAAAGTTACAAGCCAAATCATAGCTAAAATCACTAAAATCATAGTCAAAATATTTAACTCATCAAGATGTAAAAATGCTCCACCTATAATACCACCTGCAAAACTTCCAGCGTAACCAAAAGCATTAAAAAGCCCTAATGCAGCTCCTTTTTCATGTGCTTTGCAAAATTTAGAAGCACAGCTTTGCATGATAGGTTCATGCAAATTAAAACCTATAAAAAAGATCACAACGGCAAGGATGAAAAAATTAATGGAATTTGCAAATATAAAAAGAATATAAGAAAATATGAAAAATCCTACACCTAAAAGTAAAATTTGTTTTGCCAAGCCCCTTTTTTCTCCCAAACTTCCAGCAAAACCCATAGCTAAAAATCCTGCTATCATTGAAGCAGTATAAACAATCCAAAGTTTGTTTTCATCAAAACCTAAATGTTTGACTAAAATTATAGGAATACTCAAAAACGCGATACTCATAAGCATTTTTTGCATAAAATTTGTAAAATTCATCAAGGCTAAATTTTTTTGCTTAATGAGATGAAAAAAAGGTGTTTTATTGTTTTCATGGGTGATTTTTTGCTCTTTTGGAACGACCGTAAAAAGCAAGATGATGCATAAAAGTGATAAAGCAGCACTCAAATCAAAAAGGCTTGATAGACCCCATTTAGCACTCATTAAAGGTGAAACTACCATAGAAGCTGCAAAAGAAAGTCCTATAAAAGATCCCATTATCGCCATGGCCTTGCCACGATTTTCTTCGGTAATAAAATCACTTATCATTGCTGTAGCCACTGCACCAATAGCCCCTGCACCTTGAAGCATTCTGCCTATTAGCATAGTATAAATATCATTAGCATATGAGCATATAAGAGAACCTATAATAAAGATAATTAGTCCTATTAACATAGTTTTTTTACGCCCAATTTTATCACTTAAAATCCCAAAAGGCATTTGTAAAGCCATTTGAGTTAAGGCATAAACACCTACTAAAAGTCCTACTAGAAACTCATTTGCATTTTTTAGCTCAAGTGCATAAAGGCTAAGCACCGGTAAAACAATAAAAAGCCCAAAAAACCTTGTTCCAACGATAAAAGATAGGGGTAAGACATTTTTTAGCATTATTTTGGTTTCCTAAAATTTAAATTATCAAATAGGATAATTTTACTATGAAATGCTTTAAGGATATTTAAGTTTTTTAATTTTATCTTTTTAAAAGCCGAAAAAAAGTAGAATTTTTATCTTTTAAAATTCGTGATAAAGGTAAAATTTATGGATCGCTTTCAAATTCTTGTAATGATGCTTTCAAGTAAGTTATATGCAGAATCTTTATT
The DNA here is from genome assembly GCF_002179165.1 of Campylobacter jejuni. GTDB lineage: Bacteria > Campylobacterota > Campylobacteria > Campylobacterales > Campylobacteraceae > Campylobacter_D > Campylobacter_D jejuni_B. Next base: position 43,223 of record NZ_NFNY01000082.1, read on the forward strand.
GCCTTATAAAGAAAAAATTGAAGCTTTAGAAGAAGATAAAATGTCTAGGTTTTATCTTATTGATTTTAAAAGTCCTTTAATTGGGCTTTTGTTAGGAGTTGTTCCTGCTTTTGTATTATCGGGGCTTACCTTTGATCGATTTTATAAAGGCGATATAGGGCTTGGCATAGTAAAATTAGCCCTGTGGATTTTTATCTTCTTAGGTCTTATTCTCGCAGGTTTTACTAATGAAGCTTTTGTATTTGTGATTTGGGGAATTGATATTGTCGTGCTTTTTATATGGAATATACTTGATTTTTTCTTGGTTTGGCAAGGAATTAAAGCGGATAATTTAAGAAAAATTATTTTATTTTTAAATCAAGATGAAAATTGATAGTTTTTATCTTAAAAATCAAAAGACATAATCGAGAATAAAATGAATCATTTTGAGAATTTTATAGCAATAATCAAAGATAAAGTGGATATTTTGGCTTTAATGCTTTATAAGGAAAAACTCGCAAAATTAAGTGATGAAGAAATAGTAAAGCTTGTAAATATTGATTTTAAAAGTCCTTTAGTTGGGCTTTTGTTAGGAATTATCCCTGCTTTATGTTTTGGCGGACTTAGTTTTGATAGACTTTATAAAGGCGATATAAAACTTGGTATTGTTAAGATTTTGCTTTGGTTTTGGATGCTTGTGAATTGTTTTATTGCATTTTTGTTTTTATGGGATGATAGCGGTTCGATTAGAGAATATATTCATTTAATGATTTCATCTTTACTTTTAAGTGTTAGCATACTTTTTATTTGGAATTTGATTGATTTTTTCTTAGTTTGGCAAGGAATTAAAAAGGATAATTTAATGAAAATAATTCAGTTTTTGGAGCAAAATGATGAAAATTTTATTGGCAACAAGCAATAAACACAAAGTTTTAGAACTCAAAGAACTTTTAAAAGAATTTGAAATTTATGCTTTTGATGAAATTTTAAGACCTTTTGAAATAGAAGAAAATGGCAAAAGTTTTAAAGAAAATGCCCTTATAAAAGCAAGAGCGGTTTTTAATGCTTTAGACGAAAGACGAAAAAATGAATTTATAGTTTTAAGCGATGATAGCGGAATTTGTGTCGATGTTTTAGAAGGTAAGCCAGGAATTTATTCTGCTAGATTTAGTGGAAAAGGCGATGATAAAAGCAATCGCGATAAACTTGTAGAAGAAATGGCAAAAAAAGGTTTTAAGGAAAGTAAAGCCCACTATGTAGCGGCTATTGCAATGGTGGGTTTAAAGGGTGAATTTAGTACACATGGAAGTATGTATGGACGCGTGATTGATAGAGAAAAAGGCAAAAATGGTTTTGGTTATGATAGTCTTTTTATCCCAAAAGGCTTTGATAAAACCTTAGCCCAGCTTAGTCATGATGAAAAAAATCAAATTTCACATCGTTTTAAAGCTTTAAAGCTTGCAAAGATGATTTTAAAAATTTTAAACAAAGGATAATAATGAAAAATTTTATTAAATATATTTTTATAGCGGTATTAATCTATGCTGTTTATACTGGGCTTAGGATTTGGGCTTCTTAGAATAAATAGTGATTAAAAAACTTGGAAGTAAAAACAAACTTCCGCTTAAAAGCAAAATCATAACGAAAGTGGTTAAGATACCAAAATAAATTGTAGGGATAAAATTACTACTCATCATCACGCTAAAGCCCAAAACTATGCTAATAGTCGTATAATAAAGTGCCGAGCCAATGCTAAGATGTGAATTTAAAATCGCTTCTTCTATGCTTTTAGTTTTAATCTCTTCTTTAAAGCGATAAATATAATGTATGGCGTCATCCACACCTATGCCTATAGCAATAGCAGCTATGGTAATGCTCATCATATCAAGCGGAATTTTGCACAGACCCATAAGAGCAAAAACCACACTTAAAGGAATTACATTGACAAGTATGGCTGTAATTGAGAATTTTAAATCCCTAAAGACAATTATAAAAAGTATAAAAATTGCTAAAATTACAAAAATAAGTGTATCAAATTGTGATGAAAAAAGACTTTGAAGCATATTGTTATAAAGCACCATAATCCCTGTAATTTGCACTTCTACGCCATCATTTTTCAAAAGTCCATTAAGCTCTTTTTTAAGTTTTATTAAAAATTCATTGCGCCTTAAATTTGGATCAGAGTCAATAATACGCAAGGTAAATCTTAACTCATTATTTTCTATACTGACAAAAGGAGAAAGTAAATCTTGCTTGAATTTTGTAGGCAAATTTTCATTTAAAAAAGCAAGGGTAAAATCATCTAAATCTTTACCATCATTGATATTTTTTCCTAATACCAAAAGACTATTTAAACTTAAAACAGAACCTACAAATTCTTTATTTTCTAAAAATTCATGCACTTTTTTAGCAATGCGTGTTTTTTTGGAATCAAACCAATAAGTATCTTGCTTAGCTAAATTCTCAAATTCATCTTCAAAGCTATCAAGTGAGTTATTTGTATTTTTGTCATTTTCTTGCTTGGAAAAGCGGATAATTACTTCCAAAGGCAAAGTTCCACCTAAATTTTTATCAATAATAAGCAAGCCTTTTTTGATTTCACTTCCATCTTTAAAATAATTTACAAAGGAATTTTCAACTCTTAATTTTGAAATTCCAATCAAAGCTAAAAGCACTGCAAAAACGGCGATGATATAAATTAAACGGCGTTTTTTAGGATCTAAACTTGTCTTAGCGCAAAAGGCTAAAAGATTAAATTTAAATTCTTTTTTATAGTATTTTTTAGGTTTTAAAAGCACTAAAATACTAGCCAAAAAAAGATAAGTAAAAATTAAAGCTAGACCTATGCCTATACTCATCATAATACCAAGTTTTATGATGGGTTCGATATTTGAAAGCATTAAAGAAAAAAAGCCTATCATAGTCGTAACTATGGCATAAAGACTAGGATTTGCTTTTGCAAGTAAGGTTTGAAGCACCAAGCGTTCTATTTTTGCTTTAGGATAACGCGTGGAAATTTCTATAAAATGCGTGATTAAATGCACGACTACGCTTAAAGTGATGATTAAAACTAGAGCAACATAATTAGATGAAATCACCGTGATTTGAAAATTCAAAAGTGCGAAAACGCCACTTGCAGCACTTAGGCTGATAAAGCAAATAAAAAGTGGTAAAAAAACAAAACGCCATGATCTGAAAAAATAATAAAGTGCAAATCCTAACAAAAATACGAGTGAAATGCCATAAAGTAAAAGATCGGATTTTATATAAGTAATCATATCATCAGCGATCATACTCACACCACCAAGATAAAGCGTATCGCCATTTTTTTCGTAATTTTTGGCGATATTTTTAATGCTATCTAAACTTTGTTTTGTGATGATTTTTTGTCTATCTTGATGTTCTTTTATTGCAAGGCGAATGTGTTCTTTTTCATTTTCATCCTTAGCAAGATCTCTTTTTTCTATGAGTTTGTTGTAAATTTCATCAGGTTTTAAATAGATAATAAGTCCTGTAATCTTACCATCTTTTGAAATGATATTGTTTTTATAAAAAGGGCTATTTAAAATTTCATTTTGTGCTTTGCTGAGATTGATATCTTTGCTTTCTATATTGGGAATATTTTTTAAAAGCTCTTTTAAATCCGAATTTTTAGAGCTTTGAAGTAAAGGAGCATTGATAATGCTAAAAACGCGTTCAACAAGCGGAGCTTTTTCTAAATCTTTATGAAGCTTTTTTAATTTTTCTAAATTTTCATTTGAAAAAGGTTTTTCATCATAGGGTTTAAAAGCTAAAAGTAAAAAATTATCACTTTTGTAATGTTTTGAAATTTCTCTAAAAGTTTTTAAATCTGCATCATCTTCTAAAAGCAAACTTTCAGCACTTGCATCAACGCTGAGCTTAAAGCTAAAAAAGCTTAAAAACAAGCATATAAAAAGCGTTGCAAAAAAAGTGCTTTTCGGATGAGAGATGAAAAATTTTAAAAGCTTTGAAAACATTTATTTTATAACAATACCTTCAAGTTTCGAAAGTAGGGCGTCAAAACCTTGATTTGCTAAAAGATCTCCAAATTGAGATCTATAAGTTTGCACTATACTAACACCTAAAACATCAACATCATAAATCAGCCAGTTGTTATTGTCGTTGTAAAATTTGAAAATAATATTTTTTTCTTCTCCATCAACAATCATAGAAGTGGTTAGAAAATAGCGTTTTTCATTTTTTAATTCACCATTTTTGACTTTTAAAACTTGATCTTTATAAAGACTTAATTTTTCGGTAAAGCTTTTTTTAAGACTTGCTTCAAAAGCTTTATTAAATTGTTTTTGTTGGTTTTGATTTAAGTTAGAATAATTTTTAGAAAGACTAAGTTGTGCCATAAGTTTATAATCAATAATACTATCAAAAAGTTTGAAAATTCCATCTGCAGCTTGTTTTTTATCTTCTTTGGTGTTTTGTAAAAGTTTGAGACTTTCATCGATATTAGATTGCATAGTGGATGAAATTTCGTCAAGATTTAGAGCAAAAGCGTTTAAAAATAAAGCTAAGATTAAAAATATTTTTTTCATTTTTTTCCTTTATTTGCTAAGTTCTTTGCGTCTTTGCTCGTAAGCATCACGCAAAAATGGATATAAATTCGGAGTATTATAATAAATTTCATCAATTTCATCCAGTCTAAAACTCATTTCATTACCAAAACTATAAGCACCAATAACTACACTTGCCCAAGTAGGATCAATATAGGCAGTAGGGCTTGCATACCAAAGTGCGGGTAGGCTTAGGGTATCTCTTAAATTGCTGGGTCCAAGCACCGGTAAAACGATGTGAAATCCACCGCCAACACCCCAATGTGCTAGAACCGTTCCTAAATCCGCATAATGCTTTTTAAGTCCCATTTTTGAAGCAGGATCCATAAGTCCGCCAAAACCCATAATAGTATTTGCAGTAAATCGTTTAAATTCTTCTCCTGCTTCTTCAAATTTAAATTGCAAAATATTACCTACAAAACGCAAAGGGGAAAGCAGATTGTCAAAAAAATTTCTTACTCCGAGTCGAAAAAATTCAGGAGTGATGGTATTATAGCCTTTAAGAATAGGCCTAAAACCATAATCATATAAAGCTACATTAAAACTTGTCATTGTTTTGTTGTAGCCAGAGAGCGGATCGCTTACTTTATAGTTTTGATATTCTGCTTCAAAATCATCTAAATTTTGTTCTTTGCCAAAAGCGAAAATCACACAAAAAAGCAAGATAAAAGATATAAATTTTATTTTCAAAAAAGCTCCTAAAATTTTAAAATTTTGCATTATAGCAAATTTTAATCAATATTTATATCCCAATAAAACTCAACCCATTCTTTTGCTTCTTTGATTTTAAAATCAGGTTGCAAAAGTGCATTTTTTTTATAAAAAATAGTAGCAATTTTTAATTCAATATGGGGAAATTTTTCAAGCAAAACCCTTTTAATTTCTGCTAAACTCTCTCCACTATCAACCATATCATCAATAAGCAAGATTTTTTTATATTGCTTAAGATCAGGAATATTGAAAATTTCAATAGTATCCAACTTTTTTGTATCATCATAATGGATAGAATTTAGCGAAAAAAGATAGCGAGTGTTTAAAGCCACTGCTAAAGAATGCCCTAAACTCATGCCCCCTCTTGCGATAGCTAAAAGTGCGTCAGGATTAAAATCTTTTTTAATTTCTTTAGCTAAAATTTTCACATCTTCTTTAAATTCATCATAAGAATAAAAAATCATTTTTTCCCTTTATTGCAAAGCGATGAGTAAGAAATTTCCAAAAGAAATCAAGCTTAAAACCACGATACCAAGATTGATTTTATCCCACTCTTGTTTAAAAATTCGCACACATAAATATGAAAGAAAACCAAAAGCAAAACCTGTTGTAATTGAATAGGTAAAAGGCATCATAACGATGGTAAAAAAGCTTGCTACTGCAATAGCGCTATCTTTAAAATCGATATTTTTTACTTCCATAAACATTAAAATTCCCACCATTACAAGCACAGGATAAATCGCATTTGCAGGAATGGCTTTAAAAAGTGGCAGTAAAAAAAGCGTAAAAGCAAAGCAAATAGCCACAACTAAAGCAGTAAGCCCTGTTCTGCCACCACTTTCAACTCCTGTGGTGCTTTCAACAAAGGCAGTAACCGTTGAAGTGCCAGTTAACGAACCCAAGGCCGAGCCAGCAGCATCTGCCATTAAGGTTTTTCCTAATTTTTTCTCTCCATTTTTAGGATCATCAAAGATTTTACCTCTTTCGCCCACGCCCGTAATCGTGCCTATGCTGTCAAAAAGCTGAGTGATGAAAAAGGTTAAAATAATAGGTATCATTGTAATATCTAGAGCGCTTTTGATATCAAGTTGTAAAAAAATCGCACCTAAGCCATTTTCTGCACTGAAATTGGGTAAAGAGATGAGCTTGTCAGGAAAACTTGCATTATCAATCCCAAAAGTCCAAGCAATAATAGAACTTATCAAAACACCCAAAATAAACGCTCCACGTAATTTTATAGCCCAAAAAAAGATGATTAAGGTTAGGGTAAAAATTCCAAAAAGAACATGAGAGCTTTTAAAATTTCCTATACTGACTAAAGTGTCTTTATTTGGCGTGATAATACCCATTTGACTTAAACCCAAAAAGGCTATAAAACAACCAATCCCTGCACAAATCGCTAGACGCAAATCTTTGGAGATATTGCGGATCACCCAAAGACGAAAATGTGTAAAAGAAAGAAGAAGGAAAATCATACTTGAAATAAAAACCGCACCCAAAGCACTTTGCCAAGCGATTTTTTGTCCCACGCAAACACTAAAGGTAAAATAAGCATTTAAACCCATTCCAACACTCATAGCCACTGGAGTATTAGCAAAAAAAGCATTAAAAGCACTTGCAATAATCGTAATTAAAGCGGTTGCGGTAATCAGCGCTTCTATAGGTATTCCTGTGTTGCTGACTATGCTTGAATTAACAGGAATGATATAAACCATAGCTAAAAAGGTTGTAAGTCCTGCAATAATCTCTGTGCGGATATTTGTATTATTTTCTTTGAGTTTAAAAAAGTCCATTTTATGCCTTAGTAAGTTTTTAGTTCATTATATAAGCTATTGCGTTCTACAGGAATTAAATTTGCAGTTTTTATCATATCGATGAAAGTTTTTAAGCTTGTGCCTTTAGCAGATTTCGCTCCACCAGCACTTTGTATGCTTTCTTTTTCTATTGTTCCATCTAAGTCATTAGCCCCAAATTCTTGTGCGACCATAGCCAAATTTAAAGTCATCGTTGCCCAATAAGCTTTGATATTTTTGATATTATCAAGCACCAAACGAGAAATAGCAATGGTTTTTAGAATTTCTTCACTATCCATAATCTTATCGCTTTGTATAAAGCTATTATCCCTTTGCCAAACCAAAGGAATAAAAGCATTAAAGCCATTTGTTTCATCTTGCAAAGAACGAAGCCTTATTAAGTGATCGATTCTGTGATGTCTTTCTTCAATGTGTCCAAAAAGCATAGTAGCGTTACTTTGCTTACCTTTTTCATGCCAAAGTTTGTGAATTTTTAACCAATTCTCACTGCTGACTTTTCCATGACAAATTTTTTTACGAATTTGCTCATCAAAAATTTCAGCCCCGCCACCAGGCATAGAATCCACACCGTATTCAATCATTTTTTCTATCACTTCTTCATAGCTCATACCAAAGCGGCGGTGTAAAAAGTCAATTTCTGCTGCAGTCATAGCTTTTATATGAATCTGTGGATATTTTTCTTTAATCATTTTAAAGATTTCTAAATACCATTGCCAACTTGTATCTTTATTATGTGCAGAAACAATATGCACTTCTTTTGTGCCACGCGTGATGGTATCATCAACGATTTTCATAATTTCTTCATGACTCATCATATAAGGGTTTGGATTTTTGCGGTGCGCAGAAAAAGCACAGAATTTGCAAGTATCAGCACAGATATTTGTAGGATTGATATGGCGATTGATATTAAAATAAACTTTTTTTCCGTGAAGTTTTGTGCGTTTTTTATGAGCAAATTTAGCTAAAGTAAAAAGATCTAAATCCCATAAAGCGTTAGCTTCATCTTGATTTAATCTTTCTTCGTTTTCTAATTTTTCAAGTAGGTTTTTCATCGAATTTCACTTTTTAATTATTTTTTTTAAAAACACATTATAATTTTTGCTTACTGAAAAAGAGTTTATAGCAAAGCCAAAATAAAAGATAATTTTGTTAAGATTGTTGATAAAATTTCAAATTTAAAGAGAGTGAAAAATTGCCAAATAAAGAATTAGAACTTTTTAAAAAAAATCTTAATGCTTATACGCAAAGTTGTAGAAAATTTTTTTTAAAGCAAGGAGCTTTTAGTTTTTATCATTCTAAAAATGTGGATAATTTTTTAAAAAAAGCTTATGATATTGTGTTAAAAGTTTGTTTTGAGAATTTTTTACCCACAAACGATAATATTCCTTTTTGCATTTTAGCAAGTAAAGCTTATGCAAAGAATAGTCTTTGTGTAAATGAAAGCATTTCTTTGATTTTTGTTTATAAAGATATTAAAGCTTATCATTTAAAGCCTATGATTAAGGCCTTTATTGAAATTTTAAATGATGTACATTTGCAAATTGATTCTGTGGTTTTGGAGTTAAATGGACTTTATAGTGCTAGTAATGAGCTTAAAACTTCTATCATAGGAGCGCGTTTTATATGTGGTTCTAAAATTTTATTTAAGGGAGTTAAAGAGAAATTCGAAAATATATTAAATGAAAATAAAAATGAATTTGCTGCAATTTTACTTGAAAATTTTAAAGACTTTAATCTTCCTTTTATAAAACAAGAATTCGATATCAATAAAGCTTTTGGTGGTTTAAATCACTTAAGATCTTTGGAAAGTTTATTGACTCTTTTTAAGAACTCGCCTAAAAATTATGCTTTAAATTTTATTGATGAAAAGGCTTTAAGCGAATTGCGTTTGGCGGCGGATTTTTTACTTTCTTTAAAATCGGCCATGAATTTACAAAGCAATAAAGATCAAGATGAATTTTTACTTGTTAATGTTAGTGAAATTACAGAGCTTATGTATAAAAAAGGTAAAAAAAATTTAGACGCTAAAGAAATTTTAGTACAAAAATCCTTGCAAAGTATGCATACTATAGGATTTTATACGCATTTTTTAGCTTATAAAATTCAAAATAATTTACAAAATATGACGCAAAAAAACTACTCGTTTAAAAATTTAGCTCAAGCTTTGGAGTTTTTACTCAATTTAGATGATAAAGAACATTGTTTTGATTTGGATTTGGTTTTTGTGCTTAAAAATTTAAATTACAATAAAAAAGATTTGGAAAAAGCTTTCATTTTTTTTGAAAAAATATTTTATAAAAGGCACAGTTTTTGTCTTTTAAAACTTTTGCTTGATAGTGGAATTTTAAAAGAATTATGTAAGCCTTTTGCTTTTGCGCGTTTTTTGTGTGATGAGGAAGGTGATTATAGCTTTGATATACAAGCATTTTTGCTTTTGAAAGAATTTGAAAAATATGAAGACGAGCTTGAAATTTTAAAAAACCTTCAATTTAATGAAAAAATGATTTTGAAATTAGTCATACTTTTAAGTGCTATCAGCAATGAAAATGAAATTTCGATGGCAAGTATTTATAGGGCTTATTGTGCTAAATTTAGCTTGGAAAATAACATTTTTGAATTTGGGCTTAGAATTTTTAAAAACCATAACGCTTTAAAAGAACTCATAGAAAAAGAAGATATTTATAATCCTATAATTATTTGTGCTTTACTTTCTAAGGTTGAAAATCTAAAAACTTTGGAACTTTTATATATTTTAACTTATCTTAAAGCTAAAGCTTTAAATTTCAATTCCTTTTTTTATAAGGCCTTGGACAAATTATTGGAAAATGCCAAACAAGGTTTTGATGATGAAAATTTATTAGAAGAAAGTGCAAGGCGTGTAAAAAAAGAATTAACACTTAAAAGAACTAAGTTTTTTTTAGAGCAAGATGAAATTTTACAAGATAAAATCACTCACATAAAATCAAACCTTTTCATTATTAAAAATACTTTTGAAGATATAGTTGAAATTTCAAAATTAGCCAAGGAAAGTGAATTTAAATTTTGGTTTAGTAATAGTGCGAACTTAAATCTTCAAATCATTGCCTCTAAAAATTTTAAAACAGAGATTATTTTAACATCTTTATCGAATTTAAATTTAGTTTTTATGAATTTTTTTGAGCTTTTTGATGATAAAATTTATTTAAAATTTGAGTATGACAATATTATCAGCGATGAACAAAAATCAAGACTTTTTGAGCTTTTAAATTCAAATTTAAGTGGCATTACTTCGAGGAAAATCAAAAAGCCAATCATTAAAAAAGATGAGTTAAAATTAGACTTAAATTATTCTAAAATTTATGCTAAACTTAGCTTAAATACAAAAGATCAGCAAGGTTTAATGGCATATATTATGAGTATTTTTAATGAATTTGAGTTGATATTATGCACAGCTAAAATTCAAACCATACGCCAAAGAACGCGTAACACTTTTATTTTTCAAAAAAATGAAAGTTTGGAAAAAAATGAAAAAAAATTATTAAATTCTTTAATAAGTGAGTAAGAAAATGTGTGGAATAGTAGGCTATATAGGAAATAATGAAAAAAAACAAACCATTCTAAATGGGCTTAAAGAACTTGAGTATCGCGGTTATGATAGTGCGGGTTTGGCTGTGATGAAAGATGGGGATTTGAGTTTTTTTAAAGCGGTGGGAAAACTTGAGAATTTGGCAAATAAATGTGCAAATTTTGCAAGTGAAGGTTATGGTTTTGCTATAGGCCATACAAGATGGGCAACGCATGGAAAACCGACAGAAATCAATGCACATCCGCATTTGGGTGAGTATTCTTGCGTGATCCATAATGGTATTATAGAAAATTATAAAGAGATTAAAGATAAATTAGAAAGCCAAGGAGTTAGTTTTTTAAGCCAAACAGATACAGAAGTTATTGTTAAGCTTTTTGAATTTTATGCGAAAGAATTAGAAGTTTTTAAAGCATGGCAAAAGACAATTAAAGAGCTTCGTGGTGCTTTTGCAACACTTTTAGTAACAAAAAAAGATCCAAATAATGTTTATTTTGCTAAAAATGCTGCACCTTTAATTATAGGAAAAAATTTTGCTAAAGAATGGTATTTTTCTTCAGGCGATGCTTCTTTGATCGGAAATTGCGATGAGGTAATATATCTTGAAGATTTAAGCTTAGGATATGCTAATAAAAATGAGCTTGTTATATATGAAAACGATAATTTAAAACAAAATTCTTTTGTAAAATTAAATGGTGATAAAGCTTATGCAAAAAAAGATGGCTTTCGCTTTTTTATGGAAAAAGAAATTTATGAGCAAAGTCGCGTGATGAGCGAAGTTTTAATGGGTAGAATTCAAGGTGAAGAAGTGGTTTTTGATGAGCTTGAAAATGAAAATTTAAATGATGTAGATGAAATCACGCTTTGTGCTTGTGGGACAAGTTATCATGCGGCAATGGCAAGTGCTTATTTGTTTGAAAGAATTGCAAAAGTGAAAGCAAAAGTGGAAATTGCCAGTGAATTCCGCTACCGAAAAGCTATTATAAAGCCAAATTCTTTATTTGTTGTGATTTCTCAAAGCGGAGAAACTGCTGATACTTTAGAAGCTTTAAAAATCGCAAAAGAGCAGGGTGCTAAAACCTTTGCAATATGCAATGTGGATAATTCTAATATCGTTCGTTTAGCACACTTAAGCCTTTTAACGCGTGCAGGCATCGAAAAAGGTGTGGCATCAACCAAGGCTTTTGCGACTCAAGTTTTAACCCTTTGGATGCTTGCGATTTTTATGGCACAAAAAAGAAATTTAAATGTTTCAAATGAAATTAAAGCCCTTTTACATACGCCAAATTGCGTTGGGGTGAGCACGAAACTGCATGAAAAAATTCATCGTTTATCTAAGCGCTATCTAGATGGACACGGCTTTTTTTTCATAGGTAGAGATGTTTTTTATCCTTTAGCTTTAGAAGGGGCTTTAAAACTTAAAGAGTTATCTTATTTGCATGCCGAAGGTTATCCTGCTGGAGAGATGAAGCACGGGCCTATCGCTTTAGCTGATTCTAAACTTTACACTATAGCTTTAATGCCTGAAAATTGTCTCTATGAAAAAACTAAGTCAAATGTTGAAGAACTCATTGCTAGAGATTCTACTTTACTTAGTATTTCGCCTTTGGAATTTGATTTAAGTGATGATTTTATCAGGACTTCAAAACAAGAGCATTATATGTGTGAATTTTTTGAAATGATGGTCATCACTCAACTTTTAGCAATGGAAATTTCTATAAGACTTGGCAATGATGTGGATATGCCAAGAAATTTGGCTAAAAGTGTAACTGTTGAGTGAAAGTTAACATAATCAAAACTCATTAGAAGGTTTAAACCTTCTAAATTTTAAGTAAGTTATTAAAATTAATTTCAAAAATCTTTCGTTAAAAAATTTTTAAGAATTTTAAAATACCTATATTTATTATAGTTTATTTAATATAAGAATCAAAACATCATATTTATATAAAATTTTTAGAATATAAAATAACAATTTATTATATTTTTTTGATAGTGTAAATATCTTA
>NZ_NFNY01000147.1 GCF_002179165.1 Campylobacter jejuni
AAATTATTAAAAATGGTATCAATTATCAAATTAAAAAATACTTAATTTTTTTTAAAATATTCTATATATAATAATTTATAATAAATTAAGCTAATAAATAATAATATTCAATTCTAATTTATTATGATAAATATTATCATTATTTATTTTCTAAAGGAGTCATTTTGCTTTTCGATCAAAAAGTTTTTAAAATTTCAATTTTGGTATTATCTTTTAATATTTTAAATGCACAAAATTTAGAAGAACAAAGTATCAGTTTAGAAAAAATCATTATAAGTGCTACAGGTTTTGAACAAGATGCAGATGATAATTTACGAAATGTAATATCCATTGATGGAAAAGATTTGCAAAAAAAAGGTTTTAATAACCTAGAACAAGCTTTAGAAAGAATTTCGGGCATTAGTTTTGTTGATTTTGGATTAGGTCGTAATATCGATATGCGTGGTCAAGGCGATAAAGCCAACATAGCTGTAAAAGTTATGGTGGATGGACACGCTATTAATATGCTTGATAATTCTCATGGCATTACTCCATTAAATACCATCAATTTAGACAATATAGAACGCATAGAAATTATAGCAGGTGGAGGTTCTGTGCTTTATGGAAATGGTACTCGTGGCGGTGTGATTAATATCATCACAAAAAAACAAAAATCAGATGCTTTTGCTATTAATTTTAAAAATAGTCTTTTTTCTCATGGAAATTTAGGTGGAAATTTGGGCGTAAGTGCAGTTAAAAAGATCAATGATAATTTAGCTTTTGGTTTTGACATACAAGGATTTAACCACGATGGTTATCAAAAAGGTTACAATGAAAAAGGCTATTTTGCTAACACAAAAACTTATATAAATATAGATAGTGATAGTGATTTAATTTTAAATTATAATTATTTTCAAAGCCAAAACACAAGTAGCGGATATTTAACCAAAAAACAAGTAAATTCTGATCCAACCCAAAAAGGCAATAATGATAATCTTACAAAAATCAATAGAAGCGAACTTGCCTTAGATTATCACCATTATTTTAACGATTTATATGAATTGAACTTAGCAACATTTTGGCAAAATCAAAAAATAAATTATCTAAAAGATGTCTCCATAATGACTCAAAGAGGATTAAGCATACCGGTTTATCAAGATGGAAGCGGTTTTAAAGATACACTTTTAGGAATAAATTTAAAAAATAAAATAAATTATTCAGATAATTCTTATTTTATCTTTGGTTATGAATTTTTAAACCATGATGCAAAAAGAAAAAGTTTGATTCATTATGATATAAACAACCCACAATTTCAAATGAGTCACACGATGACAACTTTAATGAATATGAATAAACAAAGCCATTCTATTTTTGCTTTAGATTCTCACCATTTTGATGATATTTTTAGTATTTCAGGTGGAGCAAGATATGAATATAGCCTTTATAATACAAATAGAAACTACACAAGCAAAATGACTATATTTAACAGACCTATAAACAATACAGAACTCTTTGATACGGACGATAAAAGCAATAATTTTGCTTTTGAAATCACTCCGAATTTAAGATATTCTGATACTGGAAAAGTCTATTTCAAATACGAAAAAGGTTTTGTTTCGCCAAGTCCCGCTCAACTTGTCAATAAAGATAAAATTTCACAAAAATATTATGGTGCAAATTTAGATTCTGAAATTTTTGACACTTTTGAAATAGGCATTAACGATTTTTGGTGGAATTTTTATGGTTTTAATTTGACCTTATTTTATACCATAAGCAAAGATGAAATTTCTTATCTTGGCAATCCACACGCCACAGGAGGAGCATTTTGGAAATATTATAATATAGATCAAACACGCCGTTTAGGAATAGAACTTAACTTAAGCCAAACTTTTTTAAATGATAATTTAACTTTAAAAGAAAGCCTAAGTTATATTGATGCTAAAATTTCAAAAGGGATTAATGATGGACTTAGAATTCCTTATGTTTCAAAGATAAAAGCTACGACCGGAGTTGAATACGCTTTAAATAAAAATTTCTCAAGCTTTTTAGATTTAACTTATTTTTCCAGAGCAAAAGATAGTGGAATGATAGATGAAAATACAGGAAAGATGTCTAAAAATGCTTGGATAAAAGATTATTTTCTAACAGATATTGGCGTAAGTTACACTTATAAAAATTTGCAAATTTTATCAGGCATTCGCAACCTTTTTGATAAGCGATATTACACTTATCAAGATAGCATTAATGATCAATATTTAGTGGGAAATGGTAGAAATTACTATGTTGAATTTAAATATGCGTTCTAAAATTTTAACCCTTATGGGATTTTTCTTAATTTATATGCTTGTTTGCTTCATTTCACTTTGTTTAGGAGATGAAAATTTAAGTCCTAAAGAACTCATTTTTTATATTTTTGGCGAAGATGAAATTTTGCGTCAAATTATTATAGATGGTCGCTTACCACGCATTATAATGGCGATTTTAATCGGAATGCTTTTAGCCAGTAGTGGAGCAATCACACAAAATGTGTTCTCAAACCCAATAGCAGATCCTTATATTATTGGAATAGCTTCGGCAGCAAGTTTTGGAGCAGTTTTGGCATATTGGTTAAATTTGAGTGATTATTATTATGGAATTTTGGCTTTTATTTGCTCTGCCTTTTTTGCATTAATGATTTTTAAAATCTCTTCTAAAACTTCAATAGCTACCCTACTCATCATAGGCATAGCCACTTCATCTTTTTTGGGTGCTCTTACTTCGTTTTTTACCTATCTTATAGGAGAAGATTCTTTTAAAATCGTTGCCTATCTTATGGGGAATATTGGATCAGTTTCTTGGTTTCAAGTAGGAATTTTAATCCCACCTTTAATATTTTGCTTGCTTTATTTTTATGCTTATAAAAACGAATTAAATATACTTCTAAGTGGGGATGATGAAGCTAGAAATTTAGGAGTTAATGCCGAAAAATTAAAAATAAATTTACTGATCGTTTCATCTTTAGCAGTATCTTTTAGTGTGGCTTTTACAGGACTTATTGCCTTTGTTGGACTTATCGTGCCGCATATTGCAAGACTTTTATTAAAAAATTATAATAATGCTTTAATCATACCGCTTTGCAGTGTGCTTGGTGGATTATTTTTATTAGTGTGTGATACCTTAGCAAGAACAATTATTGCACCTGTGCAAATTCCCATAGGGATTTTAACTGCATTTTTTGGAGCTCCTATATTTTTATATTTAGCCTTAAATACTAGGAGATTTTCATAATGTTAAAAATACAAAATTTAAGCTTTTCTTATCATAAAACAGCTTTATTAAAAAATATCAACCTAGATCTTAAGAATCAAAATTTTATAGGTATTTTAGGCCCGAATGGATCGGGTAAAAGCACACTTTTAAAACTCATACTTAAAAATTTAAAAATAGATAAAGGGGAAATAAGTCTTTTTAATACCAGTATCAAAAAATTTTCACTCAAAGAATTTGCCAAAATCTGTGGTTTTGTTCCACAAAAATCAGAATTAAGAACACCTTTAAAGGTTATAGATGTGCTTTTAATGAGTAAATATATTGACTTAAAACACGCCTTTAGTTCTTATTCTAAAAATGATATTTTAGAAGTTGAAGAATTAGCTAAATGTTTAAAACTCGAAAATTTTTTACAAAGAAATATACTTTCTTTAAGCGGGGGAGAATTTCAAAAGGTACTCTTAGCAAGGGCTTTATTAAAAAAACCAAAAATTCTTTTTTTAGATGAACCCACTTCAGCTCTTGATCTTAATCATTCTTTAGAGCTTTTAAGTCTTTGTGAGAATTTAATCAAACAAGAAAAAATAGCCATTATTGCTATTTTGCATGATTTAAATTTAGCGTCTTTGTTTTGTGATAAAATCATCTTTTTGAAACAAGGAGAAATCAAGTATTTTGGCACCCCAAAAGAACTTTTTACAAAGGAAATTTTAAAAGAAATTTATGATTTAAATTGCAAAATTCTCACGCAAAATTCCAAAATTTACATTTTACCATTAAAGGAAAAACTATGAAAAAAATTTTACTCATTTTGTCTTTATTTTTTGTAGCATTAAACGCTAAAGAACGCTTAGTTGTGCTTGATCCTGCAAGTGTGGAAACGCTTTTTATGTTAGGTGCTAAAGATCAAATTGTAGGCATTGCAAGTTTGCAACACTCAAACATTTATCCACAAGAAAAAACATCAAAAATTGAAAGTGTAGGTACTTTTTCAAATCCTTCACTTGAAAAAATTGTTGCCTTAAAACCAAGTTTGGTGATTTTAAGTTCTTATTCTTTAAATTTAGAACAAAATCTTAAGAATTTTAATATCAAAACTTTATATATAAAAGCTGATCGCTTACAAGATATCAAAGCAAATATAAAAATCTTAAGCAAAATTACAAATAAAGAAAAAGAAGGAGAAATTTTAAGCCAAGAATTTGAAGAAAATTTGAAAAATTTAAGCCAAAATCCACTGAATAAAAGTGCGATTTATCTTTATTCTAGCAACCCCTTAATGGCATTTAATGATAATTCTTTAATTGCTGATATTTTAAGACTTATAGGTATAAAAAATTTAAGTCCTAAAAGCAAAATTGCAAGAACCATTATTTCACCAGAATACATATTAAAACAAAATCCTGACTTATTAATCTTAGGAATAAATGCTGATGAGAATTTATTAAAAACAAATCCGTTGCTACAAAAGATTAAGGCCACCAAAACAAAACAATTTTATATCAATAAAAACACTCATATATTATTGCGTTTAAGCCCTAAAATCATTGATAGAATTAAAGAGTTTAAAGATAATTTAGAAAAAAATCTTAATTCTCAAGCCTTGCTTTAAAAAATTCACATCTTTGGCAAAGTGCTTCTATGCGTTCATCTTTTTCAAAAGCCTTTTTAATTTCATTTAAACGATGCGAATTTAAAAGCTTTTCAAAATTATCATCAAAAACATTTCCCAAATCAATATCGCCCTTAGTATCCAAGCAACAAGGCACCAATGTGCCATTGCTTAAAATTCCAATTTGCTCTTTTAAAGCATGGCATTTACCTTTTAAATAAAGGGTATTTTCTTTCAAATTTGGCCATTTAAAAAGCCTATTTTGATGAAGTAAAATGTGTCTTGCGAGACGATTTTTGGCTAAATTTTCATCAATTTTCACATTAAATTCTTTAGACAAAAACTCGTAAATTGGTAAATTTTCACAAGGGGCTTTAAAATGGGCATCTAAATTCCAAAGCCTAAGATTGATAAAACTTGATTTTTTTAATTCTAAATGCAAGCTCATAAATTTCAAAATGGGCTTAAAATACTCATTTAAAGGAATTTTACTTTGGCTTAAAAAAGACATTAAAGAGATATTGATTTGATGGATATTTTCAAATTTCAATAATAATTCGCAATTTTTAGGGCTAAAATAAAATCCACTTGTAGTGATCTCTAGTTTCATTTTATAATCTTTAGCGATTTTTAAATACTCTTCTAAATTCTTTAAAAGCAAAGGATCACCTAAAAGATGAAAGGTAAAAATTTCACTTTTTTCACAAAGTTGCGGGGCAAGTTTAGCAAAATTTTCTACACTCATTACTCCACGCACAGCCTTTTGCGAAGGACAAAAATCACATTTTAAACCACAAATATCGCTTAATTCTATATATATTTTTTTAAATTTCATATTGTGCATTTTATCAAAAATTCACAATTTCAAAACAATTTTTTTATTTTTGTAACACTTTTTTTAAAAATATATCAAAAATATTTTTTCTTAGCTCTTTTTTAAACAAATTGATATAAGCTAAAATAAAAAGGATAAAAAATGATAAAACCAAACACCCCTCCTCATAACCGTTCACAAAAAATCCGCTCAATTATCGCTGCAAGTAGCGGAAATTTAGTAGAATGGTTTGACTTTTATATTTATGCTTTTAGTGCGACTTATTTTGCTCACACTTTTTCAACTTCTGATAATCCCACAATCCAACAAATCAATGCCTTTGCGGTTTTTGCCATAGGTTTTTTAGTGCGTCCTTTGGGCTCTTGGCTTTTTGGTTCTTTAGCTGATAAAGTAGGTCGTAAAAAATCCATGGTGATTTCAGTGATTTTAATGGCTTTAGGCTCTTTTATAATAGCGGCTTTGCCTAGTAAAGAAATAGTGGGCGAATTTGCCATTATCTTACTCTTAATTGCAAGACTCATACAAGGCATTAGTGTAGGCGGAGAATACGGCATAGCAGCGACTTATCTTTCAGAACTTGCCACAGAAGGAAAAAGAGGTTTTTATTCTTCCTTTCAATATGTAACTTTAATAGGCGGACAACTTCTAGCAGTAGCTAGTATTAGTATTATGTTTTTATTTTTTAGTGTAGATGAAATGAAAGATTATGCTTGGAGAATTCTTTTTGTGGTTGGCGGAATTTTAGCTCTAGGTTCGCTTTTTGTACGAAAAATTATGAATGAAAGTGCTACACAAATTCACAAGCACGAAGATCGCGGAACGCTTAAGGCTTTATTTAGTACTTCTTTAAAGCCTTTTTTAATCGTGCTTGGAATTACTGCGGGTGGATCTTTGAGCTTTTATACCATCACAACTTACACAAAGACCTTTATGGAAAATACAGGAATGGATAAAATTTTAGTCAATAATGTTTTTCTTGTCGCTTTATTTATCTTAATGATTATTCAGCCCATTTTTGGACTCATTGGAGATAAAATAGGACATAAAAAATCTTTGATAATCTTTTGTATTTTGGCTTTTTTTGGAATTTATCCTATTTTTATGCTGATTAATCAAGAAGCACAAAATAGTTTTTATCTTGTGTTTGCTTTGGTTGTAGCTTTATTTGTAATTTTAAGTTTTTACACTTCTGTGGCAGGAATTTTTAAGGCTAAACTTTTTCCTGAACATGTAAGGGCTTTAGGCACTGGCTTAGGTTATGCCATATCTAATGCGATTTTTGGCGGTTCAGCACCTTGGGTGGCTTTGCAATTTAAAAATGCTAGTGTGGAAAATGGCTTTTTTATTTATATTGCAGTGCTGATTTTGCTTATGTTTATAGCGACTTTGTATTTGCCTAAAAAAGCGGAGTTAAATTAATTTCAAAGCCTTTAAAGAAAGTGCCGAAAGTGCGGTGCTTTCTAATTCTTCTAAACTTTTAAATTCATAATTTTTATCTTCATCTTTTAAAATTTGATGATAAACCTTAACATTTAGTTTGTATTTTGTGTAGCTGTGTTTAAACTCACCTAAAAATTTCATATTTTTACAAATGCTTTTTTCTTCAAAAAAAGGAAAATTATACATTCCTTTATAAAGTTTATTTTGACTTTTTTGCACACCAAATTTATGATTAAATTCGAATAGAAAAAGTTTTAAATTTAGATTTTCATAAATGACTTTTTTCTTTTTTCCATAACTTTGAGGCTCAAATTTACCTTTGCAAAAATCATACACTGGACAAATTCCGCATTTCGCACTTTTTGGCAAACAAATCAAAGCTCCAAGATCTAACAAAGCTTGATTATGATTAAACGCATCATTTAAATTTAAAAGTTTTTTAGCCTTAATTTCTAGCTCACTCATACTAGGATTTTTTAAAGCAAAAAGGCGTGAAAGCACCCGAGAGATATTTCCATCGACAAAAGACACTTTTCCATCATAGCCAAAACAAGCAATCGCCCCTGCAGTATAAGCTCCTATACCGCTTAATTTCTTTAGATCTCCAACTTCTTTGGGTAATTTACCCCCAAATTTATCCACGCATTCTAAGGCTGCTTTTTTTAAATTTAAGGCACGAGAATAATACCCAAGCCCTTGCCAAGCCTTTAAAAGCTCATCTTCATCACAATCAGCTAAGCTTTGCAAAGTAGGAAATTTTTGCAAAAAAGGAAAATAAAACCTTTCTAAAACCGATTTTACCTGTGTTTGCTGGAGCATAATTTCACTAATATAAACCCCATAAGCTCTACTAATATCTTTTAATCTTTCATCACAATTTGCACTTTCTAAATTCCGCCAAGGCAAATTTTTTCGTCCGTTTTTCTCATACCAAAGGAGTAAATTTTCTTGTAAAATTTCAATATCTTGTTTTTGCATTATCTGAAGTATAACATAAATATTTAATAGAATAAATATTGTTTCATATTAATAACATTTTAATTTTACAAATCAGTCATTTTATTGACTTAAACCTACGATTAATAAACATCTTAAAGCAATTTTTCAAAAAAAAAAAAAAACAATTTTTGAATTATTTAATTTATTATTTTTGAGAAAATAAAGCACCTATAGAACTTAGACAAAACAAACCATATTGTATGTTTTTTTTAATTTTAAAAATCTATCTTTTGGCTATAATTTTAATTATATTTTAATAAAATTTCACAAGATTGGATAATGGATAATCATAAACTAATTCCTATTTGGGATATTCGTTATAGTATTGATAATCAAAAAATCGACTCACAACATCAAAAGCTTTTTGAGCTTGCAGCTAAAGTGGAAAATGCTGTTTATAAATTTGTTAAACGCGATGAGCTTAAAGAAATTCTTATAGAACTTTTTAATTATATGAAAGAACATTTTAGCTATGAAGAAAATTATATGCGTGAAATTCACTATCCTCATTTTTTTACACACAAACAAATGCATAAAAAAATCATCCACGATATGTCAAATTTAATCCAAAATATAAAAACTACAAACGATTTAAAAGAAAAACTTTATACTATAATGTCTGATTGGTTGCTAAATCATATCCTTCGTCAAGATGTTATGATTGGTAAATGGGCAAATGAACATTTAAAAAAAGAAAATCAAACAGAAGAAACAAAAATAAAAGAAGTTGAAGTCAGTGAAGATTTGATGGAATTTATTTATTCTTGTTCTTGTCAAACTCAACATAGACTTACTTATGAAGAGCACAATGATGTTTTGCAGCATAATAAAATATTAAAATGTAAAAAATGTCAAAAACCTTTATTCTTTGTTAAAAGCGAAGAGAAAACCTACAAAGGATAATGGATGCTTCCAAGATGGGATAAAAGTTATAGCGTTAAAAATGCTAAGATTGACTCACAACATCAAAAACTTTTTGAGCTTGCAGCTAAAGTGGAATATATGTTTGATAAGCCCATACAAAAAGATGAAATAAAAGTTCTTCTTATGGATTTTTTCAACTATATGAAATATCATTTTGATGATGAAGAAAAATATATGCAATTTATCCATTATCCTGATGTTGAAATACACAAAAGAATTCATAAAGAAATTATTCATTCTATGATCAATCTTATCCAAAATATAAAAACCACAAACGATTTAAAAGAAAAACTTTATATTGTTGTAAAAAAATGGCTTTTAGAGCACATACTTTATGAAGATATAAAAGTAGAACAATGGAGAATAGGAAATTTAAGTTGCGAGAATGGGGATAATTTTAGCTTTGAAGAAATCAAAGAAGAAAATGATGAAGATGAAAAAGCCATTTATTTTTATACTTGCGAATGTATAGGACAAATTCATGATGTGCCCTATACAATCCACAAAAAAATGCAAAATGAAGATACAAAATTTAAATGTAAAAAATGCAAAACACCTTTACAATTTTTTAAAAAGGGATATTGATTTTTATATTTATTTGTTATAATTACCTAATTTTAATCTTAAGGAAACACAATGTTAGCATTTTTTAAAGGCTTAGGTATAGGATTTTTATGCTTGTTACTCTTTGTAGCTGGAGTGGTTTTTAATGTTGAATTTTTAAATAAAGATACAACAAATCAAAATTTAAGCTTTTCAAGAACCATAGAAACAAGTATGCAAACCAAACCTGATATTTTCTATGCAAATATTAATTTTTGGGCCAATGAAAATTTAAGTTCTAAAATCATTTTAAGCAATGAAGAAAAAGCTCAAATTTCTAATACTTTCAATGAAATTTTAGAACGCTCCAAAAAAGAAAATTTTTGCAGTGGTGGAAATTTTTCACTTGAACCTAACTTTTCTTATAAAGATGGAATCCAAAGCCTTAAAGGACAAAGACTTAACGCAAATTTAAGATGCGAATTTAAAGCGGACAATCTTAATAGTTTTAACGAGCTTTTAAATGATTTAAATTCAATCATTGCAAAAAGCGAATTTATCGGTATTTCTGTGCCCGCATTAGAACCACAATTCTCAAAACAAATGCTAACGGCCAATAAAGAAAAGCTTTATAATGAACTTCTAAAAAAAGCTTATTCTTATGAAAAAATTTATTCTTTAGATCTTAATAAAACTTGTGTATTAAGAAATTTAAATATTAGCCCAAGTGCAAATGTTTATCCAAGAACTTTAAGCGCAAAGGCTGCCGATAGCGTAGAACTTTCACTACCTATAATAAAAGATGAAGAACAAAGTATCAACGGCACGGCTTTATTTATTTGCAAATAATATAAGCAAAATAAACTCATTTTAAGTTTATTTTGCTAGAATTTCATCTTTAGCTTTAATGCGGGAATAGCTCAGGGGTAGAGCACAACCTTGCCAAGGTTGGGGTCGCGAGTTCGAATCTCGTTTCCCGCTCCATTATCACCCGCCCGGGTGGTGGAATTGGTAGACACAAGGGACTTAAAATCCCTCGGAATTTTTCTTCCGTGCCGGTTCAAGTCCGGCCTCGGGCACCACTTTTTCTAAAAAACTATCAGGGCGACATAGCCAAGCGGTAAGGCATGGGCCTGCAAAGCCTTGATCTCCGGTTCGAATCCGGATGTCGCCTCCAAAAAAGGCAATTCTTTATTTATAACTTACTCGGGAGATGGCTGAGTGGTCGAAAGCGGCGGTCTTGAAAACCGTTGAGGGTAACACCTCCAGGGGTTCGAATCCCTTTCTCCCGGCCACCTTTAATAATTTAACAAATTCTGCTATTATACTATAAATATATAACTGATTTTAGGAACTTGTTATGAAAAAAATTATTTCAATTTTAATAAGCTTAATATCTTTTGTTGCTTTAACAAATGCTGATACATTGACAAATGATGAAATTCTGCCTGAAGTAAAAGCCATTAAAAAACATTTCAAAAATAAAGTTGATAATGTAGAATTTGAAGCTTGGGCAAAAGGTATGAGTTTAAATTTTTCAACCCAAAAATATCTTAGCAATCAAAACTATAAAAAATACGCTAAAACTATGGCAAAACTCATCAGAAAAACAAGAGGAGTTGAAGGCAAGGTTGAAATTTGCTATATGGGAACACTTCAAAAAAGAGTTCATAAATGCAATAAATTTTAATTTACCCAGTCAAATATCATTTTATAAATTTAAGTTTTTCTCATTATAAAAAAGTTAAAATTTCCTATTATTTATATTAAGAAAATTTTATTTTTTGTATTAATATCTCTTAATTTAAATAAAAGAGATGGTATTATAGTAAATAGTTTATATTCCTAAATAAAGTTAATCAAAAAATAAATTATTGCTTGGAAAACAAGTGCATAAAAGATGGCTTACATATAGGATAAAATAAAAATAAAAGGACAAATAATGAGTGAAACTTATATAATATATGCTCCAAATGGAAGAGGAGTAAAGGTAGATAAAAAGACAAATGAAATATATTTTGCAGAAAATACTAAACCTACTGGCAAATACACAAAAGAATATTCTAAAACTCTTTTTAAAGCTTGGGAAATTAAACAAAACTCCCCCTACAAAGACTATAAACCCCAATATCTAGATCCTAACTTTTATACAGGGCAAAAATCCACTCTAGTTGAATTTAAAGAATG
>NZ_NFNY01000133.1 GCF_002179165.1 Campylobacter jejuni
AACAAAATTATATTTAGGATCTTTTAAACTTAAACCATACTCATCAAATAAATAATCTAAAATAGAAAAATCATTATTGTTTTCTTCGCAAGCAAATGCGGCTCTTGTTATTAAATTAAAAGGATCAAATAAAGGAAAGTCTCCATCTTTATCTTTGATATTAAGCTCATAACAAGATATTTTTACAGGATAATCTTTTAAAATATCTTTTACCTTAGCTAAATCATTATCATCTATAGCTTCAAGAACTAAATCTTCTAACTCATCTTTTTGTTTGTAATTCATAGCTTTGATATCTTCTAGTTTTTTCACTTGTTTTTCCTATAACTAAAAAATTTAATTATATTATTATATCAAATAATCTACATTTGTTGTTTGCTTTGAAATTATAAAATTACACTTTTAAAAATTTCACAACTAACAAGGAAAATTATGTTTGAATGGATATTTAACATAGATGCATGGGTTACACTTTTAACGCTTACGGCATTAGAAATCGTTTTAGGAATCGATAATATCATCTTTTTAGCTATCTTAGTAAGCAAATTACCTCCACAACATCGCGATAAAGGACGAATTTTAGGACTCGGTTTTGCGATGATAACTCGAATTTTATTACTTTTATCTCTTTTTTGGGTAATGAAACTTGTAACACCATTATTCAATTTATTTGGTAATGAAATTTCAGGTAGAGACTTGGTGCTTTTATTAGGCGGACTATTTTTAATTATCAAATCTATTAAAGAAATTAAGGAGCAAATTTCCCACAGTGAAAATAATGAGAGTCATTTTAAGGCAAGCAATAAACTTTGGATAGTTATAGCTGAAATTGCTATTATTGATATCGTTTTCTCACTTGATAGCGTTATCACTGCAGTAGGCATAGCCCAAGATGTAACTATAATGATTATTGCGGTAATGATAGCAGTGACTGTTATGCTTTTTGCTTCAAAACCCATAGCAGATTTTGTAGAAAAATATCCAAGCATTAAAATCTTAGCCTTAACTTTTTTGGTTTTAATTGGCGTGGTTTTAGTGGCAGAAAGTTTTGATTTGCATATTGATAAAGCTTATATTTACACTGCTATGGCTTTTGCTTTGGTGGTGCAAATTTTAAATATTTTAGATCAAAAAAAGGAAAAAAATGACTAAAGATGCGAACGGAACCGAACTTAATGCTGGAGATAGCGTAAGCGTGATAAAAGATTTAAAAGTTAAAGGTGCAAATGCAACTTTAAAACGCGGAACAACGATCAAAAATATTAAATTAACCTCCAAAGAAAATGAAATTGAAGCAAAGGTAGATAAATTCGGTGTTATCGTGTTAAAAAGCGAATTTTTAAAGAAAATTTAGGTGAGAAATTGCGAATTTTGCTTGTTTTAAGGGGGAATTACTATGCAGGGCAAGAAGAATTTATCCAAAATAATCATTTAAAAGATTATACCCTTGATTTAAATTCTTTGCGTTTGCTTAGTGGAAGTGTAAATCAAAATGCGAGTGAGTATAAAAATTTAAATATCAAAAATGACGAGCATTTGCATAAAATTTTACTAGAATTTTTAGAAATGCGTATGCAAAAAGGTGAATTTTGCATTATAAATGCCTATAACGAAACACTTAAAATTTATAAAGAATTGGCTAAACAATATCGCTATAAAATATATATTATTGAATTTAAAAGTTCTTTAGAAAAATGCCTTGAAAAAAATCTTCAAAAAGCCAAAGAACGCGGATATATCATTTCTCAATCACTTTTAGAAAAAACACATTTACTGCTTGAAAAAACTCCTAAAAAATACGAACTTTTAAAACCGGATGAATGGGAAAAATGTCTTTACCAAATGCCAAATTTAAGTGCTTATAGAAAAATACATCATATTGGCGATATCCAAGGATGTTTTAGCGTTTTAAAGGAATATTTGCAAGAAATTAAAGATGATGAATATTATATTTTCTTAGGAGATTATATTGATAGAGGTATAGAAAATGGCAAAGTCTTGAAATTTTTGCTTAAAATTTGCGAGAAAGAAAATGTGTGTTTGCTAGAAGGTAATCACGAAAGACACTTGATAAAATGGGCAAATGGAGAATTATCAAACTCTAAAGAATTCAATGAAAACACACTTAAAGATTTTAGAAAAGAAAAGCTTACGCCAAGGGATGCTAGAAAATTTTATCCTCATTTAAAAGAATGTTTGTATTATCAATTTAATGAAAAACAAATTTTTTGTTCGCATGGCGGAGTGAATTTTTTACCCAATAAGCCTTGCAAAATTAGCTTTATGCCAAGTTATGATTTTATTTATGGAGTTGGAGATTATAAGGATAGTCTAAAAATAGCAAATCAATTTTGCAAATTGACTCAAAATAATATTTACCAACTTTTTGGACATAGAAACCGCACAAAACTACCCATACAAATCGCAAACAGGGTGTTTTTATGCGAAGGAAAGGTAGATGATGGTGGTTATTTGCGTGTGGTAACTTTAGATAAAGCAGGTTTTGAGTGTATAGAAATTAAAAATCAAATTTATAAAAAGAAATAAGCCAAATTTGGCTTATTCTTCATCTTTGTTTGTTTTTTTAACAACTTTTACGCGTTCAATCGAATTTCCATCCATTTTTTTCACTTCATAATAACAAAGCTCATCTTCAATACGATCGCCAACCACTGGCAAACGGCCCAAAAGATTAAATACATAGCCACCAATAGTCACTTGCTCCAAATCTTCATCATAGCTTATTACAAGCATTTCTTCAACGGTTTCTATATCACAACGACCTTGAAATTCGTAAATATTTTCAGCAAGTTTTTTATAGCTATCTTCTTCGTGTTCGCTTTTAATCTCACCGATAATTTCTTCCATAATATCTTCCATGGTTAAAATTCCAGCCGTTCCGCCATATTCATCAATCACAAGTGCAGTGTGCGAACGCTCTTTATTCATCATCACAAGCACTTTTGAAATACTGATGTTTTCAGGAACCAAAATCAAAGGCTTAACAAAAGTATCTAAATTTTTGCTTTTATCACTTAATTCATTTTGCACGATATCGCGTATATGTATCATACCTAAGATAGTATCTTTAGAACCATCTATATAAGGAAACCGTGTGTGTTTATACTCGCAAATAATTTGCATATTTTCTGCATAAGATTTTTGTTTATTAAGACAGATCATATCTTTGCGTGGAGTCATAACTTCCTTTGCAACCGTATCTGAAAAATCTACAGCATTACGGATAATCTCCGTTTCAAATTCATCTAAAACTCCACCTTTTTGGCTTTCGCTTGCTATGATTTTAATTTCTTCTTCACTATGAGTGAGTTCGCTTTCTTTAGCCGGCTTAATCCCGAAAATCTTTAAAGTTATAGCCGCAAGAAAATCAAAAATTTTAATACAAGGTAGAAAAAGTATCCAAAACCAATGAAGTGGTCTTGCAATCCAAAGAACCGCTTTATCTGCAATAGCAATAGCAATACTTTTTGGAACAAGTTCTCCTAAAACTACATGTAAAAGAGTGATGATACTAAAAGCAATAATAAAAGCTATAGTATGAATGACAACTCCATTAAAACCAAGATTAATAAGTGGAATTTCTAGCATTTTTGCAATAGCCGGTTCGCCTATCCAACCAAGTGCAAGAGAACTTAAAGTAATTCCTAACTGACAAGCACTCAAATAAGTATCAAGTTTTGAAGTAACCTCTAGTGCTTTTTTGGCACCTGCTTTTTTCTCTTTCACCATTTCTTCAAGTTTTGTCCTACGAACTTTAACAATACTAAATTCAGATAAAACAAAAAAGCCATTTAAAAACACTAAAACTAGTGCAACAATAACCATAAGTATAGAATATCCCGCATCAAAAGATGCTGTAGGTAAAGTTTGGTTTAAATCTAAAACCTGACTGGGGTCCAATAAAGCTCCTTAGTAAAAATAAAATACTTAATTATACACAATTAAAAGTAAAATTTTAGCTTAAAAAATATTTTTAAGTAAAATTTAATTTATATTGGAGTTTAATTAAAACCATGAAGATACTTAAAACTTTGATCATTTTTTGTGCTATATTAACTTTAGCTATTGTTTATGCTCCACAGCCTATAACACCATTACTTTCTAATTATTTTAATGTGAGTTTGCATCAAATTTCTTGGATCGTTAGCATTACACTTATTCCTTTAGCTATAGCACCTTTGTTTTATGGATATTTACTTGAAATTTTTTCTTTGAAAAAAATTCTTGTTTTGTCTTTGTTTTTTTGTGCCTTATTTGGAATCATTTCCACTTTAAATTCTGATTTTTATTTTTTCTTGTTTTTTAGATTTTTACAAGCACTTTGCATACCCGCAATACTTACAGCACTTCTTACCTTACTCAGTCGCCTAGAAAGCAATAATATACAAAAAAATGTTGCTATTTATGTGGGTGCTACAACTTTTGGTGGTTTTGTTGGTAGAGTGTTTGGTAGTTTTTTAAGCGATCAATTTTCTTGGCATTTTGCCTTGAATTCTTTTTCTATTTTAATGTTAATTATTAGCTTTATTTTTTTATTTTTAAAAGAAAGAACCAAAAATGTAAATGGTGTAAAAATTACCCTTGATGATTTTCTAGATTTTGTGAAAGAAACAAAATTTATAGTGATTTTATTTTGCGTTTTCATTATTTTTTATTCTTTTCAAAGCATAGTAAGCTTTCTACCTTTTCATCTAGAAGATAGCATTAAAGGTATCACGCAAACACAAATTGGACTTGTGTATTTAGGATTTTTAACAGGGGTAATTAGTTCTTTGCTTATAGAAAAAACTATAGTATTTTTTGGATCTAAATACCGCACTGCTATATTTGGATTTTTAGTATTTATTGCGGGCTGTTTTTGTATGATAATTGGGAATTTTTATTTTGCTTTTTTTGCAATGTTTGTTTTTTGTAGCGGAATGTTTATAAGTCATTGCATATTTTCGGGGCTTTTAAATTCTATTGCACCAAAAAAAGGGCTTTCAAGTGGAATTTATCTCACCTTTTATTATAGCGGTGGTGCTTTAGGATCTGTATTACCAAGTTTTTATTATGATAATTTTGGCTGGGAATTTTTGTGCATTTTTACAGCCTTTTTACTTTTTATTACTTTGCTTGTTTTTGCTAGATTTAAATATTATTATAAAGAATATTAGTTTTCAAATAAAAAGACTTTTTTTAAATGAATTCTGCAAAATCAAATTTGCAATAGAAAAATTAAAAGGTTTGTTTCATAATAAATTTAAACAATCTCACTCAAATCTCTTCAATTTGTCCATAATAGCCTATTGTAAATAATTTATCCTCGGATGCACTTTCAAGCTTTTTAAATTTTTTGGATTATCTCATTGCATTTTAAAACTATACATAAGAATCACAAAATAATATCCGCTTTTCTATAAGCTCCTTTTAATTTTTCATCAACTGCACGATTTTTAGAATTTAAAGTGTTTTAAAATTTTTCCATAAAATTTTATAGAAATAAAACTTAGAATTTTAAAGCAAATTTGTTTAAATGGGTTTAAATGTTTAGTATAGACAAAAGTGTATTCAAAACAAGGTTGCATACGCCTAGAAGTTTTAAAAAAACTTGCCCCACTGCTTTTATTTAAAAATTTATTTTTTCTTTTGGCGGTTTCTAAAATAAAGGCTTGTAAAATTCTATATAAAGGTTTTTTATTGTTTAAATCATATCCTATAAACGGTATGGTTAAGCTAACTTCATTTTCTAAAAAACTTAAAAAACCCACAATATTTTCTTCTTCATATAAAATATAAATTTCTATTAAATTATTCTCACACATTTTTTGGATATAGTGAGCTTGAAATTGTATATTGTGTATAGAATATTTTTGCAAATAAAGCATATCATAAAGCTCTTTTATACGGTTAAAATCACTATTTTTATCTGCTTTTTTAAAATAAAATTCTTTTTGCTCTAGTAATTTTTTATCTTTTTTATAGTCTCTGCTTTGCTCTAAAAGCGAAAAATCATTCATATAATAAATTTGTCTTGCTATAATAGGATAAAAATCTTGCTTTTTTAAAAAGTTAAATAGTCTTGGATTTTGTATTGCATTTACTGAGCGAAATGTTATAGCTTCTTTGCCTGTTTTTAGTTGCGTGAGGAGATTTTCTAAACAAGTATGTAAAAATTCTTCATCTTCATAGTAACTTTCAAATAAATTTGTGCTAAAAAAATAATTATCAATAAAAATGAGCCTATCAATATAACGCACAATAGGGGTAAAAAAATAAATAAGCATAAACGAAATAAAACGCAAAGATTTAGAATTTAGCTTATTAATTTCATCTTTTGCATATTGAATAATAAGCCCATACAAAGATGCATTAAAAGTATTAGGAGTATTTTTAGTATTTTTACTAAGCAAAAAGGTTATAGTGTGATTTTTATAAACTTGCTTATATGTTTTAAAATCTATATAAAGATTTCGGATGCAAGTCTCACTGGGTATGCTAAAACTTTGGATAAATTTTTGACTAAAAGTTTGAGTGTAGCAAAAATCTAAATTTCTCTCATCCAATCTACCATTAAACTCTATATCAAAAGTGCTAGCATCGCTTAATTTGATTTTATGTTTAAATGCAGTATAAAAAAGCCCAAAAAGACTTATAAAGCTGGCCTTTATAGGAATTTTATCTAAAATATCTTTGGCATTTTGATAATCTTTTAAAAGTTTTAAAAATTTCCCTTCTTTGAGTGATTTTAGACTAAAAAATACAAATAAACTTATGCCAATTCTATAATTTAGGTTAGAAATCTTAGTGTTTATTGTTTGAAAATCTTTTTCAAATTTAATATTTTTTGCGACAAGATGTAGCCCACTTGTAGCTCTAGGATTGCATTCTAATACATGCAAACAATTATTTTGCAATATAAAATCAAAGGCGAATTGTCCGCTAAGATTATGCATTTCTCCAAATTTAACCATAAAATCAAAAGAAATTTTTAATAAATTTTCATCTTTAATGGGTGTAAAATAACTTCCAGCAGAATTATTAATAAGATATTTTGGTATATAAAGGCTATGGACTAAGAGTTTTCCTTGATGGAAAATACCATAATTGCATAGATTTAAACCTTTTAATTTTTCTTGCAATACATAGGGATAAAGTGAGTTTAATTCCAAATTTTCTATATCTTTTTTGCCGATTTCTCTTATTGCTTTTGCTCCAAACCGCGAGAAAACAGGTTTTAAAATATAAGCATCTAGGTTCTTTATTTTGGTTAATTCAAATTTATTTTGGATAATTTTGGTTTTTGGAAAACAAATATTAGTGGTTTGGGGTAAAAAAGAAAAAAATTGATATTTATTATGCAAATTAAATAAAAGCTTACTCTCGCAAAAGAAAAATTGTATTTTAGAATTTGGAAAATGTCTTAAAAAATCATCCCTTGCCATAGCAAAATAAAATATTTCTTCACAATTTGCAATCACAAAATCCATTTCTAAAAAAAGCTTAAAAATTTCATTTTTAAAATGATAAAAATCAAGTTTTGGCGATGGTAAAATAAGTTTTTTTAAATTTTTATGAGAATAAAAACACAAGGCAAAAGGTGAAAAATCAAGTAAAATAATTTCATGGTTTTTAAAGATCTCTATCCATTCTAAGACAACAGGACTCCTAGCACCACTTAATAATATTTTCATTCAATCCTCTAAGACTAAAATTCTTTTTCTTTTTTGTGTGAAATCTTCCCTTTTGTAAGGAGAGAATTTTAAATTAAAAGGTTTTAGATTGAAATTTTCACACATTAAATTTAATTCTTCTTGCACTTTTTTTTGAAACTCTAAAGGTTCTAAAAAAACTTCCAAAATCATACTTTTTTTATGATAGATAACGGTATAATTTTTTATTCTAATATCAACACTTAAAATGCAACGCCTTAAAAAATCAGGAAAAAGCAAGAAATTCTTATTATCTTTATCTAGTAGGTGTAAAATTTCATCGGCACGTCCTTCAATAAAGCTAAGATGCGTGAAAGCACTTTTACAAGGGCAGGATTTTTCACTCAATACCAAAATATCATCAAGTCTATAACGGATGATGTTTTGGGTTTGTCTTTTAAAATCTGTAATAATAGGAACAAAGCGATTTTTACCTATCCATTCTTTTTCAATAAAAACCAAAT
Organism: Campylobacter jejuni; assembly: GCF_002179165.1. GTDB lineage: Bacteria > Campylobacterota > Campylobacteria > Campylobacterales > Campylobacteraceae > Campylobacter_D > Campylobacter_D jejuni_B. Next base: position 8,177 of record NZ_NFNY01000133.1, read on the forward strand.
CCTCATTTAAATGTAAATTTCCATATTCGCAAGTGTGAGCTAAAAATCCTTCAGTGCATTGATAGATTTGATGAATAGGCTGTTCGAAATATTTTTGTAATTTTTCTTTCACTTCTAACTCTAGCGTCTCTGCAACGGAAATAATTTTTTCAGGATTTTTTTCTAGCTTGATATTGTCTGCTATGTATTCAAGCACAGAAGCAGGAGCTATAAGTATATCTGCTTTAAATTCTTGTAATTTTTGCAAAAGTAAATAAAGCGGCTTACTTAAATCAAAATAGCAAAAATCAATTAAGGAGCTTTTCGTCCCTTCATAAAGATTATTGTTAGAGCGTAGAAAAAAGGCGATCTTCCTTTTTTTATAATAGGGTTTTGGTAGCATTCTTTTTAGAATATAACCGCTCCAAAGTGCAATTTCTTTATCGCTTAAAAGAAAAATTCCTCTGTTGCCACTTGTACCAGAACTTAAACCTACACTTAAATTTGCTTTTAGTTTTGTGTTAAAATTCCTTGTATTTTCAGCATTTAATGCAAGAGTAAAAGCCTCATCTTGTGAGATGTGAAAACAATTTGTTTGGCTAAAATTTTGCATAAAAATGCTTTTATTGATAATGGGAAAATCCTCTAATTTTAAAGATTTTGGATAAAAGTCGCTTTTTAGCTTCTTTAGCATTTTTAAAATTTGCTTTTTTTGGTATTTTTCTAGTGTATTTTTATCATAAAAATTTTTAGTTTCCAAAAAACTTTTTAAGGTATAAAATAGTTTAAACATTTTGCGCCTTCAAAAAATTTTGTAATTTTTCTATACTTGTTTTACAATGGCTTGGTACAAAAAGCACTTTAGGGTTAGAGTGTTGCATATTTTGTAAGCATTTTATGGTGTGGTAAAATTCTTGCGTATCAGAAAGCAAAAAATGTGTAAGTTTTGAAGGTAGGGCATTATCCATTAAGCTTTTATAATCCCAAATAGAATCGGCTATGAGAAAAATTTCTTGATTTTTATAAGTAAAAAATAATCCATATTGCCCTAAAGCATGCCCAAAAAGTGGAACAATAAAAAAGCAATCTAACCATAAATAAGCTTCTTGAAAATCCTTATTGAATGCACTTTTTTGTAAAGTTTTAATATCTATTAGTCTTTCTTTAAAATCTTTTGGTAAGAGATTTGGCAAAACCCCTTGTCTTAAATTGCTCCATTTATTTTTATGGATAAAACTTTCATAAGCTTCTTTAGAAGCAATAAAAGATACTTTTTCAAAGTCTTTTAAACCTCCTATATGATCAGCATGAAAATGTGAAATAAAAATAAAATCAATTTTTGTGATATTGTGTAATTTTAATTGTGATTTTAGCGTGGAGTTAAGACTAACAGGTGTGCTTAAAGCATAAAGCTTTTCAGGAAAATTTGTAGTGGCTTTAAAAAAATGTTCGCTATAGCCACTATCAAATAAAATATTGATTTCTTGATTGTTATGTAAAACTTTAAAAAATACACAAAGCGCAGGAAAATCTACTTTTTTAAACGCACCGCCCTTAAAAGCTAAACATTCAAGATTTTTACAACTCCCTGCGATAAAGACTTTCATATCAAGAATTAAAGACATAGCGTTTTAACCCTTCATCAATCGAGTAAATAGGCTTATAGCCTAAAATCTCTTTTGCCTTGTTTGTGTCTAGCGTTTGAGAATAGCTTATAAGCCCTAAAGCATAATGAGTAAGAAGTGGCTCTTTGCATAATTTTAGCTTGGCGCTAAGCTCACTTAAGGTTGCAAAAAATCTTAAAGTATTTAGAGAAAACGCTTTAAATTTGATATCTAAATTTAAAATCAGCCCTATTTTTTCATAAATTTGTTTTATATTTAAGGGTTCATTATTGGTAATATTAAAAATATTGTTTTCTTTAAGATTAGCATTTAGAGCTAAAAATATAGCGTGTGCGACATTTTGAGAATAAGTCACATCACATAATATCTCTTTGTTTTTTATTAGTGGTAAAAAACCTTTTTTTGCAATACGAGCAATCCTTGGAATAAGCACACTATCATATTCTCCAAATATTCCCCTAGGACGCAAGATAATGCACTTTAAAGAAGAGTTTAAGCATTCAAGTTCGGCTAGAAATTTGGTTTTTGCATAAAAATTAACAAAATTTTTTGGGATAAAATCTTCTTTAATATTAAAATGATCGCAAAAATCAAAATACACACTAGAGCTTGAAATAAGAATAATCTTTGGGATTTTATAGTATTTACAAGCTTTGATAATATTTTGCGTGGCTTTTACATTGTGGATATAAAAATCATTATATGCCCCCCAAGGAGAACTTAAAGCGGCACAATGCACCACGCAATCTGCACTCTCAAAACTCTCCATAACACTTTTTTCATCACTTAATTCGCAAAATCTAAAAGAATGGATATTTTTACCAATATCTTTATTTCTTCCTAAATTTATAGTTTGAATATTATTTTTATCTTTTAAATAATCCAAAAGACTTCTTCCAAGCCCCCCTGTTGCACCTGTAATGATAATTTTCATGGCTTTTCCCATATAATTAAGCCAAGTCCTAGACCCGCAGAAGTGCCAATTAGCATAATTTTATCCTTACTTTTTAAAACATTTTTATTAAAAAGTTCTTTAAGTGCAAAAGGAATAGAGGAGGCAATTTGGTTACCATGATTCTGAAAGATATTAATAATTTTTTCAGGATTGATTTTTAGCATTTTTGTCGCATGAGCTAGAGAGGAAAAACTTGCTTGATGTGGGATAATATAGGAAATTTCATTGATATTTATTTTTGCTTTTTCAAGACTTTGGGTGATAAATTTTGGTAATACTTGCATAGTAAGTTTAAAAAGTTCTTTGCCTTTCATCTCAAAAAACCCAAGTTTTTGATAGTCTTTTGTGTGTTGAGGTGGATAAAGATAGCCTCCTGCTTTAATTTGGCACAAATCATAACCACAAGAGTGCGTTTGAAAATCTGAAAAAATTATTCCTCCAGTTTCACTTTGTGAGATAATCATTGCACTAATACCATCTCCGAAAATTCCAGCGGTATGGACTTTTTCCCAATCAAGTCCTAAAGAAGCTATGTCTATGCTTACAAGTAAAATATGTTTATGTATATCTAAAAGTCTAGCGCCTATATCAAAAGCACGCAACATAGAAAGACAAGTCATATTAATATCAAAAGTTTGTATAATAGGATTTGCGTTTAAAATTTTATGGATATAGGCTGCATTGTAAGGGATTGCTACTCGGTTAATAGCACTAGCACAAATAATGCATGAAATATCATTAAGGTTTAGTTTGGCAACTTGCAAAGCTTGGTTTATGGCTTTGAGTATATGGGGTTCTAAATCCTCATTTTGTTTAAAAAAATATCTTGTTTGAAGTTTGGTTGTTTTTTCTATAATTCCTGATTCAAGATTAAAATCTTTTTCTATTTTAGCATTTGTAATATTTTCTCCTAGTGCAGTTCCAATTCCAGAGATATTAACTTTAATCATTGTTTAACCTTGGAGTTTTTTGTAATTATACATTTTTTTGAGAATTTAAATTTGATATCTAATATAGAAAGCTTCTTGTAACTCTTGCAAAGCCGAAACTACATCTTTTTCAAAATCTATACTAAAATCGATCTTTTTATTGTTTGCTTCATTATTTTCCATATTTTATCCTTGTAATATTTTGTTATATTTTACAAAATGCAAATTAATCTTTTTGATTTCCTTTTTTATCCTTTCTTCTTTCTTCATACATTTTAATTTGTTCTATTCTTTCTAAGCTTGTATCGATATTGTATTCTTCAACCAATTCTTCCCAAGTCTTAGCTCCTGCTTTTTTTAGGATTTTTATGTTTTTACTTATATCATAGGTGTTGGCATTGTCTAATGGGGTAGCGGGTTTATAATAGATAATTTTCCCATCTTCAATCTTGTTTATACAACAATTAGCCGCATTCACATCAGCTCCATATTTAATTAGCACTTCCACGCAAGCTCCTATAGGTTTCTCATCAGATTCTGCAGCTTGATGTAAAAGGGTTTCTCCTGCACCACTAAAGCTAAATTCACTTTCTGTTTTAATGGCTCTCATATTAGGATTTGCTCCTAATTTTAAAGCTTCTTCTAAATAATTTGCATGATTTAGCAATATCCATTCATGCAAAGGAGTGTCACCATTTTCTTCATTATAAATTTCAAATGTGCATCCTTTTTTAAAAAAATACTCTATCACTTCTTTATTTTTTCCATCTCTATCAATATACCTACTGAGTGCATTGTGTCCAAAGCACACTTCATTGGCTTTAAGTCCTAAACTTTCAAAATATTCCATCATTTCAAAACTTTTACTTTTATCATAAGCAATTCCTG
>NZ_NFNY01000118.1 GCF_002179165.1 Campylobacter jejuni
AAAAAACAGCTTTAGAAAAACTTTACAAATACGATAGCAATACCAAAACTGAAAGTGGGACTTTTAAAGACAATAGAGATGCGGTAAAAACTGCAATTGATACATACAATAAAAAAGATACCGGAACTATCGCTATGTCTCAAACAGCAGTAGATACTGCTAAAACTGCTCTTGAGGAAGCTAAAAAAGGCAATGATAGTCAAAAAATTGAAACAGCTCAAAAAGCTTACGATATGGCTGTTGAAAAACTCAATAATGACAAAAAAACTCTAAGCGAACTTAATAATCGTTTAGCAGAGTATAACAAACTCATCGAAGATGTTAAAAATAAAACAGCTAATTTAGATAAAAAAATTACAGATCCTAACTTCAACATCACAGCTGGACAAAAAGGTCAAATCTTTGCTTCTTTAGCTACTTCAAATGTTGGTGGTAAAATAGCTGGAACAGCTGATTATATCTTTAGTGATGGTAGGGTTATCAATGACATTGAAAAAGCAGCACAATCTAATGCTGGAAATTCAGCCCTAAATGCTCCAATTGGTGCTATTAATATGTCAAATGATATGGCGATTTCAAATCGTTTAGCTAAATTTAGCAATCCTTATTCTACTATGGGTATAGGAGAGAAATTTGCTGCAGGAAATGGAATTGCTAGTGATAGTGCTTTTGCCTATGGTGCAAGAAGCTATGATAATAATGTATGGGCAAATATAATTGGTGGTGCAAACATCATCGATAGTAAAAGCGGTGCTTTATATGGTGTAAGCGTAGGATATGATCGCTTAGTGGGTGAAGACACTATTCTTGGTGCTTATTTAACTTATGCTGACTCAAAGATCAAAACTAATTTAGTCAATCAAGAAAGTGATAATTTACAACTTGGTTTATACGCAAGAACACTTTATGGTAATAGTGAATTAGATTTTAAAGGTTATGCACAATTTGGCTGGACTGATCAAGATAGATTTATAGCTGGAACAACAAACTCATCTGATTTTACTAGAAAATTCTTAGGTGCTAGTGGAAGCTATGGTTATGTATTTGATATGGGAAGTGATTTTTATATCAAGCCTTTAGCAGGACTTAATCTTTATTATTCTTACACACCTGATTACAATGAAAATGGTGCATACGCTCAACATGTACAATCACAATCTAGCTTTGATGCTAGTATAGAAGCTGGGGCTGAGTTTAGAAAATACCTTTCTAAAGAAAGCTATATCTATGCTATGCCAAAAATCGAACAATACATCATCACTTCTGGAGATGATTACACAGCTAGATTCTTAGGAAGCCCTACTTCATTTACTATCAATGGAAGTGATAAGAAAAAAACTTATGGCTCATTTATAGTGGGTGGGGATGTTAATATAAAAGATCAATGGGCTTTCACTTTTTCAGCAGGTGTTAAACATCTTTTAAGTGGAAAAGTAAATGATGAAAGCGAAACTTATTTAAGCGGAAATATTGGTCTTAAATATCAATTCTAATTATTATAAAACGGAATTCTCCTTGCAAAGCCTTAATGGCTTTGCAAA
>NZ_NFNY01000047.1 GCF_002179165.1 Campylobacter jejuni
TGGGGAGTGATTTTAACAAAGCCGCAGGATTACCTGAAGATTTTAAAATACATAAATCTACTTTGGATGAGATAGAGAGAAAGGCTGAAAATAACTCTTATACTTCAAATATAAAAAAATATTTAGGTATAGATAAATATTATACAAACATAGATATGGCTGAAACCATAAAGCAATATTATAATCAATTTAATCAAATTATTAATCATACTTTTAACGATACTGATAAAACAAGTTTCACTGAAGCAGATATAAATTCTATGCCTAGTGGTTATGGTGTAAGTGGAACGCAATCAATGGACTTTAATGACCCAAGCAATAGAATGAATATCACCCACTTAAGAGATTTCTCAAATTCTTTAATTTCAAATGTTTATCAAACCCCTGAACAAGCAAAAGAAGCTAATGAAATTTGGTTTGATTCAGGATGTATGATCAAGGGATTATCATCTGAGACTTTAGGTCTATCCTTAGAAGAAATCAAAAATGTTTCTAAAGGTGAAGATTGGCAATTTAATCCTGATATGTCAGTTTATCCACAAAATGAAGATGGAAGTTATTCTAAAGAAGCTTTATTTATGAGTTTTTTAAAATCAACGGGTGTATCGTCAAGAGAAGGTAGTGCAACATTAAATCCTATAGCTAAGTCTTATGCTGAAGCTATGATCAAAGAAAGCTTTGATGAATCATTAACTTCCTTAGATGATATTATGACAGGCAAAGTAGATTTTGCAAGTTTGTTAAAAGGCTATGCACAAGATGGTTGCTTGATGCAAGTATATATGCAATGGAAAAAGGAATTAAATGGCAAAATACAAACATAGGTTATGGTGGAGCTTGGTTTGATAATCAGTTTAATCAAGCAAAAGCTAATGGTTGGAAAGCAAGTAACCAAAGTATAGACTCTTATGTTAATTCTATAATGGATAGACTCAATAATCTTATAGGACAGACTAGGGTTTAGGAAAATTACAAAAAATAATAATTCATTAATTTTGCTAAAATCACAATCAAAACACAAAGAATAAAAACAAAAGGATGGATAAAATTTACCAAAGGATTTTTCTTTTTTAAAATAAAATGAAAAAATAAAGAAAATATAACTAAAAATAAAATACCAAAAGCAAGAATCATTTTTATTAAAAAAAGCAAATTTAAAGGATTTAAATGAAAAGAAGCCATTGCTCCACCACTTAAAAATAGTAAAAGCACTATAAAAGGCATAATTTTTACACCGCCAGAATTAAAAAGATTTTTATCAAAATCTTGATTTATTTTCTTAATTACAGCCAAAATAAAAACATCAACAAATAAATATCCTATGAAAAAAATCGCGCAAAATAAATGTAGAATTAAAATATAAGGGTAAAGTTGTGTCATCTGTTCTCCTTTTATATAATTATAGCTATTTTTTATTTTATAAAAATTCACTTTGGTTAATTTTATTTAAATACATTATTAAATAAAAATCTATTTTTAAGCAAAATAAGATTATGATTAAATTTCCAAATTTAAAGGGCTTTAAGTGAATGAAAATGCAATTATAGATAAAATATTTGATAATACAAAAACCATTGCCATAGTAGGACTTAGTGCGGATAAAAATAAAGCTTCTTTTATGGTTGGGCAATTTTTACAAGAAAATCATTATAAAATTTATCCGATTTATCCTAAATTTGATGAAATTTTGAGTGAAAAAGTGTATAGAAATTTAGACGAAATTGAAGAAAAAATTGATCTTGTTTTAATGTTTCGCAAAGGCGAATTTGCTTCTTCTTTACTCTCAAACATTGTGAAAAAAGGGATTAAAAATTTTTGGTTACAACTTGGAATTTGCAATAATGAAGTCCAAAAAGAATGTGAAAAATTAAAAATTAATTATATACAAGATAAATGCGTAATGCGTGAATTGCCACTTTATCGAGATAGGAAAAATAAATGTTAGAACTTAATAAAATTTATCAAGCCAAACAAAAAATTGCTGATTTTGTTAGCAAAACACCTTTTACGCATTCTTCATTTTTAAGCGAACTTTGCGGTGCTAAGGTGTATTTAAAAAATGAAAATTTACAAATCACAGGGGCTTATAAAATTCGTGGTGCATATAATAAAATTGCTAATTTAAACAAAGAAGCACAAAAAAATGGAGTTGTTGCTGCAAGCGCAGGAAATCACGCACAAGGAGTAGCAATTAGTGCTAGGAAATTTGGCATAAAAGCCGTTATTGTAATGCCTGAATTTACCCCACTTTTAAAAGTTTTCGCCACCAAAGCTCTAGGAGCACAAGTAATATTGAAGGGCGATAATTTCGATGAAGCACATGCTTTTGCAACTAACTATGCTAAAGAGAATGGGCTTAGTTTTATTCATCCTTTTGAAGATGAACTTGTAATGGCAGGACAAGGCACGCTGATGCTTGAGATGCTTGATGATGTAAGTGATCTTGATGCTATTATAGCTCCAGTAGGTGGTGGTGGATTAATTAGCGGTATAGCAAGTGCTGCAAAACAAATTAATCCAAATATAAAAATCATTGCTGTGGGCGCAAAAGGTGCTCCCGCAATGTATGATAGTTTCAAGGCAAAAAAGGTTAAAAATGCCAAAAGCGTTCGTACTATAGCCGACGGGATCGCTGTGCGTGATGCAAATCCTATTAATTTAGATATTATTTTAAAATGCGTTGATGATTTTGTTCAAGTTGATGATGAAGAAATTGCTAATGCAGTATTATTTTTGCTTGAAAAGCATAAGATCATAGTAGAAGGTGCTGGAGCTGCAAGCGTAGCTGCTTTACTTCATCAAAAAGCAGATATAAAGAATTCTAAGAAAATCGGTGTTGTTTTAAGCGGTGGGAATATTGATGTGCAAATGCTTAATATTATTATAGAAAAAGGACTTTTTAAAGCACATCGCAAAATGCAAATTAATGTCACCTTAATCGACAAACCGGGAGCTTTATTAAGTCTTACAGATAGCCTAAAAGCTGCAAATGCTAATATAGTCAAAATTGATTATGATAGATTTTCAACTAAACTTGATTATGGCGATGCGATGATTTCTATCACTTTAGAAACCAAAGGTAAGGAGCACCAAGAAGAAGTAAGAAAAATTTTACAAGATAAAGGTTTTGATTTTTATGAGACTTTTTAATAAGAAATTTTACTAAGATAAAGCCCATTTGGGGGAGCTAGAAAATGATTGTATTGTTTTTTAGCTTCGATTTGTTCTTTTAATTCCTCCAAACTTATTTTATTTTCCAAAACCTTTAAAACGCTTGCCACCATTAATCTTATTTGCCCTCTTAAAAAACCATTAGCTTTAAAATGAAAAATACTTAAATTTTTATAAGCATAAGCTTTGGCTGAAAACATTTCTCTAATAGTTGTTTTGTTGTCTGTACCACTTTTACAAAAGAATTTAAAATCCTTAGCACCTACAAAATGCTGTAAAATCAAATTTGCTTTTAAAATATCAAATTTGGGATAAAAATAAACATAAGAAGCTAAAAAAGGATTATAATTTCCATGATGAAAGATATAGCGATATTCTCTAGTTTTAACATCGTATCGCACTTGAAAATTTGAAGATTTTATTTGTAAATTTTTAATATGTATATTAGGATGAGAAAATTTATTGATTTGTTTTTTTAAATAATTTAAATCTTTAAAGTGTTCTCCACACTCCACGCAAGCTACTGCAAAACTAGCATGCACGCCCTTGTCGGTGCGTGAAGCCATTAAAATAGGAGAAAAAATTCCTAAATGTGCTAATGCGTTTTGCAAGTGATCTTGCACGCTTTTCTTGTGTGGTTGAGCGGCCGATCCTAAAAATTTAGATCCATCATAGGAAAAAACAATTTTTAATTTCATCAGTAACGACTCAAAATCATTTTTTTAAAACAAATAATAGATGCAATAAAGCTTAAAGCAAAAATTCCAATGCAAGCCAAAATTGGAGATTCGGAAAAAGAGCTTAAAAGTCCAAAATAAATTGCAATCACTCCAAACATACCAAAATAGATAAAACCTTTTTCATAACGATAAGTCACTATACCAAAAGAAAGTGCAAAAAGAGTACTTGCAAGTGGAAAAAGTGCTATGGTTGTATAGATCACAAATTCTTTTGCACGCTGCGGATTTGAATTTAAATCATTCCAATATTCATAAAATTTTTTTGTTTGTAAATTATTATTATCAAATTGTGTATTTACAGCAAGATTATCAAATTCACCCATGAAAAGCGTTTGACTATTTTCAAAATTATACATTTTGCCTTTAGAGAGCTTAAAAGTGAAACCATTTTCTCCTCTTTGAGCAATTGCTTCTTTTGCAATAATCAATTGTTCCTTATCTTCTGCTTTACGCTTGGGGTGGTACATAATGATATTTTCATATTTATCATTATCTTGTTTTTCTATAAAAATCATCCAATCTAAAAATCTTTGCCCGAATTCTCCTGTTTTATAATTAAATTTAACTTGAGTTTTTTTAAAATTCACAAAATTATCCTGCAATTCAAATACTATAGGAATCATAACTAAAGCCACAACTAGCATTAACGCACTAAGCAAGGTGGCAATTTTCAAGAAAAAATGTGCCAAAATTTTAGGAGAAAAACCCAAAGTAAATAATACTATGCTTTCATTTTCCCTAGATAATCTAAAAAGAGCCAAAGTGAGTGCAATAAAAAAAGCAATAGGCAAAGTGAAAATCAAAATTCTAGGCAACATAAAGCCATATAATTTAAGTAAATCCAAAAAGCTTATTTCTATACTGGAAGTTAGCTTGGCAAGTTGAATAAAAAAAACCATAGAAACTATGGCAAAAAGCACAAAGAAAATTGATAAATTAGTACTTAAAAATTGATTTAAAACATATCTTAAAGCTAATTTCATAATCAAATCCCAAAAATCAAATAAATTAAATATCCCACAAAAGCAACATTAATAAAAGGCAAAAATGCTAAGTGGATTTCTTTTTTATAAATAAAAAAAGGCAAAGATAATAAACTTGCAATAAACAAAATCATAAAAGTGATTTTAAAACCAAAAATTCCAGCCATACCTGAAAGTATGATAATATCAGCGTCTCCTAAATTTTCTTGTATTTTTCTTGTTTTAAAATTTTTTGCAAAAGCTATAAGATTTTTAAGCAAAAACAAAAATCCTGCAAAAATGAAAGCTTGAGATAAAAAGCCGTTTTTAAATTCTTCAAATATTAAAAAATAAAAAATTTCTTCATTATTAAACGCCAAAATTAAACATACAAAAAAATTAATCCAAAGTAAAATTTGAGGCACAGCTTTAAATTTAAAATCTATATAGGAAAGAATAAAAAAATTAAATAAAAGCACAATCCAAAGCATAAAATTTAAAAAATTTTGACTCAAATAATAAGCTATAAAAATAAAAAATATGCCTGAAATTTCTGCTAAAAAATTATGAAAAGGGATAGTAGCTTTGCAAGTTTTACATTTGGTCTTTAGAAAAAGGTAAGAAAAAATTGGAATAAGCTCTAAAATTTTAAGCTTATTTCCACAAGAAAAACAATAAGATCTCATTGTAAAAAGAGATTTTTTATTGCAAAAACGCGTAGTTATACTCATGCAAAAAGATCCTAACGACGCTCCTAGTATTACCATAAAAACCAACCATAACAAAGAGTGGTCAAGCAATAAAAAATTATCTCCCAAAAGTTCTCTCTCTTTTTCTAAATTCTTTTATAATTTTTTTAAATTCTCTCTTTGTAAGAGAAGGAAATAAAGTCTCACTAAAATAAATTTCAGCATAAGCACATTGCCAAAGTAAAAAATTTGAAAGCCTTTTGGCATTTCCCACACGAAGCATTAAATCAACATCCAAAGGCAAATCCAAATTCGCACTGATATTTTCTTCATTGATTTCTAAGCCTTTTTCTATCAAGCGTTTAACAGAACGCACAATTTCATCTTTTGCGCCATAGCTTATAGCCAAATTGACACAAAGTACATTGCAATGTTTGGTTTTTTCTTCCACAAGAGCTATTTTTTCTTGTAAATGAGTATTAAGCCTTGATAAATCTCCAATGGCCCTTAAACGCACATTATTTTTTTCAAATTCTTTTAAAGCTTCATCTAAACAACGATCTAAAAGCTCAAAAATAAAATCAATTTCATCTTGCGGTCTATTCCAATTTTCAGTGCTAAAAGCAAAAAGACTTAAATTTGAAACCCCTTCTTCTACACAAGCCTCCATAAGCTTTTGCATAGTTTTGACCCCTTGAGAGTATCCGAGTTTAGCTAGAAATCCTTTAGCTTTAGCCCAACGCCTATTGCCATCCATTACAACTGCAAGATGCTTTAAATCATTCATTCTTATCCTTTAAAATTAAATAACTTTTTAAATACAAATAAAGGCTGTATATTTTTATCTTGTAAAACATTAATTTGTAAATGCTCATTAAGAAATTTTTGCACTTTTAAAAAAGGTGTAAATAGCGAAATTCCACCTTCATCAATGAAAATTTTTAAAGCCCCAAAAACACTAAAATAAAGATAAATTTCTAAAAATTTAGCTCTTTTTTTCATCTGAAATAAACAAGGCTTATTTTCAAACACAAAAGGAATATGATAAATATTTTCAAAACTTGCAAAAAGCATTTCTTTTAAAATTTGATATTTATCTCTATCTTTGCATTCTAAAAGACTTGTAATAAGAAATTTTTTATAATCAATTTTACCTTCTAAAATTTCAACCACTAAAGGAAGTCCCTCGTCAAAAAGTGCAAAATCAGGTCTTTTAGAAAGATGCTTAAAAGCAATAGCGCCACCTTTTTCCATATAAAGCTCTGCTAAATATTCTGCTCCAATTTCTAATTCTATCATACTTTTGGTTTGAATTTTTTTATGATTAAGCAAAAGCGTATAATGTGCATAACCTGATTTTGCTAAAACTTTCATTTGTATAGGTAAAGTAGAATTGATTTTATTCATAATTTTTCACACCTTTTAGCGAGTAAAAAACCCAATTCTTTCTTGCTTTTTAAGCCACTTTTTTCATTTTCACCAGCAGTGATAAAATGAATTTCATTTAAGTTGCTACCAAAATGATTTCTTTCATCTAAAATATTAAGACAAACCATATCAAGATTTTTTTCACTTAAAGCTTTTTTAGCATTTTCAAAGGCATTTTCAGGATCAAATTCCATTTTAAATCCTATTTTTTTGCCTTTAAATTCACAATTTTTAAGCAAATCTTCATTTAAACTTAAATGCAAATTTAAACCATCTAAATGCTCATTTTTTTTGATTTTACCTTTTTTAAACTCAGGTAAAAAATCACTCACCGCAGCCGCCATAATCAAATAGTCTTTATCTGAATTTTGATTGATCAAAGCTTTTAAATCAAGAGAACTTTCAAAATGCAAAATTTCATAAGGCACATCAAAATGAGTCGAGCTTAAAAGTGTCACTTTCGCACCCAAAAAATAAAAAGCATCTGCAATAGCCTTTGCCATTTTTCCACTAGAAAAATTACTCACACAACGCACATCATCGATTTTTTCTTTCGTGCCACCACCCGTGATCAAAACGCTTTTTTTACACCAAAAATCTTCTTTTAAAAGCTCTCTTTTGGCGATATTAAAAATATCTTTAATTTCCGCTAAAGCTCCTATACCTTCATCTTTGCAAGCTAGAATTTTGCAAATAGGATCAATGATTAAAGCTTGATTATTTTTAAGTAAATTTAGCGAATGTTGAGTGCTAAAATGATTATACATATTAGTATTTGCAGCTGGGGCAATGATGAGTGGCTTATTTGCAGCAATTAAAGTTTGGATAAAAAGATTATCCGTTATACCATGGGCTAGTTTGTTGATAGAATTTACACTTGCGGGTGCAAAAAGGATTAAATCTACATCTTTACTAAAAGTAATGTGATTGTTAGAGTTTTTCCAGCTTTCATTTTCTTCGCACAAAACTTCATCAGCTAAAGCTTCAAAACTCATTTTAGAAGCAAATTTTAAAAGCCCATTTGAAAGTAAAACTTTTACTCTAAAGCCTTCTTTTTTAAACAAAGAAATAAGCTCATAAGCCTTATAAAATGCTATACTACCGCTAATTGCTAAAAGTATGGTTTTTTTCATTTTTGAAATTTCTTATAAAAATAATCTTTAATGAGTTTTTTTTCTGCACGATTGATAAAAAGCACACCACTTTTTACATTGCAATCTACCGAGCTTCCAGCGGCGATTATCACATCATCTTCAATTTTTACAGGAGCGATAAATTGCGTATCAGAACCTACAAAAACATTTTTCCCTATGATGGTTTTGTGTTTTTTTACTCCATCATAATTGCAAGTTATGGTGCCACAACCTATATTGGTCCCACTATCTATCTCACAATCACCTAAATAACTCAAATGCCCTGCTTTTACTGCGTTTAATTTAGCATTTTTGCATTCTACGAAATTTCCTATATGCGTGTCTTTTATCTCGCAATTTGGTCTTAAATGTGCCATTGGACCTATATCTGAATTTTCCACTATACTATTTTCAATCACGCTTGAACTTTTTATAATAGAATTAATGATTTTACTTTTGCCCTCTATACGCACATTTTCATACACTTCGCATTCGCCACTAAATTCCACATTCAAACCTATATAAGTACTTTGCGGTAAATGAAAAATCACACCTTGCTTCATCCAATGTTTTTTGATTTTTTCTTGCATTAAATTTTCTGCTATACTTAGCTCAAATTTGTCATTTATCCCCATAAATTCATCTTCATCTACAAAAACCGCTTTGATTTTTGCACCTTGTTTTTTTGCTAAAGAAATGGCATCGGTTAAATAATACTCTTTCGCAGCATTTTTATTGTCAATCAAAGGTAAAATTTCTTTTAAAAGTTGTGAGCTAAACACATATACACCAGCATTGCAAACATCTACTTTTTTTTCTTCTTCGTTTGCATCTTTAAATTCAACGATTTTTTCCACTTCCTCATTTTTTATGATCACTCTGCCATAGCTTTTTGCGTCTTTGGCTTTAAAAACGGCTAAATTTAAATCCCCATCGCTTTTGAGTAAATTTTGCAAACTTCCATTTTCCACTAAAGGCATATCGCCACAAAGAATCAAAACCCTTTCATTTTTAGCGTTGAAATTTTTTAAAGCTCCCGCTGTGCCTGGAAAATTAATCAAATCTTGCTCTAAAATCTTAGTTTTAGGAAAATGCTCTAAAATTTCTTTTTCTACGCGTTCTTTTTGGTGTGATAAAACCACGTTTACATCATCGCTGATTAAAAAAGCTTTCTCTAAAATATGCAAAATCATACTTTTTTGACAAAGTTCTTGCAAAACCTTTGGTTTTTCAGACTTCATTCTAGTGCCAAGCCCTGCTGCTAAAATCAAAATGGAAGTTTTCATTATAAAAAGCCTTTATGTAGATAATTTAGCTTTATTTTATCATCTTAAAGTTAAATTTTTGTCTAATTTAAAGCCAAGTTAAACTCTTTTTTAGTGAGTAAAAGTTAAAATTAAGTTTCATTTTTTGATTCAAGGTTTAATTTTGAAAAAAATTTTAATACTTTTGTTTTTTAGTACTTTTTTTAGTACTCTTTTTGCAGCAGAAGCGACAATTCCAACGGTGAATTTAAGTCTTAGTGCTCCAGATACTCCTAATCAACTTGTTACTACTTTAAATATAGTTATAGTTTTAACTATACTTGCACTTGCACCAAGTATAGTTTTTGTTATGACTTCTTTTTTGCGCTTAATTGTGGTTTTCTCATTTTTGCGTCAAGCAATGGGAACTCAAAGTATGCCACCAAATACTATTTTAGTAACCCTAGCTTTGATTTTAACCTTTTTTATTATGGAACCAGTAGCAACAAAATCTTATAATGAGGGAATAAAACCTTATTTAGCGGAGCAAATTGGCTACGAAGAAGCCTTTGCAAGGGGGGTAAAACCTTTCAAAGATTTTATGCTAAAAAACACACGAGAAAAAGATTTAGCCCTTTTTTATCGCATACGAAATTTACCCAATCCTAAAACTATTGATGATGTTCCGCTTACTGTTTTAGTTCCTGCTTTTATGATTTCAGAACTTAAAACCGCTTTTGAAATAGGTTTTTTAATTTATCTACCATTTTTGGTTATAGATATGGTTGTAAGTTCGGTTTTGATGGCTATGGGTATGATGATGCTACCACCTGTAATGATTTCCTTGCCTTTTAAACTTCTTATTTTTGTGCTAGTTGATGGGTGGAATTTACTTATCCAAAGATTAGTGGAAAGTTTTGTAACTTAAAAAAGGCCTAAAAAGCCTTTTTTTGCTTAAAAGAAAAATTGCAATTTCTTCTCTTTGAAAGTATCTTTTACATCTTTAAGATATTTTTCTCCTAAATTATCAAAAAGTCCATCTTTTTTACTTTGTGTGATAAAATCATCAAGTTTATTTTTAAGTTCTGTATTTCCTTTTTGCACAGCTATGCCCCAGAATTCAGGCTTTTCTTGAAAAGGTGCCAAAATCGCTCTTGTTGTGTCTTGATGCTTTTGCCAAGTTCTATAAATGGTAAGCTGATCGTAAAAAAATCCATCTGCTTTACCTTGTATGACTTCTAAAATCGCTGCATTTTCTTTGTCAAATAAGTGTATCGTGGCGTTTTTAAGATTTTTACTCGCATATAAATGTCCAGTAGATCCGCGTTTTAAGGCTAGAATTTTACCCTTTTGATCTAAGTCTTTAATGCTTTGAATATTTGAGTTTAAAGGCGTTAAAATTGCCAAATTTGCTTGTGCGTAAGGTATGCTAAAATCAACAGCTTTTTCGCGTTCATCTGTAATAGTCATAGAAGACATGATAAGATCAACTTTGCCAGTTTTTAAAGCAGGTATAAGCCCATCCCAAGAGATGTTTTTAACTACAAGTTTGTAGTCATTTTTTTTAGCAAAAGCTTCTAAAAAATCTACACTAATTCCACTTGCTTTTCCGTCTTTATCACTCATTTCAAAAGGCGGATAACCAAGCTCCATACCAACGACTAAATCTTTTGCCATTAAATTTAGGGCAAAAAATAAACTCAAAAAATAAAATATTTTTTTCATTTTCTCTCCTTGTTAAATTTTTATAAATTATACAAATTTTATCTTATTTTGATATTAGTAAAGAGAAAAAATGAAAAAATCAGTTATAAACTCAATCTACCCAAACCTTTAAACTTTGAAATAGATCATTTTGGATTTTAATATCGCAATTAAGCGATATTAATTTCTTTTTATTTACTTCCTAAACCCTAGTCTGCCTTATAAGATTATTAAGTCTATCCATTATAGAATCAGCAAAAGAATTTATACTTTCACTGCTTGCT
>NZ_NFNY01000046.1 GCF_002179165.1 Campylobacter jejuni
ATTGCACTTGTAATTGCTAAAACCAATATAACTAAAAGTCCAATCCACAAAGTAAGTCTTGTGGATACGCTTGCTGATTTGTGAGAATTTTCTTTCATTTTTAGCTACCTCCCTATTTAAAAATGAATTTTAAAGTAAAAAATCATTCTATCATAAAATATAGAAAAAAGGACTAAAAATATGTATTTTTTTAATTTTTATTAAATATTTTGTTTTATTTAATAAAATAATCTCCATCAAAACTGATTAAAGAATATTTTCTTTCATCTCCTATGCTTTGTATAAGTTCTTCAATACTTAAAAAATTAAGCGTATCAGCTTCAACATATTCACGCACTTCTTCAGTGTTTTTATTAGCACTGATAAGTTCTTCAAAAGTAGGCGTATCAATACCATAAGTATCAGGAAATTTGATTTCAGGACAAGCTATGGCTAGATGAATTTTACTCGCACCTGCAGCACGAAGCAAGGATATGATCTTTTTAGAAGTTGTTCCACGCACCAAGCTGTCATCCACAACGACAATTTCCTTGCCCTTTAAAACTTTGTGCATAGGATTAAGCTTTAATTTTACTTTTAAATTTCTAAGTTCTTGAGTGGGTTCAATGAAAGTCCTACCTACATAATGATTTCTAACTATTGCCATTTCGAGTGGGATTTTTAAATATTGTGAAAAGCCAATCGCAGCGCTCACTCCACTATCTGGCACAGGCACGACAAAATCAGCCTTATGTGTGAATTTTTTAGCTAAAGCTTCGCCCATTTTTTTGCGTGTTTCATAAACGCTTTTTCCTTCTATTATACTATCAGGTCTGGCAAAATAAATGTATTCAAAAGCACAAATTCGAGGCTCTTGTTTAAAAAGTTCTATGCTTTCAAATTGATCATTTCCTTGTGTGAAAATAAGCATTTCTCCAGGTTTTACATCGCGTATAAATTCAGCTTCAATAAGATCAAAAGCACAAGTTTCACTTGCGATTATATAACCACCATCTTTTAAACGCCCCAAGGATAAAGGACGCACTCCATAAGGATCTCTTGCGACATAAAGTTTATCTTTGCTTGCCAAGATAAAACAATACGCTCCTATACTTTCTTTCAAACTTTCGATAAATCTATCTTTTAAGCTTTCTTTTTTACTTCTTGCGATTAAATGGATAACATTTTCTGTATCCATATTGGTTTGAAAAATCGCTCCATCTTGAATGAGCTTTTTTCTTATTTCTTCTTTATTAACTAAATTTCCATTATGCACTAAAGCAATATCGCCTAAAACGCAATTTGCGGCTACAGGTTGTGCGTCATTTAAGCTCGAATTTCCTGCTGTGGAATAGCGGTTATGTCCTATAGCAATTTCGCCTTCAAGAGTTTTTAAATTATTAGGATTGAAAATTTGACTCACTTCGCCTTTGGCTTTTATGGTTTTGATATTTTGACCATTGCTTACACTGATTCCGCTTGCTTCTTGTCCGCGGTGTTGCATAGCAAAAAGAGCGTAATACGCATAAGTACTTGCATTTTTTGAATTAATAATTCCTACGACTGCACACATTTAAATTCCTAAAAAATCATTAATTGAGTATAATTTTGCATCTTGCTTTTTAAGCCAAATCGCAATTTTTATTGCACCTTTGGCAAAAGTTGCTCTTGAAGTTGCAGTGTGATTTAATTCTAAAAACTCACCATCTTCATAAAAGCCTATAGTATGGCGTCCGACTATATCGCCACCCCTTAAACTCATCACTGCAATTTCATCTTTTTTTCTTTCTCCTATAATGCCATTTCTTCCGCTTATTCTTACTTTTTCTAAATCCAAATTTCTAGCTTTTGCAACATTAGAAGCCAAAGTCATTGCTGTGCCACTTGGAGCGTCTTTTTTGTGGCGGTGGTGCATTTCTAAAATTTCTATATCAAAATTTTTAAGCATAGCACTTGCTTTACTTGCAAGATGATTTAAAACTGCAACCCCTAAAGACATATTGGTTGCATAAAAAATAGGCATAACTTCGCTAGCACTTTGCATTAAATTTAAAGTTTTTTCATCAAGTCCTGTTGTACCAATCACTAAAGGTTTTGGCATTGTTCTTGCGTAATTTAAAAGTTCATGTGTGCCATTTGAAGATGAAAAATCAATAATCACATCGCTTTTTTCAAAAAGTTCTTCTAAATTTCCACCTTTATCAAAAAGCATAGCCACTTTTGCTTCATTTTCATTTTTTAAACATTCTTCAATTTGTCTTCCCATACGCCCATTAGCGCCATAAATTCCTATGTTTGTCATCGATTTCCTTGAATAAAAAATTAAATTTTATCATTTATTTTTTTAATCTTGGCTAAGATTATTTTTCAAAAATAGCATATTATAAATTTCTATTAAAATAAAAAGTGCTAGAATAATTTATAATAAATAAATTATTAACAAAGGAGAAATGATGTTTTATATCAAGCTTTTAGCACCTATTGTGTTTGCTTTTATTATATACATTATTCCAACGCCTGAAGGACTTAGCTTGAATGCTTGGCTTTATTTGAGTATTTTTGCAGGTTTGATTGTGGGACTTATTTTAGAACCTATTGCACCAGCTTTGATCGGAGTTATTGCGGTAACTATAGCTGTTTTGTTTAAGGTTGGACCTGTGGGTTCAGGGAATATTGATACAATAATCAAAGATAGCGTTACGATAAAATGGGGTTTAGCAGGATTTTCGGACTCTGTTGTATGGCTTATTTTCGCAGCTTTTACGATAGGGCTTGGATTTTCTAAAACCGGTTTAGGGGAAAGAATAGCTCTTTATCTTGTTTCAAAACTTGGAAAATCAACTCTTGGTTTAGGTTATGCTATTGCTATAGTTGATCTTATTTTAGCTCCTTTTATTCCTAGCAATGCCGCAAGAAGTGGTGGAACTGTTTATCCTATTGTAAATTCTATCGCTCCGATGTTTGAAAGTTTTGCAGATAAGAATCCAAGAAAAATAGGTGCTTATCTTATTTGGATAGGCTTAGCAAGTTGTTGTGTTTCAAGTTCTATTTTTTTAACAGGACAAGCTCCTAATCCGCTTGCCTTATCCCTTATAAATCAAAATGGGGTTGAAGTGGTTGATTGGCTTAGTTGGTTTTTGGCTTTTTTGCCTGTCGGACTCATACTTTTTGTAATCACTCCTTTGTTGGGATATTTTATTTATCCGCCAGAAATTAGAGGTTCTAAGGAAATAGCTCTTTGGGCGGAAGAGAAATATAAAGCACTTGGTAAAATGCCATCGGCTCAAATTTTTATGCTTGTTATAGCTCTTGTAGGGCTTATCCTTTGGGTTGGGGCTAGTTTTTTTAAAATTAATGCTACTACCACGGCTTTAATTATGATTATTTTAATGATAGCTTGTAAAGTTATTACTTGGCAGGATTTTTTAGCCAATAAGCCTGCTTGGAACACTCTTGTATGGTTTGCTACTCTTGTTACTATGGCAGGCGGGCTTAAAAATGTAGGATTTTTAGACTTTTTAGCCCATGCTTTAGGGAGTAAGCTTACAGGATTTACTCCTTTTGTAGCGATGATTTTACTTTTAATGCTTTTTTCTTGGCTTAGATATTTTTTTGCTTCAGGGACAGCTTATGTTACAGCTATAATTGCGATTTTTGTTTCTTTGGCGAGTTCTATTGAAGGGGCTAATCCCGCTTTGATTATGCTTACTCTTGTTTTGCCTATGGGCTTTATGGGGGTGATTACTCCTTATGGAACAGGATGTTCTCCTTTATGGTTTGGAAGTAATTATATCAAAGGACCTCAATTTTTCTTATTAGGAGGAATCTTTGCCGCAATTTATATGGTCATTTATCTTTTTATAGGTGTTCCTTGGGTGGAATTTATTATGCCTTATTTAAGTTTTCATTAAAATCTATTCTCCATTTTTGGAGAATAGTTTAATCTTGTTTATTTTTTAATTTATCTAAATTTTCTAATAATCTTGCTTCTTCACCTATGCCCTTGCTTTCATAAAATTGCAAATCTTTGCTAAGATAATTTTGTTTTACCCAGCCACCAAAATCGTGTGGATAGAGATAGTCTTTCTTTTGTGGATGATTATTATTTAAATAATTTGGAATTTCAAGCGAAGGATTGTTTTTGACATAATATAAGGCTTCGTTTATGGCTTTGTAGCTTGAATTTGATTTTAAGGCACTTGCCAGATAGATCACGCATTGAGAAAGCATAATCCTAGCTTCTGGATAGCCGATATTTTTTACTGCATTTAGGGTAGAAACAGCTAAATTGAGTGCATTAGGATCCGCATTTCCTATATCTTCGCTAGCAAAAATCACCAAACGCCTAGCAATAAAATCGGCACTTTCTCCTCCATTAATTAATCTTGCAAGATAGTAAATTGCAGCATTTACATCACTTCCACGCAAACTTTTTATCATAGCACTTGCTAATAAATAATGTGTATCTTTGGAGCTTACGCCTTCACTATTTACGCCGCTTCTTAGTTTTTTTAAATTTTCTAAAGTAACATTTTTTTCATCTAAAACTAAAGCAAATTCAAGCAAATTGAGCATTGATCTCGCATCGCCACTTTTGAGTAAAAATTCTTTTGCATTGTTTTCTAAAGTGAAATTTATTTCTTTTTGCACGCGATTTAGTAAAAGTTCTAAATCATTTGTTTTTAGATTTTTAAATTCAAAAAGCATGGAGCGACTTCTGATACCATAACTTAACACAAAATAAGGATTTTCAGTACTTGCACCGATAATTATACAGCGATAATTTTCCATAGGAATTAAAAGCATTTCTTGTTGAGTTTTACTTAAACGATGGATTTCATCAATAAAAATCAAAGGTTTATAAAGGCTATTTTTATAATTTTCTATGATTTTTCTTAATTCTTCAAGCTTAAAATTTCCTCCATCAAATTCATAAAAATCAAGTCCAAATTCTTTTGCTACGACTCTAGCAAAACTTGTTTTTCCAGAACCTGCAACGCCAAAAAAAATGCTATGAGGAAGTTTTTGCATTGAAATGAATTTTTTAAAGACAGCTACAAGTTCGTTTTGACCTATGATTTCATCTAAATTTTTAGGACGGAAATTTAATGCTAAACTCATCAGTTAAAATCTATATTTGAAAATTCATTGCCATTGATTTTTAGTTCAGGTTTGGCTAAATTATCATAAATTAAATTCATAATAAAACCATTTTCATTGGCAATAAAATATTGATTTAATCCACTAAAAAATTGCCCCCAAGTAAAAATTTCATCTGGTACTTTAGGAGTGAAAATTTGAATTTGAGCCTTATAGTGTTTTTTAAAAGCACTTGCATTGATTTTAATTTCAATATTTTGTCCATCTTTTTCCATGGTTAGGTTTTGTGTTTTTAATTTTAATCCTTTTTTAATAATGGAATTAAAATCAAATTGATTAAAAGAATCTTTAATTATCTTATCTAAAATAATATTAAAATGAATTTTGTCTAAATCCAAATTTTGATAAATTTTAGAACTAAAATCAAGACTTATATTATTAATTTTACCATTGAAAATAATTTTTAAAGTTTTATTATCATCATTGAATTTAAATATATTTTTAGTGTAGAAAGAATCGAATTTGTTATTATTTAACATTAAAGAATCAAAACTTATTTCTTCAATTCCTTCTTTTGGTTGTGCTAAATAATATGGTGATATAGGATTCTCAAATGTTTGTTTGTAGCTAAGATTATCTATGGAAAGCTTTTCATAAAATTGCGAAAACTCGGCTTTATTTATTTTTAGATTAAGATTTTCAATTTTTGCGTTTTTATTCATTAAAATTTCAATCAAAGCACCATTTAAAATCGCATCTCCACCTTCATTACTTAAATTAATATCTTGAAAATTTGCTAATAACTGAATCTTATTATTTTTAGAATGGATAATAAAATCAGCTAATTTTCCATCTTTTAAGTTTTCTTTTAAAAGTTCAAAGGGGTTGCTTAAATTTCCTTTGGCAATAAAATCAGAAAAATAATTATTGTTGAAATTAAAATAAACTATAGAAGAAAGATTTAAATCATGTGTATCTTCTAGTGTAAAACTTGCTTTTGAGTGTAAAAAACCTTTTTCAAATTTAAGATTTGTAATTTTATAATCAGTGTTTTTATTTTGACTTAATTCATTAAAAATTTTTTCATTGAAATTTCCCATATAAAGTATTTGAGCGATAAAACAAAAAACTAAAATAACAAAAACAATAAATAAATTTTTCAATAATTTATCCTTAGTAAAAATTAAACGATATTTTACAAAGTCCTTGCTAAAAAAAGTTTAAAATATTTGGAGCATTGTTAAAGTAATAAAAGAATTTACCCGCTTTTAAGCAGGTAAAAAGATTAATAAGCTTTTTTATAACATTGAATTTCAATTTCTCTTGCCACGGGAATAGCTTGAGTGTTTGGAGTGGTAGCCACACCATATGAAATCTTACTTTCTAAGAAATCGCCCACTTTTAAATCTTTAAAAGTTCCATCCTTATCAGTTCCAAAAATCCCACAATCATCCATTTCTATTTTGGTATTTGGTAAAACTTTAATCGACATTTGACCTCCATAAATAGAATCAATTAGCAAGGTTTTATTATTATCATAAATTTGTGCAATAGTTCCTTCAAGCTTAACGCTATCTGCAAAAAGAGTTGAACTTGCCAAAAGAACACCTATAGCCAAAATATTTTTTTTCATTTTTTCTCCTTATAAAAAAGTTACAAAATTATAAAAAAAATAAGTGAAGTGAATGTGAAGTTTAAAATCTAAAAATTAAAAAATTTCCTATTCCAAGAAATAAAAATAAAAGAAGAAAAAAATATAAAATTTACTTAAGTTCGACAAGCCATTTTCCATCTTTTTTGGTAAGAAAAACATTTGTGCTTGTGTTTTGATCGTTATTAAAAATAACTAAAACTCTCATTTTTACATTATTTTCATTGATCTCTTTTTCGGTAACTTCTATATTTTTAATTCCATTATTTTGCTTTGCTTTAGCAGAAGTGTATGCAACAGATTGGGTTATAGTATCACTAACAAATTGCTTTTCTTCATCATTTTTAACTTCACTAAGATCAAGATAAGTCATAACTGCTTTAGCATCACCTTTAAGCAAATCTTTAATGAAATTAATAGTAATATCTTTAGGGCTAGAAGAGCTACAAGCTATGATAAAAAGTGAGCTTAAGCTTAATAAAAATAGTTTCAAAAATTTCATTTTATTCCTTTTTATATGGGTAAATTTTGTAAAATTATAAAATAAAAAACTAAAATCAAATTTAAGAAATTAATTGTTTAAAATAGTAACTTTATGATTATAATTTATGGAATTTTTTCAAAATTACACAAAAATAAGTCTGATTTAAAAAATCCTATTCTAATCTTTAGAATAAACTAGATTTTTTAAAGGAGTCAGAATGGAAATTTTTCTTGCTTTATTGGGCTTTTTTTCGTTAGGACTTATAGTGTGGCTTTTGCTTAAAGATTACACCACTCCAGCACTTGCATTTATGAGTGTGAGTATTGTGGTTGCTGTTTTATTGCTTATACTTGAAAATTTAGGTTTTCATATAGGAGAAGCTTTGAATGGCAAAGGAGCAGTTTTTGATGTGAAAACGCTTACAAAGCTTATTAAAGATGGAGTTGGAAGTGTTGTGAATACAGCGGCTTTATTTGTATTTTCTATTTTGTTTTTTAGTGTTTTAAATGCAAGTGGATTTTTTACTAAAATCATCAATATTCTTTTAAGCAAAATGAGTGCAAATGTTTATAAGGTAGCGATTTTAAATGTTTTTATTGCAGCACTTGTTCATTTAGATGGTTCGGGTGCTTCGACTTTTTTGATTGTAATACCTGCTTTACTTCCTATTTATGAGCGCTTAGGCATGAGAAAAACTTCTATGCTTTTAATCACTGCTTCAGCTATGGGTATTATGAATGTTATTCCTTGGGGTGGACCTACCTTAAGGGCAGCTTCAAATATAGGAATGGATCCAAATTTATTATGGCATAAAATCATACCTATACAAATTGTAGGTTTAATTTTATCTCTTGCTTTGGCTCTTTGGATAGCAAGATTAGAAATAAAACGCGGTGCAGGAAGTGGTAATTTGCAAGGTATTAATCTAAGCGTTCAAAAAAGTGAGTTTCATAATGAAAAATGGTTTTGGGTAAATTTAATTATTTTAATTGCTGTGATTGCACTTTTAATCTCATCAGTATTGCCAAGTTATGTATGTTTTATGATAGGACTTTGCATTATTTTGCCTTTAAATTATCCAAATTTAAAAATAGCTAAAAAGATTTTAGATAATGCAAGTGGTGGTGCTATGCTTATGTATATCACTTTAATCGGTGCTGGGATTTTGATCGGTGTTTTTGATAAAAGCGGCATAATGAAACAAATGGGTGCTTTAATCTTAAATTTTATTCCTGATTATTTGGGTAGTTATATTCCTTTAATGGTAGGAATTTTAGCCGTTCCTATGGCAATAATTTTTTGTACAGATTCTTATTTTTATGGAGTAATGCCTATAGTTGTAAGTGTGGGTAAAGCTTTTGAAGCTGATCCTGTAACAATTGCTATTATTATGGTGATTGCAAGAAATTGTGCGACTTTTATTTCCCCTGTAGTACCTGCTACTTTGCTTGGTTGTGGTTTGGCAGGCGTAAATATTAAAGATCATATCAAGCAAAGCTTTTTTTATATTTGGGGTATCAGTATTATTTGTTTGATTTTTGCTTTAATTACAGGAATTATTTAATCTTAAAAAACGCAAATTTAATTTTTGCGTTTTCTTAAATTCTAAAAAAATATCTTATAATAACAAAAAATTTTAGCCCAACTAAAAAGGAATATCATGTTTAAAAAAATATTCATTGCTTTTATTTTATCTTTTTTATTTGTTGCGTGTAGCAAGAGTGAAAAAAATGAGAATTTAAGCGATCAAATCCGTGCACAAACTCAAGGACTTTTAAAAAATAATGAAGAAATTTTTGTGGAATTTAAAGAGAGCATTGTTGATTTTGATGAAATGATGGTTGATGCAAAAATCAATTCTAAAAACGAAAAAATTTTACTCAAATCAGCTTCAAAAACAAAATTTATATTAAGTATTGATACTTTAGAAGCAAATAAAAATTATAAAATCGAATTAAATTATAAAGATATTCCTATTGTTTTAAATTTTAAAACAGATTTTTTAAATTTAGCCTATCAGGCTGATTTTAAAACTGATGAAAATAAAGCACGCTTTGATTTTAAATATGATTTTACAAATTTAAATGAAAACTTAAAATTTAAAGACAAAACGCAAGAGGGCTTAAAAATCACTTTAGATGGCAAAGAATTGCCTTTTAAATTAGAAAAATTTAATCTTTATATCGATGATATTAAGCTTTTAGATAAAACGCAAGAACTTGTTTTAACTTATGATGAAAAAATTATGGGTTTTAAAGAGTCAAAAGTACTTAAATTTCAAGTTCCTAGCAAACAAAATAATAATGATTTTAGGCTTATTAGCACAGAAGAAAAAGATCAAATCATCACTTTAAAATTCTCCAAAGAATTAGAGCAAAATCAAGATTTTAAAGATTTTATTCAAATTTCACCCAATTTAAATTTCAAAGCGTGGAGTGTGGGAAAAGAGCTTAAAATTTCAGCCGACTTTAAATTAGGAGAAAAATACCAAATCAAAATCACAAAAGGCTTAAAATCAGAGCAAGGTTTGATTAATAATGGTGAAGAAACAAGTGTTACTTTAAAAAAGGTTTTAGATCCAAGCCTTGTTTTTGCAAATGATGGAGTGTTTTTACCTAGCGGAGAAAAATATCAAATTTATATCAAATCACGCAATGTTAAACGCGTCCGCTTAGAAGTAAGTCAAATTTTTGTTAATAACATAAGTGAATATTTGCGTTATAAAAATTTGGTGGGTAAAAAAGATGATAATAGTTATGAAGCGTTTTCATCTTCAGGAGGTTTTAATTATGTTTCTAAAAAAGTGATTGATAAAAAAATAGAGCTTAAAAATCAAAAAAATACTTGGATAAGCACGGCTTTAGATTTAAGCGAACTTAAAGGAAAAAATGGAATTTTTTCAGTGCGTTTAAGCGTTTCTAACTCTGATGATATCGACTATGAAGGCGAAAATGTGTATCGCATTTTGCATAAAACAAATATCAGTAAAAATCTTATTTTTTCAAATATTGCTTTAAATGCGCAAAAATTAAATGAAGAGCTCATTATCCATGCAAGAGATTTTAGCAAAAATGAAGCCTTAAAAGATGTAAAAATAGAACTTGTAAGTAAACAAAACCAAATTTTACAAAGCCAAAATACTGACTCAAATGGCGATGCGAAATTTAAAATTCAAGATAATGATGAAATACTTTATATTTTGGCAAGTAATGAAGGTCAAATGAGCGTTTTAAGACTTAGTAATCCGCTATCAACTGATGGTTATGATGTAAGCGGGGATCAAAATGATAAAAACATAAAAGCATTTATTTATACTGATCGTGGTGTTTATAGAGCCGGCGATAGTGTGCATTTAAGTGTGGTAGCAAGATCGGATAAAAAACCTATAAAACATCCTATTTATTTGAATTTTTATAATCCAAAAGGACAAAAAATTATAGCCAGTAAAGTCCTAAATTCCACCAATGATATTTTTTATGAGAAAATATCATTAGATAAAAACGCTATGAATGGAATTTATAGAACTGAATTTGAAATTGTAGGAGAATATTTTACTAAGGATATTTTAGTCCAAAGCGTGGTGCCAAATCGTATTAAAGTAGAATTAAATGCTGATGAAAATATGAGTTTAGATGATAAAGAAATGACTTACAAGCTTTCTTCAAAATATCTTTTTGGAGCTTCAGCTTCAAATTTAAAATACCAAACTTCGGTATATTTTTCTCCAAAAAATTATCAAAATTCTAAATATAAAGATTATATTTTTAAAAATCCTAGCTTATTGATTATTAGAGCAAATACTAGCAATGATGGGGTTTTAGATCAAAATGGTAAAGCAATAGAAGAAAGTGAAATTCCTGAAAATATTCTCAATTCACAAGGTTATAATTTTAATGCAAAAATTATTTCTGAAGTCTTTGAAAATGGCGGCAGATCTGTAAAAGCGGTTAAGAATGTGAATTTGAATCGTTATGATTATTTTGTAGGTTTAAAAGCTTTAACAAATTCTTATGTATCTGGAGGAGAAACAATCGATTTTTACGCTATTGCAAGCGATTTAAAAGAGAATTTGGTTGCGGGTAAAACTTTGGAATACCGAATTTATCAAAATGATTATTATTGGTGGTGGGATTATGATTCTTATGATGAATTTTTGCGTTCCATTAAACAAGACCGCAACACCAAACTCATTGAAAAAGGTGAAATTGTTACCTCTAGTGAGCCTGTGAAATTTAGCTTTAATACAAGCGATCATTATGGACAAATGTTTATTGAAATCATAGATAAAAAAAGTAAAGTCAGTGCAGGACAAAGCTTTTATGTGAGTTCTTGGGGGGAGCCAAACTATGCTGATGTGGTGAGTTCTTTAAAAATCAAAAGCGATAAAGACAAATATCAAATAGGACAAAGTGCAAAAATCGAATTTGAAAGCGTTGCAGGAGCTAAAGCACTTGTAACTTTAAGTTCAAATTCTAAAATCATTGATCGTTTTATTGTGGATACTAAAGAAAAAAGCACAAGCATAGAATTAGCGATGAAAAAAGAATACGCACCAAATATCTATGTGAGCGTGAGTTTGTTTCAAGATTATGATAAAATCAGCAATGATCGTGCTTTAAGGCTTTTTGGCGTGGTTCCTTTGTATGTGGAAGATGAAAATACAAAGCTTGATTTAGAATTAAAAACGCCTGATAAAATTCAGCCTAATCGTGATTTTGAGGTAGAAATTCAAAGCAAAAATAAAAGAGCTTTTAATTATACTATCGCAATTGTCGATGAAGGACTTTTGGATTTAACAGATTTTAAAACCCCTGATATTTGGAATGGTTTTTACGCAAAAAGTGGTTTTACTTTAAAAACTTATGATACTTATAGTCAAATTATCCCTAAATTTACTGGTGGAGATGGTGCTGTTTCAAATATAGGAAGCTTAAGAGCGGATAAAAACCGCGATGATAATGCACAGCGTTTTAAGCCCGTGGTGCTTTTTAATGGCCCTTTAAGAAGTGATGATAAAGGCTTTGCAAAGCTTAAATTCAGTATGCCTTCTTATATGGGTTCGGTTCGTGTTATGGTTGTTGCTAATGAAAATGACGCGTATGGTAGTGTTTCTAAAGATATACAAGTAAGTGCGCCTCTTGTCATGCTTGAAACCTTGCCAAGAACACTAAAAATAGGTGATAATTTCACGCTTTTGACTCAAATTTTTAAAATCGAGGATAGCGTTAAAAATGCAACGCTTAGTGTAAAAAGTAAAAATTCTCTTATTAAAATAAGTCCAAATATCCAAACAATAGACTTTAAAACCGCCACAAATTTAGAAGTATTAATGGACGCAAATGTGAGCGATGATAAAATAGGTAAAGATATTTTGGAATTTGAATTAAAAAGCGAAAATTACACTTATAAAAACGATGTAGAAATCGATATTAAGCCTATAAATCCTTACACTTATGAAAGTCATACAAGCTTAATCAAAGCAGGAGAAAGCAAAGAATTTATCATTAAAGATTATGTTTTAGGCACGATGAATGCGACTTTAAAGCTTTCACCTACGCCAATTTTAGATATGGATAAAAGGATAAAATATTTATTAAATTATCCTTATGGTTGTATAGAGCAAACCACTTCAGCGGTTTTGCCACAACTTTTTTTAGATAAATTTAGCACTAATTTTGATAAACAAAAAGCGATTAACAATATCAATGAAGCCATAGAGCGTTATGCGAATTTCCAAACCGCTAATGGGGGTTTTGCTTACTGGCAAGGAGGAAATGAGAGCAGTCTTTGGGGAAGTAATTATGCAGGAATGTTTTTAATTTTAGCTAAGCAAAATGGTTATTTTGTGCCAGATTCTATGTATAAAAGATGGCTAAAATACGAGCAAAATTTCGTCCAAGCAAGCACAAATCAAGACTATATAATGGATATTAAAGCCAATTCTTTATATCTTTTAGCTTTGGCAAAAAAACCAAACATCAGCGAAATGAATTTGCTTTATGATCATTTAGATCAATTAAGCACCGAAGCTAAATGGCAACTAGCCGCGGCCTATAAACTCTCAGGTGTTGAAGATATCGCAAAGCAAATTGCAAGCAAGATTTCTATACAGCCTGATTCTAAATATTCTTACTACACTTATGGTTCTTTAATAAGAGATGAAGCCATTATCGCAAATGCCTACAAGCAAATTTATGGCACTAATAATGAAGAATTACTTCAAAAAATCAGCGACACCTTGCTTTCAAAAGATTTTCTATCCACGCAAAGTACCGGTTATGCGCTTTATGCCTTGGCTTTGGGTGCAAATTTAGAAAATAAAAGCGAAAATTTTATGGACGCTGATTTAAAAATAAATGATAAAACCTATACTATTAACCAAAATCAAATGCAAATTTTTTCTTTCAATGATGGAAAAATCGTTGTGGATACTAAAAAAGATGTGTTCGTAAGTTTTGGTATCGAAGGAGTGAAAAAAGATGAAATTTCGCCTTTTAGCAATAAAATCACTCTAAATCGTGCTTTTTATGATGAAAAAGGCAATGAAATAAATCCTAACCAAATCAAATCCGGTCAGACTTTTTATATGAGAATTTCGGCAAGTTTGGATAATAATGCCGCTTATGTTTCCAATATCGCTTTAACACAAATTTTACCGAGCGGTTGGGAAGTAAGCAATACACTTTTAGATGATAATATGCCGAGTTTTTTTAAGAATTCAAATTATGATTTTATCGATATAAGAGATGATAAAATTATGTGGTTTTTTGGTTCGGGTAGAAATCAAACTCAAAATTTTTACATAAAACTTAATGCCGTGACACCAGGAACTTATACTTTAAGTGGTGCTTATGCAGAAGCGATGTATGATGATACTTATAGAACCTTAAGTGAAAGCGAAAAAGTAGTCGTTAAACGCTAAATGAAAAAAATCAAAACCGCTATAAAAATCTTTAGCTTTTTGCTTTTGATTTTTGTAGCTTATATTTTTTATCTTTATTTTTCCTTTGATAAAAATGCCTTATTAAGTGATTTTAATAACCGCTATAGCAAGGTTTTATACGATAAAAATGGCGAAATTTTAAGCGTTTTTTTAAATGATGAAGAGCAATGGCATATTAGAGCTAAATTTGTTCCCAATCGTTTAAAAATCGCTGTGATTAATTATGAAGATAGGAATTTTTATTCTCATTTTGGAGTGGATTTTTTAGCACTAATGCGTGCTTTTGTAAGTAATTTACATTCCACTCAAAGAAGCGGTGCAAGCACTATTACCATGCAAACAATTAAACTTTGGGATAAAAAAGATAGGACTTATTTTAATAAATTTAGTGAAATTGTGCAAAGCTTAGCTTTAGAAAATTCTTTAAATAAAGATGAAATTTTAAAGCTTTACTTAAGCAATGCTCCTTATGGTGGAAATTTAGTGGGTTTTGAAAGTGCGATTTTGTTTTATTTTAATAAAGATCCTAAAGATCTTACTTGGGCGCAAGCTGCTTTGCTTGCGATTTTACCTAATCAACCAGGACTTATTAATTTAGAAAAAAATAAAACAAAGCTTTTAAATAAACGCAATAATCTTTTAACAAAGCTTTATGAAAGAAATTTAATTCAAAAAGATATTTATGAGCTTTCTTTAAAAGAACCTTTGCCAAATTTTAAACCTCGTAAAAATATCGCGCCTCATCTTGCTCTAAAGCTCTTAAATGATAAAAATAAAGAAATTTTTTCAAGTGTGGATAAAAAAATTCAGCTTAAAATTGAGAAAAAGGCTAAAGAATTTTCTTATATATTGAAACAAAAAGGCATACAAAATTTAGCAATTATTTTGGCTGATACTAAAACACGAAAAGTTTTAGCTTATGTGGGTTCACAAGATTTTTACGACATAACAAATTTAGGACAAATTAATGGAAATACTGCCAAACGAAGCGTGGGTTCTACACTAAAACCTTTTTTATACGCTTTAAGTATCGATGAGGGTTTAATAGCTCCTGATTCTATTTTGCTTGATGTTCCGACTTTTTTTTCTAATTTTAATCCTCAAAATGCAAATAAAAAATATTATGGATTAATCAGTGCTAAAGAAGCTTTGCAAAGATCTTTAAATATTCCTTTTGTGTCCCTTTTGCAAGATTATGGTTATGAAAAATTTTTTTATAAATTAAAAGATTTTTTGGAATTTAAAGATGATAATTATAAGCAATATGGACTCTCGCTTATTTTAGGGACAAAAGAGCTTAGCCTTGAAGATATGATAAAGCTTTATTTAGGCTTGGGAAATTACGGAGAACTTGCCAATCTTTCTTTTATCAAAGATGAAAATTTAAGCGGAGTAAAAAGGATGTTTTCCAAAGGCAGTGCGTATTTGACTTTAGAAACGATAAAAAAGCTTCAAAGAGTGGGTTTGGAAAATTACAATGAAGAAAAAATCATTTCTTGGAAGAGTGGTACAAGTTATGGCAGAAAAGATGCGTGGGCTATGGGTACAACTCCAAAATATACTTTAGGGGTTTGGGTAGGAAATTTTAATGGCGAAGCCAATGCAAATTTATATGGTGTAAGTATAGCAGGAGATTTGCTTTTTGAAATTTTAGGACTTTTAGATGAAACAAATTTAGAATTTACTCCGCCAAATGATTTAATAAATATAAAACTTGATAGCATTAGTAAATATAGATATGATGAAGATTTAAACACGACTTTTATCAACGCTTTATATCCAAAAGAAGCAAGTATTTTAAGAACTTCGCCTTTTTTAAAAAAGGTTTTTGAATACCAAAATAAAGAAGTGAATTCAAAAGATATGAATTTCAAAAATGCAAAGGCGGTTATAAGACTTGATTTACCTACGCATGCGCTTTATTTTCTTAATCAAAAAAATTTTAAATTTTCAAATCAAAAAGCTGTTAAAATTATTTATCCTAAAGAGGATTTAAAGCTTGTTTTGGCTAAGGATTTAAATGGATTAAAAGGTCTTGTAGTAAAAGTAGCTAATTTAAATAATGAAAATCTTTTTTGGTATTTAAATCAAAAACTCATTTATGAAGGAAAAAACAATACGCAGATTTTAAATCTTGATAAAGGAAAATATCAACTCTTTATCATCTCGCAAAATAGTCAAAATGATTCAGTTAGGTTTGAAATTAAATAATTGCTCTTTCAAAATTTAAAAATTTATAAAAATATAAGTGTTTTTTTGTATTATTTTATTTTGTTTAAAAAATATTGATAATTTTTATATTGAGTAAGATATTTACGCGATAAACACTTGGAGAAATTTTATGTATAAAACACAATCTTTGCCTGAACTAACCTTAAGGGGTTTGATTTTAGGAAGTATTTTAACCATTATTTTTACCGCATCAAATGTATATTTAGGACTTAAAGTAGGGCTTACTTTTTCTTCTTCTATTCCTGCAGTTGTTATTTCTATGGCGGTTTTAAGTTTTTTTAAAACTTCAAATATTTTAGAAAATAATATGGTTCAAACACAAGCTTCAGCAGCTGGCACACTTTCATCGGTTATTTTTGTAATTCCTGGACTTTTTATGTGTGGATACTGGAGTGAATTTCCCTTATGGCAAACTTTTATGATTTGTTTGTGTGGCGGTGGGCTTGGGGTGCTTTTTACTATACCATTAAGAAAAGCTATGGTGGTTGAAAGCAAACTTGCTTATCCTGAAGGCAGAGCAGCAGCTGAAATTTTAAAAGTGGCTAATAAAGATCAAAGCGATAAAAAGGGTAAAAAAGGGGTGAAAGAAATAGCATTAGGTTCTTTTATAGCAGCTTTTTTTAGTTTATTAAGTAGTGGTTTTAAGCTTATTGCAAGTGAAAGTGGTTTTGCTTTTATTTGGAATAAAATGGCATTTGGCTTTTCTGTGGGGTATTCTTTAGCACTTTTAGGGGCTGGTTATCTTGTGGGTTTGGCAGGGGCTATAGCACTTTTTGTAGGGATGTTTTTGGCTTGGGGAGTTTTTACTCCTTATCTTTCAAGCTTTGAATTTGATAACATAAAAAATGCTAATGAGCTTGCTTCTAGTGTATGGGCATCTAAGGTAAGACTTATTGGCACAGGAGCTATTGCTATAGCGGCACTTTGGACTTTAATAGAGCTTTTAAAGCCTGTAATTGATGGTATTAAAGAGATTATAAAAAATGTTAAAATTTCTGATATACAAAGCGAAGAAAATACAAGCAAAGATCTTTCAATAAAAAGCATTTTCATACTTTTTGTGATTATGGTAGCGGGTTTGTTTATAACTTTTTATAGTTTTGTATCAGATGCAAATTTAAATAATTATTATCAAATTTTATTTGCCTTTGCTGGAACTTTGATTTCTGTATTAATAGGATTTTTTGTTGCAGCAGCTTGTGGTTATATGGCAGGGCTTGTAGGATCTTCTTCTAGTCCTATTTCTGGTATTGGGTTGATTGGGATTATTATTTCATCATTAGTTATTTTACTTTTGGGTGCAAATTTGCTTAATGATCCTATGCTTTCTAAATTTGCCATAGCATTGGCTATTTTTACCACAAGTGTAATTTTAGCGACAGCTGCTATTTCAAATGACAATTTACAAGATTTAAAAACAGGATATTTAGTGGGTGCTACACCTTGGAAACAGCAAGTCGCTTTGCTTATAGGATGTGTTTTTGGAGCTTTGGCTATAGTTCCTGTATTAAATTTACTTTATCAAGCTTATGGCTTTGTTGGGGCTATGCCGCGTGAAGGTATGGATCTTTCATCTGCACTTGCCGCTCCGCAAGCTAATTTAATGAGTACTATAGCACAAGGTATTTTTCATCATAATATTGAGTGGGGTTATATGGCATTTGGTGTTGGTGTGGGAATAATTATCATTGTTATAGATAAAATTTTAAGAAAAAAAGGTGATTTATCTTTACCACCTTTGGCTGTTGGTATAGGCATTTATTTACCGCCATCTGTAAATATCCCTTTAGTGGTGGGTGGAATTTTAAAATATTTTGTGATGAAATATTTGGTAAAAAAATATGAAAAAAATCCGCATAAAAGCGAAAAAATAGCTACCCATGAGCAAAAAGGGACCTTATTTGCTTCAGGACTTATTGTAGGTGAGAGTATTTTTGGTGTAATTATAGCCGCGATTACCGTTTTTTCTGTGAGTATGGGCGGAAGCGAAAGTCCTTTGGCGTTAAATATTTTAAATATTCACAATAATGAATTTTTTGGCTTGATATTTTTTATAGGGGTGATGCTTTATTTTATTAGGCGTATTGTTAAAACTCACTAATTTTTAAAGAAGAATTTTCAATTTTTATAAAATTCTTCTTATATAAATTAAGAATCGTTAATCAATTTTTCTTTTATTTTTTAAAAATATGCTAAAATAACCGAATTTATCTCAACCCCAAAAGGAGAAAAAATGCCCCTAAATTCCTTTATGAGTCTTGATATTTTAAATCCTAATTCTTCTTCAAATCCTCCTCCTTTTAAAATCACTAAAGCCATCATTAAAGAAAATCTTGAAGAACTTTTTTCTATAGAATGTGAAGGCTTTTTTGAAAGTCTAGAACAAGATTTATTTTCTTTAAACACTTCCACAAAAACTTCACATTCTAATCAAAGCACTCACACTGATTTCCACCCTAATGTTTTAATTGATAAACAAGCGATTTTAAGCATCAATAATCCTTATGAAAATAACACTTTAAATTTTGAAATCAATGAAATAAAAAACTATAAAGGTGTTATCACTTATATAAAATATCTGGGCATTAATCATGACAGCACTTTAAATATCAATGATGCAAGCTCTATGATTAAAAGCATAAAACACAAACATTTTTTTTCTTTTAAACTTGAGTCACCCTTAATAAGACTTTCTTTAAATAAAGCAAATCGAATTTATACTCATACTAATATTATAGAAGTGATTAAACAAACCCTTAATTTCTATCAAGGTATATTGCATAAAGAAATAGATTATTCTAATATACATTTTAATTATGAAACCAAGGAACTCATTTCTCAATATAATGAAAGTGATTTAGAATTTATTACAAGATTAGCTCATAATAATGGGATATTTTTTTACGAAGATGAAAACACTATTTATTTTTGTGATGTGTATAAAAATACAAAAAGCAAAGAAATAAATTATAATACCAATATCAATAACACTTTAAATGAAACTTGTATTTCTTCCATCTATAAAGAACAAAGCTTAAGGACTAATTCTTTTACACATTCTAGTATTAATGCCAATACCCCTTTAAGTCTTTTATCTTTGCACTCTAATAAAGTTCCTTATGAGCAAGAATTCAATAATAAAGCTTATTATAATGAACATTTTTATGAGAGTGAATATTCTTTTACAAAAAGCATTGATTTAAAGACCAAGCCTACCCTTAAAGAAAAAAGAGCCTTAGTATTGAATGAAAGCTTAATAGCAAAAAGCAATATCTATCATCTTAGCTTAGGAGATTTTATCACTTTAAATTATGATGAGTTTAATCATCAAGAAGAAATAAAAAATCAAGATGAAGAAAAACAAGATAACGCTTCTTTGCTTAAAGACTTTATCATCATTGCTAATACTCAAATCTTAATTGATGATGCTTTACTAGCTAATTCTATCAATACTAATGATCATTTAAAATTAAAAGATTTAAAGCTTAGCAAATCTTATTCTAATACTTTGACTCTATTAAAAAAGAATATTATCTTTACTCCAAGTTTTAAAGCTAAACCTAAAGCTCCTAATAGCACTCAAGGAATTGTTATAGGAGAAAGTAAAGATATAGAAAGTGAAAGAAATACTATTTATACAGATGAATATGGAAGGGTTAAGGTAAGGATTAATCTTTATGCCAATCAAGAAGAATTAGATGAAAAAGAAAGCTTATACCATCACACTCCTTTTTTAAGAGTCGCATCCAGTATAGCAAGCAATCATTCAGGTTTTTTCATACTCCAAGAATAGGAGATGAAGTGATTATTTCTTTTTTAGATAATGATATAGATAAACCTTATGTGAGTGGAAGTTTGTATAATGGAACCAATCCAAGTTTAGTTAATCTCCCTTTTAATGATCATCAAACCTCCCTTTCTTCTAAAACCATAGGCACAAATGAAGAAGGTTATAATGAACTCACCCTCTCAAACACAAAAGACAAAGAACAAATTTATTTAAAGGCAGAAAAAGACTATGATGAATTAATCCAGCATAATTTCACTCAAAGAATTTTAAATGATAAAGATTCCAAAGTAGATGGACTTTATAATGAAAGGATTAAAAAAGTTCATACTCAAACCATAGATTTGGCTAAAAATGTCAATGTAGGGGCTGAATATTTAATCAATGTAGGTTTATCTAAAGATACCATAGTAGGATTAAGCAATACCTTAAACGTAGGAGTAGATAATAAAGTAAGAGTGGCTAAAAACTCTCATGAATTTGTAGGAGAAAACAAAGACATAGAAATAGGTGCTAATCAAAACACTATTATCTATAAGGATGAGACAAGGAATGTGAAGGGAAATAAAAAGGAGGTGGTTGAGGGAAAACTTGAGCTTCATGTTAATAAAGGAATAAATTACTTTACGGAAGAACATTTTAGTATGCAAACTAACAATTACATTGATATATACACAGAACAAAATTTAAGCACGCAAACTAAAAAACAATATACAGAACTTGCAGAATCTAAATATAGTGACTTTCAAACAGATTGTGAAGTAAAGGCAGGTAATCAAATCCTCCATCAAGTAGGCAATACTCAAATTGTTACTAAGGGAGATTGTGTGATTATTAAAGCAGGTGGAGTAGAAGTAGTGATAGATTCCAAAGGACTTGTGGTTAGAGGTGGAGAGATTAGCGCAGAGTAAAATAAATTAAAGGAGTTCTTATGCAAAAGTTTTTAATAGTTTTAGGGATTTGTGTTACTTTAAGTATTAGTATTAATGCCCAATCTCCAGAAGAAGCCAAACCTAGTTTTGATTGTGCTAAAGCAACTACAAAAGTTGAAAAGATAATATGCAATGATGAAAGAGGGGAATTAAAAAATTTAGATCGCTATATGGCTGAAGTCTATACACAATTAAGAAAAGAGTTAAAAATCTCTAAGTTTCTTGATAAAGAAAAAAAACTAAAAGATCTTTTAAATTCACAAAGAGCTTTTATTAAAAATTTGGATAAAGTTAATTCTATAACAGATGCTTATGAAGAGCGCATTACGCAATTACTTAAACTTCTAGGAGAAGCATTAGATTCTAATAATAAAGAATTATGTGAATATGCAAGACAGGATAAATTTGATGAGAGTAAATGGCAAGAAGTTCCTCCATCTGTCAATCCTCCCTATAGTATAGGTTTTTGTGCTTTTGGAGCAAATAATAAATATGGCGTTTATTACCGTTATTGCACAGAAAAAAGAGAGCTTATAAAAGAAGCAATGGCAAAAGCTATCAAGGAAAAAGATCCTTATATCAGCTTTCCTAAAGTCTATAAAAGAAAAATTGATATTAATAATGATGGGGTGTTAGATAATGTAATTCTTTCAGATGGGGAATATTTTAGTGCACTTTGGATATATAAAAATGGTAAACTGGATGCAAAAGCAAGTGGTAAAATCTATGGAGATGATTTGCATTTTCATGGATCAGAAACTAGTTATCAAGTTACGATGGTTAATGAAGTGCCCTCTGCAGCATTTGAAACATATGCTATGCCGAGTAATAAAATTTCAGGAATACTAAGAGATTCTGAGTTTCCTATATTAAGCTATTTATCCTATGGAGTTATGGAATTTCAAGGCAAAAATTATATTACTCTTTGGAATGGTAGATTTAATTTTGATGAGAATTCTACTTATCCAGAAACACGCATTTATCTTTTAGAAGGTAATAAAAGAGAGCTAAAATGCACTTATTAGATAGGAATAATTGATGTTTGAAACAACAAAAAATACAGAGCAAATTAAAGGAGTTTTTATGCAAAAGATTTTAATAGTTTTAGGATTTTTCTTGATGTTAAGCATTAGTGCTAATGCAGAAACTAACAATAAGGCTAACTTCACTCATGTAACACATTTAAACAAATGGCTTGGGACTTATATATTGCAAAAAAATCTTTATATGGGGAGCTTTACGATCCAAAAGTGTGATAAGTTTAATATTTGTGAAGCTAAGTATGAGGCTATCCTCCATAAAAGTGAATTTAATGATATGCACGAATGCGATATAACTTTGAAATTACAGATAAAATCTCCACAAGAAGCTATAGCTTTAAATGATGATAAGGATTTTGCAAATTGTAAAATTTATATTAGGAAAAATCAACAGGGTATTGTATTTATAAGAGATGAGAAAGTATTTAATTCACCCGATTATTTTTGTAGCACAATGTGTGGCAACCAAACGATATTTGAGTGGGGAGATATCTATAAAAAGGAAATGCAATAATGCTTTGCTTCTTATTACTTTTGAAAATCCAAATTGCAAACATATATTACTTAAGGAGAAGACTTGAATAATAAAATAGTCATATTGATATTATGTTTAATACAAATACTTTTTGCAAATCAAAACATACAAGAATGGAGTGGTGTATATGGTTTTTCTGAAAATATAGATTCGCAAGATATAGATTTATCAAAAAGTAGGCAACAAATTTTTCGCTTTTTAGAGTGTAATAATGAAATTTGCTTAGCTGAATATGAATCTTTGTATAAATATTCTACTTGCAAAATACATAAATATGATAAATTTTTACATTTAAAAATACTTTCTCCAAATCAAGCAATTTTACATTTAAAAATAAAAGATGAAAATAATGTAGAAAAAATGTGCAAAGTACTCTTGCAAAAAACACAAAAAGGTTTTAGGGCAAAAAATCCTTTGAATGCAATAGAATCTTGTAATATAAGTTTATCTATTTTTAAATCTTGCGGTGCAGGAACTAATCCAGATTGGACTATGGAGTTTATAATGGAATAATAATGAACATTGAAGCTTTAGATGAGATAGTACTTTCCTTAAAGAAGCAATGGAACTCAGAAAAGAGAAGAAAGATGAATGAAAGCATTTTATTATATACACAAAAGACTA
>NZ_NFNY01000072.1 GCF_002179165.1 Campylobacter jejuni
CACTTTCAAAAGATGAATATCATAAAAGTAAAAACGAAATTAAAACTTTAAAAGCTGAAGTTATAAGATTACAAAAAGAAATCATAAAGCTTAATAATGAGCTTGTTAAAGAAACACTTTCAAATATCGAAAATTTAAAAGAAATTTCTACCATGCAAGATGAAATAATTAATCTTGTAGGAGAAGAAAGGGCAAGGCAATGTTTATAAACTTTAAAAAAGACAAGAGAATAAAAGAATTAGAAAGCGAAATACAAAGGCTAAAATGGTTAATCTTTTTAAAAGATTTAAGCTTAGCACAAAGTAATTTTAAATTAGAAGAAGAGATTAAAATCAATGTAGAGCTTAGTCATTTTCGTATAAAGATACTTGATGCCTTAGGGCTTATTGGAGTTGTTAAAAATGATGAAATCGCTTTAAAAGAAGTTAAAAGATTAAAGGAGAAAGAATGCCAGTAACCACACTAAAACAAGAACAAAGAGTTTTAAACATTTTATTAAATACAGGACAAGTGGATAATTTTTATTGTATTAACAATAGAATTACTACAAGGCTTGGGGCTTATATTTATAATCTTAGAAATAAAGGTTATGTTATAGAAACAACTAGGAATAAAGAAACTAAGAATACGCATTATATTTTAAGAAGTGTTCCAAAACATTTGCGAAAGGCGGTTTAAGATGAATTATAAAATCATAAATTTAGAGCAAGGATCTAAAGAGTGGTTAGAGTTTAGAAAGGATAAAATAAGTGCAAGTATAGTGCCTTTTTTATTAGGTGCTAAAAACGCTTACAATCCTTTTATAAAAGCAAATGACTTTGTAAAAGAAAAAATGAAAAATGGTTTAGAGTTAGAAAACTCGATTAGAAAGGTAGCGGAATTTAAACATTTTACCGAAATAAAGCCTATTGTTATCCAAAGCATAGATGAGCCTTTATTTATGGCAAGTTTAGATGGCATGGATGAATACGGAATTATTTACGAGTTTAAATATTCTAATAGCGAATACAAGCAAATTTTAGATTATCAAAAACCCAGTGAAAAATATTATTTTCAAGTGCAGTTTCAACTCTTTATAAGCGGTGCGAAATACGCTATTTTTGCTGCGATGAATGAAAGCGGTGAGTATATTGATTGCAAAGTGCTTTTAGATTATAGCTTTGTGAAATATCAAATACCAAAGCTAAAAGAATTAGCCCCAAGTATAGAAAAAATAGCAGAGACTGAAAGAAAAAAGGCTAAAAAAGATGATTTTAAAGAGCTAGAGAGTGAAAAGGCTAGAACTTTGGCATTAGAAATTATCCGCTTAGAAGAAACGATAAAGCCTATTAAAGAAAAGCTAGAACTTGCCAAAAAAGAGTTTATAGACTTAGCAAATGGGCAAAAAGTATCTTGCTTGGGTGTAAAAGTATATCCACAAACTAGAACAAGCATTGATTATAAAGGCTTTTTGGAATTTAAAAAGCTAGAAATTCCACAAGAATACAAAAAAGAAAGCGTAAGCTGGTGCGTTAAAGGAGCATAATATGAGTAAAGAAATTCTAAATTTAGAACAAAATACGGAACTAGATAAAAGCGAAAATAATATCAGTTTTTCAATAGATGAGAAACTCGAGAACGAATTAAGGTTGATAAATGAAAAATTTAACACGCCTGATAATAAGGTTATGAAAGTTTTAAGAGATAATCAAACTGCATCTTTTTTAAAGATTAAAAATCTAGTAGGTGCAGGACTTAGCACACTTAATAATGATTTTTATATCTATCCTATGGGAAATGATATAAACATAGTGCCAAGCTATATCGGGCTTGTAAAAGTGGCTATTAATGAAGCTTTAAAGCGTGGTTATGAAGTTATAGTTAAAAGTGATACTTTGCCTCAAAATTCGAAAATAACACTTTTAACCGAAAATGAAATTGATAGTTTAAGTATAAGCAAAAATCCGCTTGATAATTCTATTAATGGTGCTTATGCTTTAATTTCTATTATTAAAAATGGGAATTT
This sequence comes from Campylobacter jejuni, assembly GCF_002179165.1. Lineage (GTDB taxonomy): Bacteria > Campylobacterota > Campylobacteria > Campylobacterales > Campylobacteraceae > Campylobacter_D > Campylobacter_D jejuni_B. The sequence goes on from NZ_NFNY01000072.1 coordinate 2,006, forward strand.
GCTTTATAGAAAAGCTGAAATTTTAAACAAAGAACAGCTTGAAACCATTAAAAGCAAAACTTTTTCAAAAGGTGGAGTTTATAAAGAATTCCCAGAAGAAATGGCTAGAAAATCGGCAATAAGAAGAGCAATAAAACATATCAATTATTTTATCAAAAGTGATGTTTTGGATAATCTAATCAGTCTTGATAATGAAAATTACGACTTTTCAAATAAAAATCTTAATGCACTTGAAAATAAAAAATCCCAAATTGAAAATAAAGCTAACGAGTTAAAACAAGATAAAGAAAGCTTGACGATTAAGCTTGAAAATTTAGGACTTAAAAAAGATGAGATGAGAGAATTTGCTGAATTTATAAATTTAGATGAAGTTAAAATCAAAGCTTTTTTAAGTGATGATGAGTTTTTACAAAATGCTTTGAAAGATTTTATTAAAAATAAAGGAGATAAATAATGTTACCAGCATTTAAAGCAAGTTTTGAAGTAGGGTGCTATGCACCAAGTTTGGAGTATTTAAACGAAGGTGGGCTTTATAGCGGTTTTTTCCGCAAAGCCTTTTTATATGAAAGAATGGCAAATGATGGGGGAATGAATACTTTTGTTTGCTTTGAATTTGTAGCCCAAAAACAAGGAAAACTGGCAAATTTTAATCTTTTTATAGCAAAAAATAATGATTTTTCTTATTTAAATAAAAATGGTGAAAAAGAAAATTATTTAGGATTTAGACAGCTTAATGCGATTATGAAGCTTTTGGGTGTCGATGTGCTTGATTACACACAAAAAGGAAATGAAAGCGTTTTTGGTAAAGATATGCAAGTTTATTATCTTAATGAATTAACTGACAAAGCTTTGATTTTAGGTTTTGGAACGGAAGAATATCAAAACAAAAATGGGGAAATTCAAAATAAAATCTTTTTAGATAGGGTTTTTAACATCAAACAGCAAAGCTTAGAAGAATTTAAAGAAAATAAAGAGCCAATGAGTATTAACCATTTTAAAGCAAAGCATAAAACTTTAAATATAGAAAATACCGCTTTTACTCCAAAAGAAAATCAAAGCTATAATCCTTATGGCACTAAATACAAGCAAGAAAAATATATCGAAGTAGGGGCAGATGATAATGAAGAATTACCATTCTAATGTGATTTTAACTTCTATTATTCCTTTTAGCGAAAGAAGAAATGCTTTTATTCTTTTTGCTAAAGAAAATAATATTGAAATTATGCAGATCCTACAGGGCAGAAAATTAAGAAATACGATAAGCAAAGAAAATTTAAAACTTTGCTTTGAAATATACAAAAAATCAAAATTAAAAAGAATGAATTTTAGCAATAAAAGGCGTTATGTTGATAGTGCTTTTTTAGATATTAAAGAATTTTTAAAAGGAGAGAAAAATGAATGATAATAGAGATTTTTTAAAAATACCCGATGAAAATGGAGAATTCAACATAATTGTTAAAAGATTTAGCTATGAGAGAGAGAACTACGATAAGGACAGCCCCATAGATTGCCTACTAGGAAGATACGAAACTTATTATTTTCAACCTTGTTTTAGAGTTGATTATGATAGCGATAAAATCATCAGAAAAGATATTCTATGGGAAAAAGAATCTATTCTTGGTTTAAAAAGCAAAGGATTTGCACTAGCTAGTGAAGATGAATTTAAAGAATATTGTAGAAAAGAGTTTAATGAGTTTAGAGAAACTTTATGCTTAAATCCCTTTTCAAATAAAAAAGAACCTGAATATAGCGATGATTATATTTGCAGTTTGAAAGCTCATCTTTTTTAAACAGAATTCAAAATATTTATAGAAAGGATTGATAAATGAAATTAAGTGAATTTGATTTTAGGATTTGGGATAAAGGAATAAATGGGTATATTAAAAACCAAGCAATATTAACTATAGGCAATAAAATGCTGGTAGGAAATATACATATTGGGGAAATGGGTGAATTTGAGTTTATGAGCGAAAATTACGATGATGATTTAGAGATTGAGCTTTGGACTGGTTTTAGGGACAAGGGCGGTGTAAAAATCTTTTCTGGAGATATTATTAGTTTTAGAGATAAAAACTATCTAGTGGAGCTTAATAAAAAACTTGAGCTAAGTGTGATTAGTCGCACTAAAGATTATGTGCATAAAATGCATACAAGCAAGGGTAATTTTAAAAATTGTAAGGTTATTGGCAATATCCACGAAAACGCGGAGCTTTTAAAATGAGAATTTTTAAAAAGATTTTGATACTCATAGGGCTTTTGCTTTTAAGTGTGTTTGCTATTTTTACGGCAAATGTGTTTTTAGATAGAAGCTTAGATGAGTTTATTATTGTAAGGGTTTTAAGGGTTATTTTTGTAATAGTTGGTGGTGTAGTTTGTATATCTTATGCTTTTAGATTTTTAAAAGAATTGTTTAAAAAGCTTTTTGTTTATAAGCTTTACAATAAAAAATATCAAAAAAATAACAATAAAGGATTTGAAAATGTATTATGATTATTATGATTATTTTGATTGTTACGATGAGGATGACTTCGGCAAAGAATTATATTTATTTGATGAAGTTTTAGAAAATAGACCTGATTTAGAAAAAGAAATTAAATATTTAGAGATGAAATATTTTGAAAGAGACAAAGATAAACTAATGTATAAAGAAGTGATGGAGGCTTTTGAAAATGACAAGGAAATGAATGTTGAAAAGCTAGAAAAAATCATTTTGAAATATAAAAATGATGAATGGATTTAAAATGCAAAACAAATTAAAGGAATTTTCCTTGCTTCAAGCAAATTTAGGAAATGAGCTATATTGTTTTTCGCTTAGTTTATTGAGCGATTTTTTAGACTTAAAACAAATTACAAAAGAAGATATTGAAGTTAAAATTAACGAGCTTTTTGATTTTAGAGAAAAGCAATTGGATAAATTAGAACAATTTTTAAAGGATTAAAATGGCAGTTTTAAAAAGACTTGATGAAAGTATTATTTTACAAGATGATTATAAAAATGAAAAAGAATTGGTAGAATATTGTTTGAAAAATAATATAAGTTTAAATAATGCAAATTTAGATAATTTAGATTTAAGCAATTTAAATTTTAATGATGTTTTTATTATTAATGCTAGTTTTAAGAATGCAAATTTGAGTGAAATTTCAAGCAAAAATGCTTCTTTTTTAGATTGTGATTTTAGCGGTGCTTCTTTGTATCATTGTAATTTTTTAAATACAGAACTTGAAAATAGCAAATTTGATAATGCAGATCTTAGGGATTGCGTAGGGGATATGAAAAATATTTTTACTATAGCTATTGATACTTATGTGATGAGCTTTACAAAAACTCATCTTAGTCTGGGTTGTCAAACCAAGACTATAAATGAGTGGCGAAATTTATCAAGTAATGATTTTGAAGATGAAGAACAAAAATGGCTTTGGGATTATTACAAAGATATAATGTTTCAGATTATAGATAAAAGATTAGGAGTGGAAAATGATTAAACTTAATATTGGCGATTTTTATACAAGAAAAGAAGTGGCTAAGCTTTTAGGAGTTAAAGATGCTACCGTGCATCAATATGCAGTAAAAGGTAAATTTAGAGAATACAAACAGCATAGAAATTGCACAGGTTTATATCCAAAAGAAGACATTGAAAATTTCATAAAAACAAGTTTTTTACTTGTTGATTTAAATTTGCAATCTCATCAAGATAATCGCCCCACCACTGCATAAGCGTGATTTTTTCTTTTAAATTTAAAGCGTGGTTATAGGCTGATTTTATTTTATTCTTCTCTATGTGTGCTAAACACAATTCTATAATATCGCTACTCATTTTATGTTTTTCTCTATTTTCGTGGGCTAGGGTGCTAAACATAGCACGAAAGCCATGCGGAGTAAAATCATCATTTGAGTAGCCCATTCTTCTAAACATTGAGCGAATGGTATTATCGCTTATAATCTCGCTTTTACTTCTTAGACTATAAAATAAATATCCTGTATTAACACTAATTTGCTGATATCTTTCAAGCATATAAACACATTGAGAATTTAAAGGTATGGTATGGGCTTTTTTCATTTTCATATCTTCTTGTGGTATATACCAAAGTCCTTTTTCTAGGTCAATATCACTCCATTTTGCACTTCTTATACTAAAACTTCTTTGTGCGGTTAATAAAGACATCAAAGAAGCTACTTTTACACTAATATAACCATTATAATTAACTATATTATCTACTAATACCTTAATTTCTTTAGTTTCTAAGATAGTAGCGTGATTTTTACTTGCTCTATTGATGAGTAAATCTTTTCTGTTTAAATTAAGCATAGGATTTGTTTTTATATATTCTTTCATAACTGCATGGCGGAAAATCTCATTTAAAAGAGTGAAAAATTTATCTGCACCTTCTTTTATATTCTCTTTTCTAAATTTTTCAAAGCTTTTTAAAATATCTTTTATTTGTAATTTATCTAATACAATATCTCCATAAATTCCAAAAGCAAATCTTTGCAAATAACTCATATAACTTTTATAGGTTTTTTCGCTTAGTTCAAGTTTTTTAAGTTCCATTTTTTCCAATGCTAATTCTTTAAATGTTATTTCAGACTTTTCTCTTATACTGTCATTTTCTACTAAATTGACTTTTAAATCATCTCTTTGCTTTCTAGCATTGGCAAGACTTAAAGTAGGGTATTCTCCTAAAGTTATTCTTTTATATTTTAAAGTTTTAGGGCATTTATAATTAAACATAAAAGTTTTTTTACCGCTAGGATAAACACAAAGAAGCAAATTATCAAAGTCGGCAATATAATATTTTTTTTCTTTAGCTTTCAAAGCCTTTATTTTGGTATCATTTAGCATTTTTTACCTTTAGGTCAATAAAGTCAATAACAAAATTTTATAAAGTCAATAACAAAGTCAATGATATTTTTTTGTAAGTATATTAAATTAAAATAAATTAAAAATAATCTAATAAAATTAAAAGTCTATTAAAATACTGTTTTATAGATAAGTAAAAGAAGTTATAAAAAATTAAAAAAAGGTGAAAATAAGATAATTGGTTGCGAAGGGGAGATTTGAACTCCCGACCTTCGGGTTATGAGCCCGACGAGCTAACCACTGCTCTACTTCGCGGTATAAATAAATTTGCTTGTTAAAATTTTTAAGAATTGTGGATGGGGTAAAGGGACTCGAACCCCTGATGACAGGACCAAAACCTGTTGCCTTACCGCTTGGCGATACCCCAATTTTTTAAAGTAAAAACGAGATTATAATCAATTTTAATTTATTTGTCAAGCAAATCAAGCTATAATTTAAAAAAATATAATATTTTAAGGATAATAGAATGAAATTTGTAAGCATTGAGCAAGCAATTAAAGACTTGCAAGAAGGCAAAATGCTTGTAATGGTAGATGCAGAAGATAGAGAAAATGAAGGAGATTTGATTTTTCCGGCTCAATTTAGCACTAAAGAAAAAGTCAATTTTATGATAAAGGAAGCTAGAGGGGTTGTGTGTGTAGCACTTGGAGAGGAAATTGCAAAAAAATTTGAACTTCCACTTATGGTGCCAAAAAACACTTCAAATCATGAAACAGCTTTTACAATCACTGTGGATGCAAAAGATGCAACCACAGGTGTGAGTGCTTTTGAAAGAGATATGACAATAAAAATTTTTACCGATAAATATGCTACAGCAGGTGATTTTGTGCGTCCTGGTCATATTAATCCATTAATTGCAAAAAAAGGTGGTGTTTTAGAACGCACTGGACATACTGAAGGAACGGTTGATCTTTGTCATTTGGCAGGACTTGAAAAAGCTTGTGTGATTTGTGAAATTGTCAAAGATAATGGAGATATGGCAAGAAGAAGTGATTTGGAAGAATTTTGCAAAAAGCATAATCTTAATATGATAGCCGTTTCAGATATCATAGAGTATCGTTTAAGGCATGAAAGTTTGATAAAATTAGAGGAAAAAAGTGATAGTATTTTAGCGGGCTTTAAAGCGCAAAAATTTGTCTTTATTGATCATAATAATACACAACATATAGCATTTACATTTAAGGAAATTCAAAAATGCGAGAATGTAAAATTTCATATCAGTGGAAGTGATTTTGAGCTTTTGACTTCGGATAAATTTTCTAAACTACTCGATCAAATTTGTTTTTTAAGTCAAAATGGCGGAGTGATTGTGTTTATGCAAGGTGAAAAATCAAGTGCTACGCAATTTAAAAATTATGGTATTGGTGCGCAAATTTTGAGATATCTTGGCATTGAAGAGATTAAGCTAATGTCCCAAAGTTGTGATAAGGATTATATAGGCTTGAAAGGTTTTGGATTAAATCTTCAAGTTTGCAATTTCAATTAAAAAGGGAAAAAATGACACTTAAAGATCAAATATTAAATGATATTAAAGAAGCAATGAAACAAAAAGATGATTTTAAACGCGATACACTAAGAACACTAAATGCTGCATTTAAGCAAGTTGAAGTTGATGAAAGAATTGTGCTTGATGATGAAAGAATTTTTAAAATCATCACAAGTGAAGTTAAGAAACGCAAAGATGCAAGTGAGCTTTATATAAAAGGTGGTCGCGAAGATTTGGCACAAAAAGAGCAAAAGGAAATCATGCTTTTTGAAAGCTATTTACCACAGCAATTAAGTGATGAGGAGCTAAAAACAGCTTTAAAGGAACTTATTGTAATTTTGGGTGTTAGTTCTTTAAAAGAACAAGGCTTAGTAATGAAAGAAGCCAAGACTAAATTTGGAGCAAAAGTAGATGGAAAAAGATTAAATGTAACACTTAGAGAGCTTTTAAGTTAAAAATTTGAAACTTTTTATAATTTATTCAAAAAAAGGTGAAAATGTTGTTATAATTTAACTTTTAAGGAGGCCTTATGAAGAAAATAAGTGGCTCAGCAATGATTTGCGAAGCTTTAAAAGAAGAAAATGTTAAGATCGTTTTTGGTTATCCTGGCGGAGCAGCTTTAAATATTTATGATGAAATTTATTTACAAAAATATTTTAAACATATTTTGGTGCGTCACGAACAAGCTGCTGTGCATGCAGCTGATGCTTATGCTAGAATGAGCGGCGAGGTAGGTGTGGCGGTTGTTACAAGCGGACCTGGATTTACGAATACTATTACAGGGCTTGCAACAGCTTATAGTGATTCCATCCCTTTGGTTCTCATTTCAGGACAAGTGGCAAATTCACTCATTGGTACTGATGCCTTTCAAGAAATTGATGCGGTAGGAATTTCACGCCCTTGTGTGAAACATAATTATTTAGTAACTTGCATAGAAGAATTTCCTAGAATTTTAAAAGAAGCTTTTTATATAGCAACAAGTGGAAGAAAAGGCCCTGTGCATATTGATGTGCCAAAAGATGTAAGTGCAGCACTTGGTATTTGGGATTATCCAAAAGAAATTTCAATGAAAACTTACAAACCTATTTATAAAGGAAATTCAAAACAAATTAAAAAATTGGCTGAAATTTTAAGCGAGGCAGATAGACCACTTTTTTATCTTGGTGGTGGTTGTATTGCTTCAAATGCAAGTGATGAAATTAGACAGCTTATTAAAATTACTCAAATTCCAGCGGTTGAGACTCTAATGGCACTTGGAACTTTAAGAAGTGATGATGAACTTAATCTTAAAATGGCGGGTATGCATGGAAGTTATGCTGCCAATATGGCGTTAAGTGAATGTGATTTATTGGTAGCTATAGGAGCTCGTTTTGATGATAGAATTACGGGTAAAACAAGCGAATTTGCTAAACGCGCTAAAATTGTGCATATTGATATAGATCCAAGCTCTATTTCTAAAATTATAAACGCTCATTTTCCTATAGTTGGCGATATTAAAGAAGTGGTAAAAGAACTTTTAGAAGAATTGCAAAAAAAACATTTTATAATAAATACCAAAGAGTGGCTTCAAACTTTAAGGCGTTATAATGATTTATACCCTTTATCTTATGAAGATAGTGATGATTTTTTAAAACCACAATGGGTGATACAAGAGTGTGCTAAACTCGCTCCTGATGCAAGGATAATCACTGATGTGGGTCAGCATCAAATGTGGGTAGCACAGTTTTATCCTTTTAATTATCCAAGACAACTTGCAAGCAGTGGCGGACAAGGAACAATGGGCTATTCTTTACCTGCTGCTTTAGGAGCTAAACTTGCAGTAGGAGAAGAAGTGGTTGTTAATTTTGTTGGAGATGGTTCAATTTTGATGAATATACAAGAATTAATGACTGCTTACGAAAATGGTATAAAAACTATAAATATTATTTTAAATAATGCGTTTTTAGGAATGGTGCGTCAATGGCAAAGTATGTTTTATAAGGAGCATTTTTCAGCTACGGATTTAAGTTTGCAAGCTGATTTTGTAAAGATTGCAGAGGGTTTTGGATGCGAGGGGTATAATATAAAAACAAAAGATGAATTTCGCAATGCTTTTAAAAGAGCTTTAAATTCAGAAAAAACCACTTTATTAAATGTAGCCATTGATCGTTTTGAAGATGTACTTCCCATGGTTCCTGCAGGCGGAGCTATTTATAATATGATTTTGCCAAAATTAAAGGATAAGCAATGAGAAGAGTTTTATCGGTAATTGTTTTAAATGAACACGGAGTTTTGTCGCGTATCGTAGGACTTTTTTCGGGTAGAGGATATAATATTGATAGTTTAACTGTTGCACCTTTAACTAATGGAGAATTTTCAAGAATTAATATAGTCACTTCAGGCGATGAACGCGTTTTTGAGCAAATTGTCAAGCAACTTCATAAACTTATTCCTACCTATAAGGTTATAGAAAGAGAAGAATTTATAGAAAAAGAAATGGCATTGGTTAAAATTCCACTTAGCGAAAATTTAGGAGGGCTTGATGCCGTTTTGAAAGCTTATAATGGTACCATTGCAAATAGTAATGAAAATTTCCTTTTTTTACTTGTAGCAGATGATACGAGTCGTATAGAAAATTTTCTAAAAACGATTAAAAAATACAATCCTAGCGATATAGTTCGTAGTGGATCTGTTTTAATGGAGCTTAAATGAAATTAAGAGAAATAGCAGAATTTTTGAGTTTGGAATATGAAGGTGAAGACATTGAAATAACAGCTTTAAATTCTTTATCAAGAGCAAATTTTACAGAACTCACATATTGCGAAGGTGAAAAAAATGTTAAAGATATACCAAATACAGGTGCAGCGGCCATTTTAGTGGCTAAAGAATATGAAAATTTGGTGCCAAAAGACACCAAAGCTCTCATCACTCAAAATCCACATTTAAACTTTGCTTTCTTAAGTAAGCTTTTTGCAAAGCCTTTATTTGACAATGTAAAAGAAAAAATTCAAAATATAGCAAAAAGTGCAAAAATTATGCCAAATGTTTATATAGGAAATAATGTTTTCATAGGTGAAGATGTTGTGATTATGGCTGGTGCTTATATAGGCGATAATGTAAGCATTGGTGATGAGAGCATTATTCATCCTAATGTGGTAATTTATAATGATAGCAAAATAGGAAAAAAATGCCATTTGCTTGCAAATTGTGTTATAGGAAGTGATGGTTTTGGTTATGCCCATAATAAAAATGGTGAGCATTATAAAATTTATCATAATGGAAATGTGATTTTAGAAGATTTTGTTGAGATTGGAGCTTGCACGACAATAGACAGAGCCGTGTTTGATAGCACTATTATTAAAGCGGGAACAAAAGTTGATAATCTTGTGCAAATAGGACATAATTGTGATATAGGACAAAATTGCATTATCGTGGCACAAACTGGAATTTCAGGTTCGAGCGAGCTTGGGCGCAATGTAATTATGGGCGGACAAAGCGCAACAAGCGGACATCTAAAAATTGGGGACTTTAGTACTATAGCTGCAAGAGGCGGAGTGAGTAAAAATCTTGAAGGCGGTAGAGTTTATGGCGGCTTTCCTATAATGCTTCAAAAAGATTGGCTTAAGCTTCAGGCAAAAATTGCTATGAAATTTAAAGAGTGATTATATTATAAGCATTGCATCGCCATAGGAATAAAAGCGATATTTCTCCTTAATGGCGATTTCATAAAGTTTTAAGCAGTTTTGTCTTCCTGTAAAAGCTGAAACTAGCATAATTAGGGTTGATTTTGGTAAGTGAAAATTGGTTAAGAGATAATTTTGTCTGATAGGTGGATTATTTGGATGTAAAAAAAGATCGCAAAAACCTTGATTTTGTTTAGTTCTTGCAAAATATTCTATAGTTCTAGTCGTTGTTGTGCCTATGCCTAAAATCTTTTTTTTGGAATTAATTGCTTTGCAAGCATCGTTTGGGATATTGAAAAATTCGCTATGCATTTTATGATCAATTAAATTTTCACATTCCACACTTTTAAAAGTTCCTGCACCTACATGCAAAGTTAAGTGATAAAATTCGTGTTTTTTGCTTAAATTTTCAAGCATATTTTCACTAAAATGCAAACTTGCAGTAGGTGCCGCAACTGCTCCTAGATTTTTAGCAAAGATACTTTGATAATCGCTTAAATCACTTTCTTGATCTTCTCTTTTTATATAAGGAGGTAAAGGAATATGTCCTATTTTATCCAGTAGAGTGTAAAGCTTAACAGTATCTAAAATTTCATCATTTTGAAAGAATTTTACTTTGCGTAAACCATTGTTTAAAAGTTCTACAACTTGAGCTTTTAGATTATTTTCAAAATATAAAATTTCATTTATTTTAACGCGTCCTTTTATTTGGACTATGAAGAGTGGAATAGATGAATTTAAAAAAGGTTGATGTAAAAAGAGTTCTATTTTTCCACCGCTTACTTTATTTCCATAAATTCTTGCTTTAATAACTTTTGTATCATTAAAAAAAATTGCACAATCGGGTAGTAAATCCCCTAAATCTTCAAAAGTATAATGTGAAATTTTAGCGTTTTTTCTCTCATAGACTAGAAGTCTAGCACTTTCTTTTGGATATGCAGGATGGTTTGCAATAAGTTCATTTGGCAAGACATAATCATAACTTGAAAGAAGTAAATCTTTATTCATTAATTTCTTCATCTTTAGGGGCAGGGTTGACTTTAGAAACGATAAAAATTGAAAGTCCATAAAGCCCACAAAGTGGTCCTGCCATTAAAAATTGTGATAAAACATCAGGCGGAGTCATAAAGGCTGAGAAAATAAAAATTCCTAAAATTGCTATACGAAAATGGCGTTTTAAAAAAGCATCATCAATAAGTCCTATTTTTGCAAAGAAAAAAGCTATTACAGGCATTTCAAAAGCCAAACCAAAAGCAATGACAACTTTAATAAAAAAGTCCACATAGGTTCCTATGGTGATGACAGGATTAAGGTTTTCATTTAAGCCAAAATTAATTAAAAATTTAAAAGCTAAAGGCACGACAACGAAATAGCAAAATACAGCTCCTAAAGCAAACATCACGCTTGCGAAGCTTACAAAAGGTATTACGAGGCGTTTTTCATTATCATAAAGCCCAGGAGCGACAAATTGCCAAAATTGCCAAAAAATAATAGGTAATGCAAAGACAAAAGCAGCAAAAAAACTCACTTTGATAGCAGTAAATAAAGCTTCTTGAATTTCAATAACATTGACATGTTTTGCTACTTCGGGCAAAACTTGTATGAGTGGGGCCTTTAAAACATCTAAAATATAGCCATGAAAACTAAAACAAATGATAAACATTATAATCATGCAAGCAACGCTGATAAAAAGGCGTTTTCTTAGTTCTATTAAATGAGGTCTTAATTCTTCAAACATCTTTTTCTACTTTTTCTTGATTTTCTAATTTGCTAAGTTTTGGTTTTATATCACTATTTGAATTTTGGCTATTGTTGTTTGAGATGGAATTTTCTCTTGTATCGAAGGTTAAATCGACTTTAGTTTTATCCAAAATATCTCTTTTTAGATCGTCAAATTCTTCAAAGCTTAGTTTTTTGCGTATATTTTCATTGCTAGTTGAAAATTCATCTTTATATTTTTTAGCTTCTTCTTTTAAGTCGTTGATACGAATTTCTTTTTCAATGCTTGATTTAGCATCGTCAATATTGCGTTTTAAAGCTTTTAAGACTTTTGCTATTTGCACTATAGCTTCAGGAAGTTTGTCAGGACCTAAAACTAAAATTGCCACCACTAAAATCACTATAATTTCACCAAAACTCATAAAATAGCACTCTTTTATTAAAATTTTTTATAAAAAATATTTTACTTAAAAAACTTAAATTTAAGATGAGAGATATAAAGCAAGTTCATCACTGAGTAAAAAATTATTATTAAAATATCTTTTATTTTTGTAGCTCAGTTTATTTTCTTTTAGCAATAAATTGGCTTTTTGTTTTTGCTCATCATCAAGCTTTTTCTTATCAATTCCCACTATGCTTCTAAGTCCTAAAAACAAATGTTCTAGATTTAAATCTTTTGGACTAAGATATTCAATTTCTCTAAAATAAGGATTTTTGATATAAGATTTTAAATTCTTGACCGTATAAAAACGCATATTTTTATAAAAACTTACCGCACTTAAACCACAACCTAGATATTCTTGTGCTTTCCAGTAATTAAGATTGTGTTTGCAAATATAAGTTTTATTTTTTGCAAAATTACTGATTTCATATTGGAAAAAACCGAGTTCTTTGATTTTTTCTATAAAGAATTTCATTAAACGGGGTGCGTTTTTTTTAAAATGTTCTTTTTTGGCAAAAGCAGTTTTTTCTTCTATACTAAGATTATAAGCACTTAGATGGGTGATTAAAGCTTTGATTTTTTCTAAATTTAAAAGTTCAAATTCAAGCATTTTTTTATCATCCATTTTTGTATCATAGATTAAATCTAAATTGATATTTTTAAATCCTACTTTATTTGCATTTTCTATGGCTTTAAAAATCATTTCTTGATTATGAATTCTGCCTAAAAAATTGAGTTTTTTAGGATGAAAACTTTGAGCTCCAAAAGAAATGCGATTGACTCCAAAATTTTTCATTTCTTTAAGCCAATTAAAATCAGCTGAATTTGGATTGGCTTCGCAAGAAAACTCTGTATTGTGCATTAAAAATGGATTTAAAAATTTGAAAATTTTTTCATAGTTTTTTGCATTGATAGAACTAGGAGTTCCGCCTCCTATAAAAAGGGTTTTAATCTTTGAAATTTGCAATTCTTCAAAATGAAATTGTAAATCTTTCAAAAGTGCTTCAAGATAAGCTTTTTCGTAATCTTTTTTAGCTAAACTTGTAAAAGCACAATAATTACATTTGCTTTCGCAAAAAGGTATATGTAGATAAAGTTGCATAAAAACCCTAGATAATTTAATCAATAATTCATAATTTTAATCAAATTTTGATTTGATTTAGGTTAAAATGATGACTTATATTAAGGATAAAAAGTGGAAAAAGAAAAAAACTATAGACCTAATGTTGCTGCTATTGTTCTATCAAGTGCTTATCCTTTTAAATGTCAAATTTTTATAGCTAAAAGAAGTGATATGGATAATGTTTGGCAGTTTCCACAAGGTGGTATTGATGAGGGCGAAGATGTAAAAACTGCTTTATTAAGGGAACTAAAAGAAGAAATCGGTACAGATGAGGTGGAGATTATAGCAGAATATCCCAAGTGGCTTAGTTATGATTTTCCTGAAAAAATTGCAAAAAAAATGCATCCTTATGATGGGCAAATTCAAAAATATTTTTTAGTGCGCTTAAAACAAGGTGCACAAATTAATATTTGCACAAAGCATCCTGAATTTGATGCTTATCAGTTTGTTGAAGTGAAGCAAATTTTTGAAAAAATCAATCATTTTAAAAGAAATATTTATGTGAAAGTTGTTAAATATTTTGAAGAGAAAGGTTATATCTAATGCTTATAGTTCAAAAATATGGAGGAACAAGCGTTGGTACTTTAGAACGCATTGATGCAGTAGCAAATCGTGTTATAGAAAATGTTAAAAAAAAGCATCAGCTTGTTGTTGTAGTTTCAGCGATGAGTGGGGTAACAAATACCCTTATAGAACAAGCAAATTATTTTAGTCAAAATCCTAATAGCAAAGATATGGATATGTTATTAAGCAGTGGCGAGCGTGTAACAAGTGCTTTATTGTCAATTGCTTTAAATGAAAAAGGCTATCCTGCAATTTCTTTTTCAGGTAGAAAAGCAGGAATTATTACTGATAATGTTTTTACAAAGGCCAGAATTTCTCATATAAATACCCATACAATTCAAGAGGCTTTAAATGAAGGAAAAATAGTTGTTATAGCGGGTTTTCAAGGTGTGGATAGTGAAGGGAATGTAACGACTTTAGGGCGTGGTGGAAGTGATTTAAGTGCTGTTGCGATAGCAGGAGCTTTAAAGGCTGATTTGTGTGAAATTTATACTGATGTTGATGGAGTTTATACTACAGATCCTAGAATTGAGCCAAAAGCTAAAAAGTTGGATAAAATTTCATACGATGAAATGCTTGAACTTGCAAGTTTAGGAGCTAAAGTTTTACAAAATCGTTCCGTTGAACTTGCGAAAAAATTAAATGTAAATTTAGTTACTAGAAGTAGTTTTAACAATAATGAGGGAACAATGATTGCGAAAGAGGATGGAATGGAACAAGCTTTAGTAAGTGGTATTGCACTGGATAAAAATCAAGCAAGGGTAACCTTAAGAAATATAGAAGATAAGCCAGGTATTGCAGCTGAAATTTTTTCAGTTTTAGCTAATGAAAATATTAATGTGGATATGATTATTCAAAATGTTGGTGTCGATGGAGCTACGAATTTAGGCTTTACCGTGCCACAAAATGAACTTGAACTTGCCAAAAGTGCTATGCAAAAGATTTTAAATATTAATACAGCCATAGAAAGTGATAGTGCGGTAGTTAAAGTATCTGTTGTGGGTGTGGGTATGAAATCGCATTCAGGAGTTGCAAGTAAAGCATTTAAAGCTTTAGCCGATGAAGGCATTAATATAGGTATGATTTCTACAAGCGAGATTAAAATTTCTATGATAGTGCATGAAAAATATGGAGAATTGGCTGTTCGTGCCTTACATGAAGTTTATGGGCTTGATAAATAATGAGTGACTTTTTAGGTTTCACTCTTGAAAATATCCGAAACGGCGGAGCTTTTATGGCTTGGATGGAATCACGGCGTTTAGAATGGGCACCTTTGATGGCGGCAAGACTTAAATATCTTTTAGAAGGTCGCACTTTTGTTTTAATGTGTGATGATCAAAGGTCTTGGTATGAGGAATATTTTTTAAAAAATATTAATACTAAGCCAAACCGTCCTTTGCTTCCTTTCGTGTCTTTAAATTCTTTGTGTAAAAAAAAGATACAAAGCTTTGAAGATATAGCTTTGCTTAATGATTTACTTGATATTTCTTTTCCTAATGGTTTTATTTATTTTTATATAGGAAGCGCAAGTGATAATAAATCATTAATTGCCAAGTCTCGTGATGATAGTCTTTTGTGGCTTTTTGATGAACAATTACAAGATAGTTTTTATTTAAATTCTAAAGATAGGGATTTAGATATTAAACTTATCACTCTTTATAAGCTTTTTGATACAAGTTTGGATGCGATTTTATTTTCTAAAGTGAGTCTTTAGTGTTTGTAAGTAAAATTATAATCACTGATGATTTTGATAGTGTTAAGACCGAACTTTTGGCACAATTTCATCCTAATTCTTTGCGTTTTATACCTAAAGTTGCTGCAAATGAGTTTTTAATTGATGATGCAAAGGCGGTTGAAAAGGAAAGTTATATTGCAGAAGCAAGTGAAAAAATCATTGTTTTAATGGCAAATTCTTTTAGAATAGAAGCACAAAATTTTTTACTTAAACTTCTTGAAGAGCCACCAAAAAATATTAAATTTCTTATTGTAGTTCCTTCTAAAAATTTGCTTTTACCTACTATAAAATCGCGTCTTATTTGCGAAAAACGAAGTAAAGCAAAGATGAAAAATACTTTAAATTTAGAGCTTAATAAAATGGATTTAAAAGCTTTATTTCAATTTTTGCAAGAAAATGAAAATTTAGATAAAACGGAATTAATGGAAAAAATTGCACTTATTGCAGAACAAAGTGTTAAATTTAAAGATTTTAATGCTGATGAACTTGAGTTTTTTTATGAAAGCTATGAATTAGCTAAATTAAATTCCAAAAGTTCTTTGATTTTAGCCACGCTTTTGTTAAATTATTACATAAAGAATGAAAAATGAAATTTTTCAAAATCAATCCAAACACTGATTTTAATTTACTTTGTTCTTTCATAAGCCCACACAAATTTGGGCAAAAAATTATGAGTGAAAAAACACAAATTCACTTCATACTCATTAAAGATTTAAGCGTGAGTGCAGCAAATATTTTAAAGCAAGATGCTTTAAGAGTAGGAGCAGAGCTTGTCACGCATAAAGAAGTTGTCACAGCTAAAATCATGCATTCAAATGCACTTTTAATGGCTACAAAAGAGCAAATAAAAAAGCTTATAACCAAAGAAAAACTTCAAGATTTTGGTCTTAAAAATCTAGCCATTTTTTTGGAGAATGATTTTACTAAGCCAAAAGATGCAGAACTTATGGCAGTCATTAATGTCAATGAAGATAGTTTTAATGCTGATTCTAGGGTAAGCCAGAAAGATTTTGAAAAAAAACTTATTGAAATTTTGGCTTTAAATCCAGAATACATCGACATAGGAGCGGTGAGTTCTAGACCAAAAAGCGTGTATTGTGGCAAAGAAGAAGAATTTAGAAGACTTAAAAGCGTGCTTGATTTAATTTATAGCAAAAATTATTATGAAAAAGCCATTTTTAGCCTTGATAGTTTTGATGAGTATTGTTTGGAATATGCTTTAAATAAAGGTTTTAAGTTTGTTAATGATATTAGCAGTTTAAGAAATCTAAATTTAGCTAAACTTGCAAGCAAATATAATGCAAAATATTGTCTTATGCATATGCAAAATGATCCTTTGACTATGCAAGATGATCCAAAATATGATGATTTGCTTGATGAAATGAGTCAGTTTTTTGAAGAAAAACTTGAAATTTTAGAAAGCCTTGGCGTGAAAGAAAGTATTTTGGATGTGGGAATTGGTTTTGGCAAGAGTGCAGAGCATAATATGATTTTAATCAAACATTTAGAACATTTTTTAAAATTTAAAAAACCTTTGCTTGTAGGAGCTAGTAGAAAAAGCGTAATCAATGCCTATCATAAAAGTGAAGTAAAAGATCGCTTAGCAGGGACTTTGTATCTGCATTTAAAGGCTTTTGAAAATGGAGCAAGTATCATAAGAGTACATGATTTATACGAACATAAACAGCTTTTTGCGTTAGAAAAAGCAATGCAAGGTATAGGAGTTTAAATGACAAAAAAAGAATATTTAGAAAAAGTTGCGTTGGCTGCTTCTTGGATGAGAGCGTATTATGAAAAAGATGAACCATTAGCAAGTGATGCAGAATATGATGCTTTAATTAGGGAGCTAAGAGAGTATGAGGAGCGAAATGAAAATGAAATTTCGCCTAACTCTCCTACGCAAAAGATAGCACCTACCATACAAAGTGAGTTTAAAAAACTTTCTCATTTAAGTCGTATGTGGTCAATGGAAGATGTTTTTGATGAAAATGAGTTAAGGGCTTGGGCAAAACGCGCAAGATGTGAAGAGAATTTTTTCATCGAGCCAAAATTTGATGGCGCGAGTTTAAATTTGCTTTATGAAAATGGTAAATTGATAAGTGGAGCGACAAGAGGGGACGGCGAAATAGGCGAAGATATCACGCTAAATGTGCAAGAAATTGATAATATCCCTAAAAATATCGCTTATAAAGAAAAGATAGAAATTCGTGGCGAAGTGGTGATTTTAAAAGATGATTTTGAAAAAATCAATGAAAAAAGAGCTAACTTAAATCAAAGTTTATTTGCAAATCCACGCAACGCAGCAAGTGGGAGCTTAAGACAGCTTGATACGAGTATCACAAGAGAAAGGAATTTGAAATTTTATCCTTGGGGAGTAGGGCAAAACTCACTTAATTTTAGCAAACATAGTGAGATTATGAGCTTTATAAGAGAGCTTGGTTTTTTAAAAGATGATTTTGTAAAAGTTTGTGCGAATTTAGAAGAGGTTTTAAAAGCTTATGATGAGCTTTTATCTTTAAGAGATGAAAAGCCTATGATGATGGATGGAATGGTTGTAAGGGTTGATGATTTATCGCTTTGCAAAGAGCTTGGTTACACTGTGAAATTTCCAAAATTTATGGCGGCTTTTAAATTTCCAGCCTTGGAAAAAACCACGCGTTTAATCGGAGTAAATTTGCAAGTAGGAAGAAGTGGGGTTATCACTCCTGTGGCGGTTTTAGAGCCTGTAAATTTAGATGGAGTTGTTGTAAAATCTGCAACACTTCATAATTTTGATGAAATCGCAAGGCTTGATGCTAAAATTAATGATTTTGTAAGTGTGATAAGAAGTGGCGATGTGATACCAAAAATCACTAAGGTTTTTAAAGATCGTAGAGATGGTTTGGAAATTGGCATAGATAGGCCAAAATTTTGTCCCACTTGCAAAAGTGAGCTTTTAGATGAAGGCACTTTGATAAAATGCCAAAATATCGATTGTAAAGATCGCCTTGTAAATTCCATTATCCATTTTGTTTCTAAAAAATGTTTAAATATTGATGGACTTGGTGAAAATATAGCCCAGCTTTTGTTTAAAGAGAAAAAAATCACCACACTTGAAAGCATTTTTCATCTTAAATTCAGCGATTTTGAAGGCTTGGAAGGTTTTAAAGAAAAAAAGATTAACAATATTTTAAATGCCATTGAAGAAGCAAGAAATTGCGAACTTTTCCGTTTTATCACAGCTTTAGGTATCGAGCATATTGGAGAAGTGGCGGCTAAAAAACTCGCTTTAAGTTTTGGTAAGGAGTGGCACAAGCAAAGCTTGGAAAGCTATGCAAATTTAGAAGGTTTTGGCGAGCAAATGGCACTTTCTTTATGTGAATTTTCGCGTGTAAATAGTGCAAGAATTGATGAGTTTTACAAGCTTTTAAATTTAAAAGAGCAAAAAATACAGGTTAGAGAAAATAGCGTCATTTTAAGTAAAACCTTTGTCATTACAGGCACGCTTTCACGCCCTAGAGATGAATTTAAGGCAATGATAGAGGAGCATGGAGCAAAAGTAAGTTCTTCGGTTTCTAAAAAAACCGATTTTGTGCTTTTTGGCGAGGAAGCGGGATCAAAACTTGACAAGGCTAAAGAACTTGGCGTAAAATGTATAGATGAAAACGAATTTTACGAGCTTTTGCGATGATTGTTTTGCTTGCACTTTTTGCTTTTATTGCGACTTGGCAAAATTTTAATTACGCTTTTATTTTTTTATTTTTTCTTTTTTATGCTTTATTTAAAGAGTTCTTTGCTTTTTTGAAATTCAGAAAAAATATTATTAAAGAAGCGACTATTATTAAAAATAGCCTTATTTATCATTTAAGCACTGATTTTTATATTTATATTATCAGTTTTTTTGTAAGTGTTTTTGCGTTTTTGTCTTTATTTTTAAATTTCATCAGCTTTGACAAGCAAGACTTCATTTTTTTATTTTTACTTTTACCTTTGGCTTTGTTTTTTTTAAAGAAAAAACTCTATTTACAATTTGTAGATAATGCTTATAATGATTTTAGAATCATCATTATTGCTAGTTTTTTTATCGCTCTAATTTATGCTTTTTTTAAATTATTTTTTGTAAATTTTGATGATTTGAGTTTGAGTAATTTAAATGATTTAATCGTGCATTATAAAAATTCCACTTTTTTTGTTTTTGATTTTATTTCACAAATTTTAAATATTTTAAGTGCTTTAAAGATATATTTTTTGCTTTCTTTGGGTGAATTTTGGTTTGGAATTTTTAATTTTTTTATGGATTTTTTTAATTTTTTCATATTATGTTCGGTTTTGGCTTATATTTATAATTTTGCTTTTAAAAATAGCAAAAAACTTTATGTTTTTATTCTTTCTGTAATTATGGGTTTCGGACTCTTTTTTCTAGGAGAATCAAAAAATCAAAATTTAAAACCTTTGCAAAAAGAAATCATCTTAATGGGAGAAAATTTGAAATTTTTAAAAGAGCAAAATTTAAGTTCTTTAAAACAAGATAAAGAAAATTTAGAAAAAAACTTAAAACAAGTGCAAGAACTTTTAAATAAAAATACCTTTGAGCTTGGAATTTGGTGGTTTTCTAAGGAAAAAGAAGATTTGCAAAAAATGCTTAATGAGAATTTGCAATGAGGTATGATTTATTTATCGCAAAAAAATTAAATATCAGTAGAAACAAGGCTTTAGAACTTATAGAAAATGAAGAAATAATGTTAAATTCTAAGCTTTTTAAGGCTTCTTTTGATGTGAAAAATTTGCTTAAAACTGATTTAAATGATGATGAAATTTTGCATTGCGATGAGTTAAAAATAGAGCTTTTAAGTGAAATTTATGTTTCTCGTGCGGCTTTTAAACTCAAAAATTTTTTAAAGGGTAAAAATATTATAACCCAAAATAAAAACTGCCTTGATATCGGTTCTAGTACAGGTGGTTTTGTGCAAATTTTGCTTGAAAACAAGGCTTTAAAAATTACAGCCTTAGATGTGGGAAATAATCAACTTCATCAAAGTTTAAGAAATAATGAAAAAATAAAAGTGCTTGAAAATACGGATTTAAGGGAATTTAAAAGTGATGAGAAATTTGATATTATCACTTGTGATGTGAGTTTTATTTCTTTACATCTTTTGCTTTTTTATATCAACAATCTAGCATTAAAAGATATTATTTTGCTTTTTAAACCTCAATTTGAAGTAGGAATTAGGGCAAAAAGAGACAAAAAAGGCGTTTTAAAAGATGAAAAGGCTGTGCAAGGAGCAAAAAAAGAATTTGAAAAAGCTTGTGCGAAATTGGGTTGGATTTTAGTCTCAAGTGAAGAATCAAAAATCAAAGGAAAAGAAGGCAATGTGGAATATTTCTACCACTACACAAAAAGATAAAATCACTTCTATTGCGATAGGTTGTTTTGATGGAGTGCATTTAGGACATAAAAAGCTGATTTCGCATTTAGATGATTTTGGAATTCTTTTAATCATTGATAAATTTAAGGGCAAAAAACTTTGCGATAATAAGCAAAAAGCACTTTTGGCAAATAAAAATCTTATAGAGCTTGATTTTGAGGGCATTAAAAATTTAGATGGTAAGGAATTTTTACAAATTTTAAAAAAAGAATTTATAAATTTAGAAAAAATTGTCGTGGGTGATGATTTTTCTTTTGGGAAAAATAGAGCTTTTAAAGCAAGTGATATTGAGAAATTAAGTGGGATAAAAACCATTATCGTAGATGAGTTTAGTATTGATAAAATCGGCGTTCATTCGAGCAGAATAAAAGAATTTCTAAGTAAAGGCGATATAAAAAATGCTAATCTTTTTTTAGGCAGAACTTATAGCATTAAAGGCAAACTCGTCAAAGGGCAGGGGCTTGGAAAAAAGGAGCTTTTTGCGACTTTAAATTTAGAATGTGATGAGTATTTTTTACCCAAAAATGGGGTTTATGTCACTTTTACAAAGTGTGAAAACAAAAGCTATAAAAGTGTGAGTTTTGTGGGTATTAGAAGCACTGATGAAGGTTTTGCTATAGAAAGTCATATTTTAGAAAATTTTGATGAGAAAGTAAAAATAAATGATATAATCGAGCTTTTTTTTGTGGATTTTTTAAGGCAAAATCAAAGATTTGACAACCTTAAACTTTTAAAAGAGCAAATCGCAAAAGACATAGAAAAAGCTAAAAAACTATTAGGATGAAAAATGAAAGATGATATTTTTAAAAAACCTTTAGAAAAGCAGTTTGAATTTGATAAAAGCGTGGCTAGTGTGTTTGATGATATGGTGCTAAGATCCATTCCTTTCTATGATAAAAATTTAAAACTCATCGTAGAAATCATCTCAAAACTTGCTAAATTTGAAGCTAAAATTTGCGATCTTGGTTGTTCTACAGCGAATTTATTACTCGCACTTGGCGAAAAAAGAAAGGATTTTATTTTAAGCGGTGTCGATAATGCAGACGCTATGCTTGAAATCGCCAAAAATAAAAGTAATGCCTTTGGTGTGAAAACGCAGTTTTTTAATGCAAATTTAGATGAGTTTGAGTTTTTTAAAAATGATATTTTTATCGCAAATTATACTTTGCAATTTATCCGCCCGCCAAAAAGACAAGAACTTGTGAATAAAATTTATGAGCATTTAAATGAGGATGGCGTTTTTATCATTAGCGAAAAAATCCTTTATGAAGACGCTAAAATTTCTAAAAAAATGATAGAAATTTATGAAGATTACAAAGAGGAGCAAGGCTATAGCAAAATAGAAATTTCGACCAAAAGAGAAGCGTTAGAAAATGTGCTTATCCCTTATACAGAAAGCGAAAACATCACTATGCTTAAAAATGCAGGATTTAAAAGGGTTGAGAGTATTTTTAAATGGGTAAATTTCGAAACTTTTATAGCTTTAAAATAAGCTAAAATTTATGGGGGAGGGTATAATAAATTTTTTGTTTTGAAATGTAAAAAATGAATAAAAATATAATTTTGCTTGGAGGAAGTAATTCTGTGATAGTAAATGGCTTGCAAAAAGGCTTAAGAGAAGGCATAGAAAAATATAATGAAAATGCTCCACAAGCAGGGAGAGGAGATTTAAATTTTTATAATTTTGCTTTGGGCGCCACTTTATCATTACAAAATTTATATGAATTAAAGCGAGATAGAAATCAAAGTATTTTAAAAGAAGCCGAGCTTATTATTTCCGAATCTAATGTAAATGATGCTTGGTGTTATGATAATAATAAGATATATGAAATTGTAGAAACATTCTTCCTAGAGCTAAGTCATTTTAAGGCAAAGATATTGATTTTAATTCTACCTTATTTTGGATACAATTTTAATACCATTAATCAAATTCATAAAAAACTAGCTTTAAAATTTAATTTTAATATTATCGATATGAATGAATATTATAAAAATCATAACTTGCTTGAATTTTTTAATCGCAACGATGATGGCACACATGAATTTAGCTTTATTATGCGAGAATTTGGTAAAAATATTATACAAAATATTGACAATTTTATTTATTGTAAACAAATGAAGTTGGAGTGTGGTTTTCTAAAATTTGAAATTTGTAAAGCAGAAGAGCTAGAAGATATTACGAGTAAAAATACGATTTATAACCGAGCTAATTCTATGTTTAATGGAAAATGCATAAGAGTCTTTGATGATACTGTATTGAAATTTCCAAATAAATATCAAGCAGTCAAGTAGAATTATCTCATTGTGACCTTATCTCCTTTTTTCTAGCTTCTCCCAATGGAAACTATCACACAGAAACAATAGACTTTGAAGCCTTAGCTAATGAAAA
>NZ_NFNY01000110.1 GCF_002179165.1 Campylobacter jejuni
TTTTAGATTAAAGTTATAATATATTTTATTAATTAATAATAATTATTATTTAAGAATTTTATGTTATAATTTTAAAAAATAAAAAAAGGAGATCATATGTCAGTAACAAAACAATTATTACAAATGCAAGCGGATGCTCATCATTTATGGGTTAAATTCCACAATTATCATTGGAATGTAAAAGGATTTCAGTTTTTCTCTATCCACGAATACACAGAAAAAGCTTATGAAGAAATGGCAGAACTTTTTGATGATTGTGCTGAAAGAGCTTTACAACTTGGCGAAAAAGCTATCACTTGCCAAAAAACTTTAATGGAACTTGCAAAAAGCCCAAAACTAGAAAATGGCAAAGATTGTTTTACTCCTGTTGAGGTAATAGAATTTATCAAAAAAGATTATGAATATCTTTTAGCTGAATTTAAAAAATTAAACGAAGAAGCGGAAAAAGCTAGTGATACCACTACAGCAGCTTTTGCACAAGAAAATATTGCCAAATATGAAAAAAGTCTTTGGATGATCAGTGCCACTTTGCAAAATACCTGCAAAATGTAATTTAAGGGGCGGATTTTCGCCCCTTTATGATTTTAGTACTTTTTTAAAGCTTTCTTATAAAAATACTTTAAATTCTCAAGAGTTAAACTTAAAAGAAAGTTTATACTTTAATTTTAAACAAGAGCAAAACAACTTAAGAAAATTATATCATTATGCTTTGCTTTCTCACGCTGCTTATCTGAATTTAGATACAGAAAATGTTTTTTTAATCTTGACAGAAAAAAGCTTTTTAAAGTTTTGACAAATAATATTTTTCAAAAAGAATGCGTTAAAATAGGTAAATTTAAGCCTTTTGTGGCATTTTATCTTGTCAAGCATTTTAAATTACTTGCGCATATTAATGAAAACCATGCCGTTTCTAAAGGCGGATTTAGGGCAAGTTTATTTCAAGATCAAATAAGTAAAGATTTTATTTTGGCAATTGCAGGAAGTGATTTAAGACCTTTGAAATTTGATTTTAGAGATGTAATCAGTGATTTTTTGCTTTTAAATGGCAAAATTCCTAAAAAGCAATTTAATTCTTTGTGTGAATTTTATACCCTTATAAAAAATAAATTTTGTTTTGATAAAATCATTTTGGTGAGTCATTCTTTAGGCGGACATTTAGCACAACTTTTTACTCTAAAATTCGCTTTAGAAATCGAAAATATCTATACTTTTCAATCCCCTGGAATCGATAAAAAAATACTTAAAAATATTAAAAATGAAGCTTATATTAAAGAAATTTCTTATCATTTTTATACTTGTGATGATTTTAAAAAACTTAAGTGGCTTGAGTTTAATTTCGTTCAAGCTTTGCATTCTAAAATAGGACATCAAATTTATTTAAATATCGGCACAAAACTTCATCATCCAAAACTTTGCCCTAAAGCTTTACATCAAGTTTTAAAATTTTTATAAATTCTAAAATATGCTATAATTTTCCTTTTAAAAAGGATAAAAATGAAAATACTTCAATTTTTTTACGAAAATCATCCAAAATTTGAAGCCAGTTATGAAAGAAAAGCACAAATTTCACATTCTAATCTTATTATTAAAGGTCCAAAGCGTTGTGGAAAAAAAACTCTGATTTTTAATTATTTATCACAATTTAAACCGAATGAAATTTTGTTTTTAAATTTGCACGATACGCGTTTTGAAAAGCAGAGCTTAGATGAACTTGCAAATTTTTTAGAAAAAAATAAGCAAATAAAATTTCTTTGTCTTTATAATCTTGATTTTAATTTATCTTTAGAAAATATCAAAATTCCTATCATTATAAGCACAGATAAAAAAGATTTGTATATACAAGGATTTAAGGAGCTTGAGCTTGATTATTTTGATTTTGAAGAATTTATTAGCGTGAGCAAAAAAAATTTACCCATCAATCATTTAGTGGGGCTTTTTTTGCAAAGTGGGCGTAGTGAATTTGGCGAAAAAAATGCACTTTTAAGGCAGAGTTTTAATGTGCTTGAACTTGAAATTTTAAAATATTTAGCTTTAAATTTAGGACAACAAATTAGCATTTCTAAACTTTTTTTAGAACTCAAAAAAAAGCTAAAAACTTCAAAAGATAGTGTATATAGCACTATAAAAGAGCTTGAAAATACTTATATTATCTATCCTTTAAGTCATGATGAAAAAAGATTGCAAAAAATTTATTTTAGGGATTTTGGTTTGAGAAATAATCTTTGTATACAAAAGGATTTTACGCATTTATTTGAAAATCTTATCTTAAGCGAACTTTTTAAATTTAAAGAAGATTTTTTTTACAATAAATTTTTTACTTTTTATAGTCAAAAATCAAAAATAGCCTATATTTCTAGCCCAACTTTGGATATTGATTTAATTAAATTGCGTGCAAAAAAAGTGCTTTCTAAAGCATTAGAATTAGGTATTTTTCACATTATCTTTATTACTCTTTCTAGCGAAGAAAGTTTTTTTGAGCAAGGGGTGAAATTTGAAGTTTTACCTTTTGATAAATTTGCACTAGGTTTTTAGTTAAGAATTTGGATCGTCGTATTTTTCAAGATTATATCGTTTGATGATTTTAGTGATTAAATTAATATAATGACCCTTGCGTTCAGAGTAAGAATCTAAAGTTTTAATCGCCTCTAATCCTGTAATTTCTTTATTTTTTTCAGCCAACTTAGCTCTTAGAGTGCGAAAATCTTCATAGGCAAAATGGCGATTTAAATTTAAAACATAAGAATCCACACTATCTTGCAAGGTGTCAAAAATTTTAATTTTATGTTTTTTGTCTGGATGTCTTAAATCAGGGATTAAACCTTTTTCTCCCCAAGTCCATTCTCCAAAAAGATTATTAGCTTCTCTGGCAAAGCGACTTGAACCTGTGGCACTTTCTACTAAAGCTTGAGCTATACCCATTGATTTTGGGATTTTTTGAATACGCTTTTTATATTCTATAAAATCATAAAGATTTTCAACGCGGTATTTATTTTTAAGTTCTATGAGTTTTTCCAAATTCACCTGATTAGAGTTTCGAAATCCTGTTTTATATACGTCTTTAAAAAAAGCTTCTATAAAAGCTCTTTCTTTGGTTATATTTTCAAAGCTTGTATCAAACATTTGATTCATTTTGTGAATGAAAATTTGTCTTTTTTGCTCCGTGTCAAGATTATAATAGTTTTCTCCAAAACCATTTTTTTGTGTGCCAAAAAGTGTTAAAGGGATAAATAAACTAAGAAAAATTATAATTTGCCTCAAAACAATACTTTACCTTTCCTTTAAAAAATAATTCTTCATTTTCAAATCTAAACCCCACCTCTTCGCCACTTTTTGGAAAAATTTTTACTTCTTCTTTGACTAATTTATTTAAAAAAGCAAGATAAAAACAAGCACCCATTCCTGTGCCACATGCTTGTGTTTCATCTTCTACGCCCCTTTCAAAAGTGCGAACTCTTAAGGTGCTATCATCAATAATTTTTGCGAAATTTACATTTGCATTGTATTTTTCTCTCATTTTTTTACAAAGCACAAGATCAAAATCATCTAAATTTTCGCAAAAATGCACTAAGTGTGGCACCCCTGTATCACAAATTTGCCAAGTTTTTTCAAATTCATCAAAAGCATTTTTCACACTTTTAATTTTACCCAAACAAACTTGCACTAAGTCCTTTTGAACTTTAGCCCTAATCACTCCTGCACCGGTTAAAAAAGCCATTTTATTTTGTGTTTTATTGATATGATGTGCAAAATGTGCCGCAGCTCTTGAACCATTGCCACACATTAAGGCTTTGGAGCCATCATTATTGTAAAAATCCCACTCAAAATCGTATTCTTTATGTGGTAAAATCACTATAAGACCATCTGCACCAATGCCCTCATAGCGGTTGCAAAGCTCTTTGGCTAAAGCACTTCTGTCTTTTTTTTCATCAGTATTTATGATGACAAAATCATTGCCACTTGCACAATATTTGAAAACTTTCACGCTTTTCCTTTGGAAATACTTTCTATTACTTTAACACATTCTTGCCTAAAATCAGCATAAGAGAGAGTATTTTTGATAATTATATCGGCATTTTTAAGTTTTTCTTCAATATCCATTTGAGAATCAAGCCTTAAATTTGCAGCTTCCAAGCTTAAATTATCCCTTTGCATTATCCTTTTTAAGCAAAGCTCTTTTGGAGCGTAAATAACGATTATTTTTCCTAGCTTATGATAAGCACCACTTTCAAAAAAAAGCGGAATTTCTACAAAAAAAGGCTTGTTTTCTCTATCTAAAATTTGCATTTGTTCTAAAATTTTTGCCCTTATTTTTGGATGAGTGAAATTTTCTAAAGTTTTTTTGGCTTCTTTATTGTTAAAGATAATTTCTCCAAGTATTTTTCTATCGATTTTTTCATCTTTTAATATTTTTTTTGTACTAAATTTAGAAAAAATTTGTGAAAGTTCAAAAGCGTTTTCATCTAAAATTTGATGAGCGATTATATCTGCACTAATGCTTTTAAAACCTAAAGAATTCGCTATTTGTATAAAAGTGCTTTTGCCACAAGCAATCGAAGCGGTTACAAAAAAAGCGTTTTTCATCTTATGCCTTATTAAAACTTTTTTCGTTAAAATACCTTTTTAATTCTTAAAGGAAAATAAATGAAAATTTCATACGAAGATGCTGGAGTAAGTATAGATAATGGCAATGCCTTTGTAGAGGCGATAAAACCTTTAGTAAAAGAAACTTTTAATGATAGTGTTGTAGGTGGGATCGGCTCTTTTGCAGGTGCTTTTAGAATGCCAAGTGGCTTTAAAAATCCTGTAATTTTAGGTGCAACTGATGGCGTTGGCACCAAACTTCGCTTAGCTATTGATGCGAAAAAATACGACACTATAGGACAAGATTTAGTCGCAATGTGTGTTAATGATTTAATTTGCAATTTTGCTACGCCTTTGTTTTTTTTGGATTATTATGCTACGGCTAAACTTGAAGTAGAAGTTGCAAAAGCTGTTGTGGCAGGTATTGCTAATGGATGTAAAATGGCAAATTGTGCTTTAATTGGCGGAGAAACCGCTGAAATGCCTGGAATGTATGTAAAAGATGATTTTGATTTAGCCGGTTTTGCAGTGGGGATGGCCGAAGAAAGCGAAATCGATAGAAGTAAATTTGTAAAAAATGGCGATATTTTGCTAGCACTTCCTAGTTCAGGACTTCATTCAAATGGCTATTCTTTAGCTAGAAAAGTGCTTTTTGAAAGCTTAAAGCTTAAATTTGATGATAAAATAGAAGGTAAAAATTTAATTGATGTTTTATTAGAACCTACAAGAATTTATGTGCGTGATTTTCTTGCTTTAAAGCCTTATATATCAGCCTTAGCACACATTACAGGCGGGGGTTTGGTAGAAAATTTACCACGCGTTTTACCGCGTGGAATGGGTGCAACCATACGCAAACATCATCTAAAAACTCCTGAAATTTTTTACCGCATAGGAGAAGCGGTAGAAGAAAGCGAAATGTATAGAAGCTTTAATATGGGCGTTGGTTTGGTTTTAGTCGTTGACCCTTCTAATGTAAGCAAAGTTTTAGAAAATTCAGACGCGTTTATCATCGGTGAAATCACGATTAATGAGGGTGTTGTTTTAGAGTGAAAGCAAATTATTATGATTTTTTATGCACGAAAATGTATGAAATTTTGCACGCAAAAGCCCCTAAGAATGAGTTAGACTTTTATCTTTCTTATGCAAATAAAAAAGATAAAATTTTAGAGTTAATGTGTGGAAGTGGGCGGTTTTTATTGCCCTTTATAGAAAGCGGCTTTGATATTAGTGGGGTGGATAATTCTGCTAATATGTTGGAAAAATTAAAAGAAAAAGCCCCTAATGCAAAAATCACAAAATGCGATATTTTAGATTTTAAAAGTGATGAAAATTTTGATTATATTTTTTATCAGTTCAGGTTCTTTGTGCTTGATTACTGATATAAATGAGTGCAAAAGGCTTTTAAGAAATTTAAAATCTTTTTTGAAAAAAGGTGGAAAATTGGTCTTTGCACTTGATACTATTATGACAAGATGCAAAGATGATAGTGATTATAAAATAAGCGTTAAAGTTAAAACGGAGCAAAATTTTGATCTCATTTTAAAGAATAAAAATCATTATGATGAAATTTCTAAAACGCAATTTTCGCCTTCTATTTATGAATTATACGATAAAGATAAACTTTTGCAAAGTGAAAAGATGGACTTTAAAATCCATCTTTATGATTTAAAAGAAATTGAAAATATTTTAGAAGAACTTGAATTTGAGCGTTTTTTTATTTATTCTTCTTTTGGTAAAAAAATTGCTAAAGATGATAAAAGCGAAATGTTTTTGTGCGAATGTATTAAATAAAGGATAAAAATGCAAAGCTTAAATGAAATTTTACTTCAAAAAAAGATAAAAGAAATTCGCTTTAAAGCTATAGCGAGTATTGTTTGTGGGTTTTTAAGTATCATTCCTTATCTTGGGATTTTATTTAATCTTGCGAGTTGGATTTTGATTTTTATCTTGTTTTATGATTTAAAAATCTATGGCGGTGCTAAAAATTTATTTAAAAATCTCTTTATTGCTGCAGGGATTGGCTTTTTTGGCATTCTTATTAACACAAGTATTTTGCTTGTAACGCTAAAGCCTAGAATCGGTATTTTTGGTGGGCTTTATTTTAGTGAAGATAATATTTTTATGGCTATTACTATATTTTTGGTGTTATATTTTGCCATTTTGGCTTTGATTTTTCCTTTTATGAAAGCAATATATTATGAAATCGCAAGAGTAACGAAGCAAAAGTATTTTATTCATGCTTTTAATACCTATTATTTAGGGCTTATCACTTTGATTATCGGTATAGGTTTGGTGTTTTTGCTAGCAAGTTTGGTTTTTTGGATTTTAGCGTGGATAAAATTTAAAGAATTTGACGAGCAAGAACTTTCAAATTTAGAAGAAAGATTAGTAAAAACACAAAAAAAGGTTTTTGATTTTAATTTAAAATGGATTAAAATCACAATGGCTTCATTTGTAATTTTAAATTTGCTTGTTCTAGTATTTATAATTTTTCAATATTTTATATTTTCTGTTGCCCTTGATTATAACACAGAGTTTTATATAAGAAGAACTTTATTTTATATAGCAACAATTTTAGCTTTGCTTAGCGTGTTTTTGTTTTGTAAAAAGTTAAAAACTTACAAACTTTTTATTTATTTTCTTATATGGCAAGGCTTAAGTGTTTTTTGTGACTATATTCTTTTGACTCCTCCTTCTATTATAATGTCTAAAACTGCATATGGAAGTTTGATAATAGTATTAAACCTATGTTGTATTATCCTCGCCTTTTTATTCTTTAAAACTTTAGTTCAAATTACAAAAGAAAAGTTTTTCTATCTTGTTTTTATATTTTTTACTTGCAATGGATTTGTAACAATATATTATACATCCTTGTTTATAACGCTTAATCATCTTGTATTTGAAAAATTATTCTTATTAGGTATAATACTTTTTCAAGTCGCTTATTTCATTTCATTTTTAATTTTTTGGCTCAAATTAAAAGGACAAAAAAGTGCAAAAATTTGCTAAAATGGCAAAAGTAAAAAATTTTCTTCAAATATAAATAAAGGATAAAAATGCAAAGCTTACAAGAAATTTTACTTCAAAAAAAGATAAAAGAAATTCGCTTTAAGGCTATAGCGGGTATTGTTTGTGCATTTTTAAGTATTATCCCTTATCTTGGATTTTTATTTGCTCTTGCGAGTTTGATTTTATTTTTTATTGTGCTTTATGATTTAAAAATTTATGGCGGGGCTAAAAAATTATTTATCAATTTTTTTATTGGTGTAGGAATTAACTTTTTTAGTGGTATTATTAGCTTGATTGCTGTGTTTATGATTTTAGAACCTCATATCAGTTACAGCCGGATTTATTTTGATGAGGATAATATCTTTTTAGCTATTGTTGTTTTTTTGGTATTGCATATCATAACTATGGCTTTGAATTTTCCTTTTATAAAAGCTTTTTATTATGAAATTGCAAGAGTAACAAAGCAAAAGTATTTTATTAACGTTTTTTGGGCTTATTTTATAGGGCTTTGCACCTTATTTATCGGTGTAGGTTTAGTGGCTTTTATAGTAGGTTTTATTTTTTGGATTTTAGCGTGGGTTGAATTTAAAGAACTTGATAAACAAGAATTTTCAAACGAAGAAGAAAATTTAAATAGACAAGAAATTTCAAATAAAGCAAAATTTACAATCCCAGCACAAAAAGTTATTTTTAATTTTGATTTAAAATGGATTAAAATCACAATGGTTTTGTCTTTAATTTTAAGTGCCATTGCTTTTGGAGTTATAAATTTTGCCAAAATGTTGTTAATACAACCTATGTATTTTGATTTTATGAATTATTATGAGCCTGAAGCTCGTCAAGACTTGTTGCAAAATCTTCTCACTATCCGTCCTTTTTTATTTTATTTAGCGATAATCCTAGCTTTGCTTAGTGTGTTTTTATTTTGCAAAAAATTAAAAACCTATAAAATATTTATTTATTTTTTTGTATGGCAGGCTTTGGTTGTTCTTGAATCAAATTTGTATTCTATTTCAAAATTAATAATGAGTGAAAATATTTTTTTTGCGAATAATATTTTTGAGATAATTATAAGCATAGTCTGCATTATCATTGCCTTTTTATTCTTTAGGACTTTAGTTCAAGTTACGAAAGAAAAACTTTTTTATCTTGTTTTCGCATTTTTTACTTGTGAAAAGATTGCAATATTTGTAAAATGGATTATTTTTAAGATAACGGGTTTAGAATCGCCAGTATCGATAATAACAACTTATATTAATATTCCATTTTTAATTGCTTATCTCATTTCATTTTTAATTTTTTGGCTCAAATTAAAAGGACAAAAAGAAGTCAAAAAGGTGCTTTAACCTTTTTGACAAATTTAAGGCATAAAAACAATATCCACCAAACTTTCATTTTCTAAAATTTCACATTCTTTTGGCGCTATCATTAATGCGGCTTTGTTGTTAAGATTGTTTATAATCGCACTTGAGCCTTCTTTTTTGCCTTCTAAATTTGCTAAAATGCGTCCATTTTTAAATTCCACATTACAAGCGACAAATTCCAAAAAGGGACTTTTTTTCTTATAATTTCCTTGCAAAAAAGCCTTACAAACATAGTCTTTTGGCTGAAGTAGCCACGCATTTATTATTTCTCTTGCATAAAGATTAAACATAACCATAGCAGAGTAAGGAAATCCAGGCAAGGCGATTATAAATTTTTCATCTATTTTAGCGATTTTTATATGGCGACCCGGTTTTATATCTGCTTTATCGATGATGAGTTCGTATTCTTTAATGGCTTTTTTTAAAAAATCAAAATCCCCCATAGAAACGCCGCCAGTTGTAACTAAAATATCACAACTTCCCAAAGCAGCTTTTATTGCCTTTGAAGTATCTTTTTCATCGTCTTTTAAGAGAGCAAATATGCGGACATCGCAATTTAAATTTTTAGCTAAATTTGCTATGGCGATGTGATTAGAAGATCTAATTTGTGCGGGATTTTCCAAACTTTCGCCCAAATCTTTTATCTCACTTCCACTGCTTAAAACCCCAATTATAGGCTTTACAAACACGCTAATGTGAAAAAATCCAAGTTCGGCTAAAAGTGCAATTTCACTATAATTTAGCTTTGTGCCTTTTTTAAGTAAAATTTCGCCTTTTTTGTAATTTTCGCCAATCTCTCTAACTGCAAAGCCTTTAGGAACTTTTTTTTCTATAAAAAGCGTGTCATTTTCTACTCTTACATTTTCCACAGGCACCAAAGTATCGCTTCCTTCACTCATCAAAGAGCCCGTAAAAGTTTTTACACAAGTATTCTTGCTAAGCTTAAATTCGGGCATTTTTCCAGCAGGAGTTATGCCTAAAATCTTTAAAGGCAGATCTTGATCTTCAAATTGAATAGCATAGCCATCCATGGCTGAGGTTGGCATACTAGGTTGGTTTTCATTCGCTTTTATATCACTTGCTAAAATGCGTCCTAAGCACTCTGTTAAAGCCACTTTTTCTACTCTTTCATAAGCTTTGATATGAGAATGCAAGATCTCTAAGCTTTTTTCATAAGGCATTAGCATTTTTACTCCTTGATACCAATGTAAATTTGAACTTTATTAGCGGTATAAAAGTCAAAATCTGTTTTAAATTTTCTTTGTAAAGTTGAGCTTTTAAAGAAATTATTGATTTTTTGCCAAAGTTTTGGCGTAATGATTTCAGGTTTTCCAAAGTCTTCAAAAAGCATATATTTTCCTTCTTTTATAAGTATTTTTTCACCCTTTTCTTTTTCTTTCACGCCCACGCAGACTTTGTACTCTAAATTTTCTAAGTCTAAAGTGTTTTTATAATCATAATACACGCTATAAATTTCATCAGGTGTGCCAAAAATTTGATGAAAATTTTTCCATAAAGGAATGATTTTTGAAGTTTTAACATCGCTTTCAAATTTGGCATTTGTCAAAGTGCTCACACCAAAAATACTAAATTGTTCTAACTCTTTTATCATTTTAAAAGCCCAGCACCGCAGAGTTTGCTTGATCTTTCTTTAGCGTAAATTCTTTGTTTGTTTATCACATCGTATTTCCAAATGGGCGCACTTGCTTTAAAATCTTCCACAAATTCATTGATGAGCTTAAGTCCTAATTTTCTTTGTTTGCTTAAAATCCCTGCTAAATATGAACTTTCGTGAATTTTTACATCGCCGATTGAATGTGCAAAAAGCAAAATCACTCCATCATTTTCAACCCTTTTTTGCCACTCATTAAACCAATTTTTTAAAAGCGGTTTGTAAATATCAAAACTTAAAGCTTCAATGCCGTTTTCTGCACGCACTATGCCACAAAATGTAAGCAGCGCACCACAATTTTTATTTTTTGCAAATTCATACCATTTTGCATAAATTTGTGGGATTTCTAAAGCCCCATTTACAAGTATAAACTCACTCATTTTAGCCCCCGCAAACTGGTGGTAAAAGTGCTATTTTATCGCCATCTTTTAAAGGGGTATTTTCATCAAATATAATTGTTTCATTTAAAGATACGGCACAAAGTTCCAGCCATTCTTTTAGACTTTCATCTTGTTTTAAAATCTCTTTTAATTCTTTTAAATTATTGATATTTAATTCTAGTTTGGGTTTGTTTATAGGACCTAAAAATTCAACACTAACCATAATTTCTCCAAAATTTTATAAAATGTTTTAGTATAACATTAAATGTTTTATATTTTGTTTTAAAATAAAAGGATAGATGAAAATCTTAAAGAAATAAAAAATTTATATAAAAATAAATTTTAAAAAGCAAAATCATTTCTTTTATAGTAGAAGAATTCTCAAAGAAAAAAAGAGTTTTGATAAAATCTTTAAAATCTTTTGTAA
>NZ_NFNY01000021.1 GCF_002179165.1 Campylobacter jejuni
AAGTGGTGTCCCGTGTTGGATTCGAACCAACGGCCCCCTCCTTAAAAGGGAGATGCTCTACCGGCTGAGCTAACGAGACATTTTTTAAATGAAAATGTGATTATGCCAAAATATCTCCTAATTTGTCAAGGATTTTTAGCTTATTTTTGATATTTTCTTTCTAAAAAACGAGAAAATAGACTTATAGGTAAAGTCAAAATAAGATATGCAAGTGCTAAAACAATATAACCTTCCAAAGTTGCAAAAATATAAGAATTGACTTCTTGTATATTTTGCGTAAGCTCATTAAGCGCGATCACGCTTAATAAAGAACTATCTTTGATAAGATTTGCAAATTGTCCGCTTAAAGGTGCTAAAATATTTTTTAAAGCTTGCGGAAAAATAATATATAAAAAAATTTGTCTTTCATTAAGCCCTAAAGCTCTAGCACTCTCTACTTGTATTATTGGCACGCTTAAAATACCTACTCTAAATATTTCAGATAAATAAGCTGCACAAAAAATTGAAAGAATAAAAACTCCTACAATGTATCTATTATCAAATCCTAAACTATTTGCAATAATATAAAAAATCAAAAGTACTTGAACCAATAAAGGCGTTCCACGTATAATTTCCACATATAAAGTGGCGAAAAATCTTAAAATAACTACTTTACTTAAAGAAAAAAAGCAAATCAAAACACCAAAAGCAATACTACATAATAAAGCAAAAAGACTGATAATTAAGGTGTTTAAAAAGCCATAAATGATCTTGTTTTTATATTCTAAAAGCAATGAAAAATCAAAGTGATAAGCACTGACACTAAAAGTAAAATAAAAAAATAAAGCTAAAATAAAAAATAAAATTAGCCAATTAAAAAACGCGATTTTTTTGGAAATAGGCTCTGTGAATTTAAAATTTTTACACTTTTGAATAAACAATTTTTTCTCCTAATTTTCTAAAAATATTTTAGCTAAAGTCTATTTAAATTTAATTAAGCCCTATTTTTATTTTTTTTTATTATGATTATACAAATAAAAACAAGGACATTAAAATGCTAATTTTAGGACACCATTTATTATCAAAAAATTCAAATTTTTATTTTATTGACAAAAGTGAAATGTTAAGCAAAGATCAAATTTCTTGCTTTTTTTATAATGAAAAAATCATCGAAAATGCAAAAAATCAAAATTTAGACTTTGCCATTTTCATACAAAATAAAGATGAAATTTTTTTAAGTAATGCTTTAGAAGCTAAATTTTTACTTTTTAATGATGAAAATTTGGCTCATTTCGCTTCAAAAGTAGCAGAATTTTATCTTTTTGATAGCAAAATTTTACTCATAGTAGAAAAATTAAGCAATTTTGAAAATGCTTTTAATTTAAAACTTGATGGAGTGATTTTAAAGGATTTTATACAAAATTTCCACTAAGGAAAATCAAAAAAATTTAATGATTTTCCTTGTTTAAATTTCTAGTAAAATACATTGCTGCATAAATTGCAAACATAGCAATGAAAGTTCCTATTAATAACGCATACTCATCTTGTTTTAGCATAATAAATAAGCATAAATATAAAATAAATAAAACCATCGCCATCACCACAGCAAAACGCTTTTCACCCATTATACTTAAAGTATAAAGTGATATAGGTATGATTATAGCTAAGCTTGAAAAAAGATAAGCAAGATTAAATCCTATGTGCTCGCTAAAACTTAAAAGCATAAGATAAAATACCACCAAACTTGCTCCTAAAATTGCATACTGAAGCAAAATAACATTTTTCTTTGAAGCAAGTTCGCATAAAAACAACACTAAAAAAGTCAAAACAATAAACAAATATCCATATTTCATCATACGATCAATCAAGCGATATTCATTCACTCCTTGATAAAAAGCAATACTTAGCCTTTCTTTTTCAATATCATCACCCAAAACACTATTTTCAAATTCATAAAAAGCATCAAAACCTTTTTTATTAATAGAATAATCATTTGGTAAAATAGACTCAAAAGAAGGATTTGTAGCATTAGAATTAATATGTATGATATTTTGTTTAGCTTGCATGTTTAAGACAAAGGAATGATAACCTTTTAACTGCAAAGTTCCACTGACTAATAAATTATCTTTTAAAGCATTGACTTCTAAATTTTGTAACTTTCCTTTTAAAAAATTTATGGAATTTTCGCTAAAATTATTTAAATCTTTCACTTTAAAACTTGCATTAAAATCTACAAAAGCAGTATAAATTGGGATTTTGTAAATGCCTTTCGTGCGTTCTTCATATTTTAAATTCACCCAAAGTTCTAATTTTTGGGCAAAATTTTTTCATATAATCTTGGTGTATAAAACCCATCATCACCCCAAGTCTTCCCTATTGACGAAATAACATTTTGTGCATTATATTTTCTATCTTCAACTAAAGAATTTAACATGAATAAAGGAATAAGCAAAGCTCCACTGATAAGAAAAATCAAAACACCTTTTAAAGTTAGAGATTTTAATCTCTGATTTTTAGCGTATTCTTGCATAAATTTATTTTCATCAAATTTTTGCTCCATATTTTTCTCCTATTCATTTCTTAAAGTATCTAAAACATTGATCTGCGTTGCTTTTTTAGCAGGATAATACGAAGATAAAGCAATAATCACCAAAGCACCTATAATAGTTAAAGAAAAATCCATCACAGATAAATCAAGTGGCAATTTACTAGTACCATAAACATCAGCAGGTAAAGTGATGATATCAAAATTTCCCAAAAGCCACAAAGCAAAAAATGCAAGCAAAATTCCCACTATCATACCGCCACCACCTATAAGCATTCCTAAGGCAAAAAAACTTTTTTTCACTTCTATTTTACTTGCACCTAAAGCAAGCAAAAGTGCGATTTCAGCACGACGATTCATCACTATCATCAATAAAGAACTGACTATATTTAAACTCGCCACTAAAATAATAAGCATTAAAACTATAAAAAGAGCCCGTTTTTCAAGCTCTAAAGCTGAAAAGAAATTTTTATTTTGCTCCCACCAGCCCACGACAACATAATCACTTTTCAAATATAATTTAAGTTTTTCTACATCCTTGAATGCGTTATCACTATAAACATGCACGCCATCATAAATTTGCTTATTATTTATACCAAGCACCTTTCTAAGTGCATTAACATCTGCATACATATATGCCTTATCATAAAATGCAAGCCCTGAAGTAAAACGCGCTTTAACATCAAAACGCTTACTCTGCGGCACTAAGGAAAAACCACTAGGATTAAGACTTGAAAAAATAAGCGAAAGTTTGTCATTTTTATGCAAACCAAATTCATCTGCAAGTGCCGAACCTATAAGTATATCAAAGCCACTTAAATTCTCATCTTTTAAGGCTTTGGCCACAACTTCATTGATTTTAACTTCATCATCAAAATTCACACCAAAAAGCACTCCACCTTCAAAGCGACTATCCCCTTTTGCTACAACCTGGGTGCTGATATAAGGGCTAAAAAGCAAATTTGGAAATTCTTTTTTAAGTTCTTTTACCAAATTTTCATCCATAGGAGAATAAAATTTTGGCACTATGGTAATAGGATAATTCATCACAAAAAAACGCTTTTCAAATTCTTTATCAAAACCGTTCATAATAGCCATTGCTACAAGCAAAACACAAAGCCCTACACAAACACCCAAAAAAGCCAAAAGCATAGAAAGATTGATAAAAGGTTGTTCTTTATCAAATCTTAAATATTTAAAAAGCAAATATTTTAAAACGCTTTTTTTCAAGCTAAAATTCCTTGTTTAGGACCACTTTTCCCATGGCATTCTTTAAATTTTTTACCGCTTCCGCAAGGACAAGGAGAATTTCGAGGCACTTTTTTAAATTCAGCTTGACCTAAATTATCTTCGCTAGCTCCCAACTGCGTGGAATTCTGCAATAATTTTTCATTTTCTTTATTAGCTTTTTCTTCTAAATTTGATACCTCTTCTTGATTAAATCTCACACTAAAAAGAAGTTTTATGCTATCAAATTTAATACGATTTACAAGCTCTAAGAAAAGATTATAACTTTCTTTTTTATATTCTACTAGAGGATCTTTTTGATTATATCCACGAAGTCCTATACCTGTTTTTAATATATCCATTTGATACAAATGTTCACGCCAAGCATTGTCTAAAACTTGTAAATACAAAATGCGTTCAATATTATGAAGCTCTTTAGGATCTAGTCTTGACATCTTTTCATCATAAGATTTTTCTAAAATTTCGCCAAGCTTATCTTGCATTTCAATAATGCTAAGATTATCAAAATCACTTTGCTTAAGTTCTGTAGAGCATTCATCTAAAATTTTAGCTTTTAAATTCTCAAAATTTAACTCTGCACCACTTTCATCAAGTATAAATTCACTCATCACATTTGCACTATACTCTGCAATATTTTGTGAAATTTTGGCTTTTATATCATAATTTTCATCCAAAAGCTCATTACGATAACGATAAATTGTTTTTCTTTGTTCATTTGCCACATCATCGTATTCAAGCAAGTGCTTCCTGCTTTCAAAATGCAAACTTTCCACTTTTTTCTGTGCATTTTCAACCGCTCTTGTTACAATTCTTGACTCTATGTGTTCGCCCTCTTTTATCCCTAGACGCTCCATAATACTTTTAATACGATCACCACCAAAAATTCTCAAAAGATTATCTTCCAAACTCAAATAAAAACGACTAATACCCGGATCGCCTTGTCTTCCTGCACGACCGCGAAGTTGGTTATCGATTCTACGACTCTCATGCCTTTCTGTGCCTATGATATAAAGCCCACCTAAAGCCCTTATCTCATCATCAATTTTTATATCCACACCACGACCTGCCATATTTGTAGCAATGGTAACTGCACCTTTTTTGCCTGCATCTTGTATGATTAAAGCTTCTTGTTCGTGATTTTTAGCATTTAAAACATGATGAGGGATTTTTTCTTTTACAAGCATATTATGAAAAACTTCACTTCTTTCAATACTTGCAGTCCCTACAAGCACAGGTTGTCCTTTTTTATTGGCTATTTTTATCTCTTCAATAACGGCTTTAAATTTTTCTTCTTGAGTTTTATAAATCAAATCATCTCTATCTTGTCTTTTAATAGGAATATTAGTAGGAATTGAAACCACATCTAAGCTATAAATTTGAGAAAACTCGGTTGCTTCGGTTTGTGCTGTTCCTGTCATACCGGCTAATTTTTCATACATTCTAAAATAATTTTGAAAAGTGATATCCGCTAAAGTTTGGCTTTCTTCTTGAATTTTTACATTTTCTTTGGCTTCTAAGGCTTGATGAAGTCCTTCGCTAAAACGACGCCCTTCACTTAAACGCCCTGTAAATTCATCCACGATGATAACTTCATTGTTTCTTAAGACATAATGCACATCTTTTTCAAAAAGATTGTGTGCCTTTAAGGCTTGATCTAGCTGATGTGCTAAAATAGCATTATCAAGGCTATA
Organism: Campylobacter jejuni; assembly: GCF_002179165.1. GTDB lineage: Bacteria > Campylobacterota > Campylobacteria > Campylobacterales > Campylobacteraceae > Campylobacter_D > Campylobacter_D jejuni_B. The sequence continues at coordinate 5,464 of NZ_NFNY01000021.1, forward strand.
TAAATTTTCAACACCAAAAAGCTTTTCGGCTTTTGAAATTCCAGCTTCTGTGATGAGTATAGTTCTATTTTTTTCATCCACAACAAAATCACCTTCAGGTTTTGCAGGCGGTAAAACCGCTTCGCCTTTTTTCATTTGTTTAGCCACTTCATTGGCTTTAATATAGCCATCTAATGTGCGATTTGTAGGGCCGCTGATAATAAGTGGGGTCCTTGCTTCATCAATTAAAATACTATCAACTTCATCTACAATTACAAAATGATGCTCCCTTTGTACTTTTTCAGCTTTTGAAAATTTCATATTATCACGCAAATAATCAAAACCAAATTCATTATTTGTCCCATAGGTGATATCACAATCATAGGCTTTTTTATGCTCTAAATCACTATTTTGAGATGAAAGAATCACGCCTACGCTAAAACCTAAAAAATTATAAATCGCACTCATTTGTTCCGCATCTCTTTTAGCCAAATAATCATTCACGGTTACCACATGCACGCCTTTGCCACTCATAGCATTTAAAACTACTGGTAAAGTCGCAACCAAAGTTTTTCCTTCACCTGTTTTCATCTCTGCGATTTTTCCATCATGTAAAACCATACCGCCTATTAATTGCACATCAAAATGACGCATATTTAGCGTTCTCTTACCTACTTCTCTCACAATAGCAAAAACATCATTTAAGATATCATTTTCATTTTTTTCTTTACTTAAAATTTGCTCTTTTAATTTTGCAAATTCTGCCTTTAACTCATCATTGCTCAAATTTTGATATTTGCTTTCAAGGGCATTAATCTGTACCACGCGTCTAAGGTATTTTTTTACCTCGCGATCATTTTTTGTTCCAAATATAGCTTTTAAGGTATTTAAAAACATTGTTTAAACCTTTTAATAATTTTTTCAACCTATGATTATAACGATTATTTAATTAAAATTAGCTAGAATGATATAAAAAATTTTAAGATTTTTAAAGGAAAATAATGAAAAAAATATTTTTTTTAATTTTGATTTGTTTGAGTCAAATTTGGGCCATTGATCTTAATTTTAACACTTATTCAAGTGATTTTACTCAAATAGTCAAATCCAAAGATTCAGTAATTTCTTATTCTGGACATTTTATTTTAAGCAAAAATGAGGCTTATTGGCTTTACAATATTCCAAGTAAAAAAGAAATATATATCAATAAAAATCAAGTAATTTTAATCGAACATGATTTAGAACAAGTGATTTTTTCACATCTTGACAATATTCCGAATTTAAATGAAATTTTTAAAAAAGCCAAGCATATTGATAATAATAAATTGATAGCCCAATATGAAAAAACAAACTACACTATTGTTTTAAATAATAATGAAGTTAAAAGTATTTCATATAAAGATGAATTTGATAATGATATTACAATCACCCTAAACAATCAAATCAAAAATCCCCAAATCAATCCTGAAATTTTTAAGGCAAAAATTCCACAAAATTATGACTTGGTTCGATAATTAAGGCGTGCTTGCATTTTCATCAAATTTGGCTTCAAAGCCTGTTATATTACCACTAGAAATATTGTTTTCTTTAAAAATTTGTGGTGGATTTGTAATCAAATCGCGTTTAATTTTTTCTTCGAGTTCAGGTGTTGTTTTAGGAATATCAAGCATATTTATATCAATTTCGTCATTGTCTTTATTTTTATCATTTTCATCTTGAAAAAGCTGCTCAATTTGCTTGGTTTCAATATTTGGAATATTTGGAACTGAAACATTTTGCTGGGTTTCAAGCTTTGGCACCTGTGGCACTTCTAAATTTTCAAGTGCTTTTTTAATCTCGCTACCCCTACCCTTTTCCTTAGCTTCTGTGCTTTCTAAAAAACGCTTAAATTCTTCTAAATCAAATTTTTCCACCCCGCTTAAGGATAAAATGTAAATATCATCTATTTTGATTTTATATTTCTTATCTATAAATTTTTCTAAAGTTTTTTTAAAATTATTCTTTCCAATTTCTGTAAAAATATCTTCATAGAAAAAACCAGAAATCACGGTATTTACTGCATCGATAAGCTTAATTTCATTTTCTTTTAAATTCTTTCCTTCAAATTCCAAAGAAATTTCAATTTTTTTAAGCACATTTGCTCCACTTTTGGAATACAAATCCGTTCTGATTTTATCTATCTCAAGATTTTGTGCATTAAGGCTTAAAAATAAACAAATTGGTAAAATTATTTTTTTCATCTTTATCCTTTTAAATGATGTTGTTTTCTAATTCAAGATCTAAAAATTCATTATTTTGATAAAATTCTCTTACACTCATATCAAATTTTAAAATACTTATAAAATAAGATTTAAAATTAATTCTTTTTGCAAAATATATCTTAAGAGTAGAAGGATTTATAGCACGTGATAAGGCCACATAAAGCTGTCCGTTTTCAAAAATATGATCAATATCACATACCAATTTGTCTATACTCATACCTTGCGATTTATGTATAGTGATTGCATAAGCTAATTTTATAGGATATTGACTTACGCTCGCAAGTACATCAATAAACATTTCATTATTATTTTGTTCAAGCTCTTCCATAAAAAATACATAAGGTTCAAGCATAATTTTAACACCGCTATTTTTCATAATACCAATATAAGTTTTATCTTCTTCATAATTAATGCTTTCAACCACACCTTGTTCGCCATTATAATAACCTTTTTCCCAATTATTCACGCAAAAAATAACGCGCGCGCCTATTTTTAAATAAAGTTCATCTAAAATATTTAAACTTTTTATCCAAGTTTCAATTCTTTGATCCTCAATATCTTTTCGTTCTTTGCGAATTTGAGCTTTAAAACACACAAGCTCTGTTTCTAGCTTATTTAATCTGGTTTGATTAATAATATTTACTTTTTTATTAATCCCGCAAAGTAAAGTATAATCATCATCCAACTTTGGCAAATCATTTGCATTAATACATAAATTTTCAAAAAAATTTAAAATTTTATCATCTAAAAATCCTTGCCTTATTAAAGATAAATTTCTATAAAATTCTAAATTATGCGTTCTTTTTGACTGTGAAAGTTTAATATTTTTAAAATTTAAATCCTTCCAAAAGAAAGAAGAAAAAGCATAAGTGGAATTTAAAAAAAGGTTTTCTTTTTTTTCTTTTATCACAGGCGGCAATTGAAAAAAATCCCCTACAACTAAAATTTTTCCTTCAAATTGCGAATTTCTTAGCCTAAAACCTATCATTTCAAAAATATCAGCACTCACCATAGAAATTTCATCAATGATAATAAGATCAATTTTTTTTAAAATTTCTTTTAGTTTTGCTAATTTTTCTCTTTGCTTTTGGTTGCGATCAAAAACACTAAGCGTATTCATATCTTGACAATAGCCCAAACAAAAAAAGCTATGTAAAGTTACTCCGCCTATATTAAAAGCACTTAAAGCACTAGATCCTAAAGGAACTACTATTTTATTTTTACTTTTATAAGATCTTATAAGCTCATTAGTTAAAAAACTTTTTCCAACTCCAGCTCCACCGCTTAAAAAAACATTATCATAAGTTAAAATTTTCTCTAGTTTAACAAGCATTATACTTCCTTGGGTTTAATTATAACTATTTTTTGTAAAAGGTTGATTATGAAAACTTGGTTATATTTTGGTTTTTTAGCAATATTTTTTAACGCTTGTACAACGAAAGAACAAGTAGAAAACCAAATTTTAAAAGATTTAAATTTCAACATACAAAAAGAACAAAAAAACTCAAACTATGCAACACTAGAATTTGAACAAAATGTAAGTATTTTACCCAAAATTAATCAAAATCAAAATTTTAGTGCTAATGAGTATAAAAAACATTTTTTTAGCCCTTGGCATAGTTCATTCAAAAATTTAAAAAATCAAAATCTTTTTTGGTCTTTTCCTTTATATTTAAACCCAAAAAATAATTACTATTTTTTTAATAAGCAAATCATTCCACTTTCATGGTTTGAAAATATCATAGATAATGCAAATATTAAAAATCTAGGCAAGCTCAATCAAAAAGCCTTGATTGTTCAAAATACAATTTCTAAAAACCTCCCTACCCAAAGAGCAATTTTAAAAAATCCTTTTTTTGAAAATGAAGGTCTTCCTTTTGATTATGCAAGCGATAGTATTTTAAACGCCGGAACTCCTATTCTAATCTCACATTTTAGCAAAGATAAACGCTATGCTTTTATTCTTAGTGAGAGTGGGGTTGGATTTGTAGAAAGTAAAGATTTAGAATTTTTTTCTGATGAAAGAGCTAAAATTTATGAAAATCTTCATTTTATCACCCCTATAAAAGAAAAACTAGCTATTCTTGATGAAAATAAACAATTCTTTTTTGAAAGCAGAATTGGTGCAATTTATCCTTATTATAAGGAAGATAAAAACTATTTTTATGGAAAAATAGGTGCTAAAAAATATAAAATTTCTAAGAAAAATGCAGTAAAATTTCCTTTAGAATTTAATGATATAAATTTAAAAAATCAGCTTTCAGAGCTTTTAAACCTACCTTATGGTTGGGGTGGTTACAATTTTGAAAGGGATTGTTCTTTGCTGACTAGAGATATTTTTTCAGCTTTTGGACTTTATTTGCCAAGAAATTCGGCCGCACAAAAAAATTCTTTTACCCATTTTGATGTTAGCACACTTGATAACACACAAAAAAAGGATTTTTTGAAGCATTTTGGAAAATCTTATTTAACCTTGCTTTACCTTCCGGGTCATATCATGCTTTATGGGGGGCAAATTTTAGGAAATGATATCGTCATACATAATATTTGGGGCTTAAGAAAAGATGCGACTCAAAGGCTTTTGATAAGCTCAAGCGTTATTACCACTTTGGAAATAGGAAAAAATGAAATTTCAGAAGAAAATTTATTGCTTTCGAGACTTAAAGAAATAAGTTTTATTAACTTAAGTAAAGAAGAAAAAAATCAAATTATAAATTATTTAGAAAAATTGAAAAAATTACAAAAAGATTAATCAATAAATCTTTTTGTCAATTCGCCAAAATATTCTATACGCCTATCGCGTAAAAACGGCCACCAACGACGCACATTTTCACTTCTTTTTTGATCAATTTCTACAATTTTTACGCATTCATTTTCGTTGTCTAAAACACAAATTTCTTCTCCTTGTGGTCCAAAAACAAAAGAGTTTCCCCAAAATCTAATGCCCTCTTCCACACCGCTTTTATCTTTTTCAAAGCCTACCCTATTGACGGCCACCACATACAAACCATTTGCTATTGCATGTCCTTTTTGAATTCCTAACCAAGCATTAAACTGTCTTTGCTTTTCATCATTTTCATCTTTATCAAACCAACCAATAGCCGTAGGATAAATAAGAATCTGTGCCCCTTTTAAAGCCATAATTCTTGCTGCTTCAGGATACCATTGATCCCAGCAAATAAGCACACCAAGCTTACCCAAACTCGTACTGATTGGCTCAAAACCCAAATCACCTTCAGTAAAATAAAATTTTTCATAAAAACAAGGATCATCAGGTATATGCATTTTGCGGTATTTTCCTGCAATAGCACCATCTTTTTCAAACACCACTGCAGTATTATGATAAAGCCCCGCACTTCTTTTTTCAAAAAGAGAAGTAAGCAATACAACCCCATTTTTTTTAGCCACACTCGCCCAAAATTCTACATCTTTTTCATAATCATTTGCCAAATCAAAAAAATCTACATTTTCACTTTGGCAAAAATATTCACTTTGGTGAAGCTCCCCTAAACAAACAAGCTCTGCCCCTTGTTTTGCTGCTTGTTCTATAAATTCACAAGTTTTTTCTATCGTTTTTTCTTTAGTGGAATGAAATTTTTGTTGTATTAAAGCGATTTTCATTGTCTTTGCCTTTCCTCTTCCTCATCATCATAAGGATCTAAATGAATTTGTATATCCCATTTTTCATCTTTAAATGCTGCACGGATACCTTCTTCTATTTCATCTGAAATTTTATGCGCGTTTAAAAGCGAAATTATAGGACAAAACACCAAATGAACGCTTAAATAATTACAATTTGGAGTTTTGCGTGTTTTTAATTCATGATAAGAAATGACTTCATTATTTTTAGAAATTAAAGCACAAATTTTCTCAACTTGCTCTTTTGGTAATGCCTCATCCATTAAAAAAGCCAAAGCTTTTTTAATAATTTTAAAAGCAGAAAATGCAGTATAAAGGCTTATAATAATTCCAAAAATCGCATCAATAATATGCAAATTTGTAAAATAGATTAAAATTAAAGCTAACAAAGTACAAGCATTTGTTAAACAATCTGTTTTGTAATGTAAAGCATCACTTTCTATAATCAAACTCTTTGTTTTTTTAGCTACATAATTTAGAAAAAGTACAAGGATGCAAGTTACCACTAAAGCAAAAATCATCACATAAATACTTAAATTTAAATCAGAAATTTGCTCTTTATAATAAATTTTTAAAATACTTTCATAGAAAATAAAAATACCCACACCTACAATAAAAACGCCTTCTAGTAAGCCCATTAAAGCTTCTATTTTAGAAAAACCAAAATTATAATTTTCATTTGCTTTTTGAGAACTTTTTTTAAGAGCTAAGAAATTAAAAGCAGAAATGGCAAAATCCATTAAAGAATCAATCGCACTAGAAAGCACTGCTACTGAACCACTTGTAAGCCCTATAATAAATTTTACACAAGCTAAAACAAGTGCACAAATACTTGCAACAATAGTTGCTTTTTTTTGCAAACTCATCTTAAACCTTTAAAACGATTTTGACAAGAGCAATGCAAAGAGCCATTTTGGCGTAAAAATACTCTTGCATCAACACCTACAATTTGACGATTTGGTAAAACATGGGCTAATCTTTGCATGACGATCCCATCATTTTCATCATTATAAGTTGGTACAATTAAAGCATTATTGATAAAAACAAAATTTGCATAAGTAGCTCCAAGTCTTCGTCCATCATAATATAAAGGTTTTGGCAAAGGAAGCTGGATTAAATTAAAACCTGTTTTTTCAAGTTCTTTTTTCATCTCTTGTAAAGGTAAATAGTGCTCATCTTTTTCATCTTCGCAAATACAATGTGCTATGGTATTTGGAGTAATAAATCTTGCTAAAGTATCAATATGATGATCCGTATCATCGCCCTTTATAAAACCTTTTTCAAGCCAAATGATTTGCTTTAAACCAAATATTTCTTTTAGTTTTTCATCAATTTGTGTTTTATTTAAGTGAGAATTTCTGTTTTCATTCAACAAGCAATGAGAACTTGTAAGCATTATTCCTTCACCGTTAAAATCGATACTTCCACCTTCTAAAATCAAATCAATTTTCTTAAGTTCTTCTTTAAATTTTTCTTTAAAAAGCTTAGAATTTACCGCATTGTCAAGCTGACTTTGAAATTTATTTCCCCAAGCATTAAAAGTAAAATCAAGTGCTTTCAAACGCCCATTTTCTAAAATATCAATTGCACCAAAATCGCGTATCCAAGTGTCATTGGTATCACATAAGAAAAATTCCACATTTGATATATTTTTAAAAGGGATAAAATCGCTTTGACTAGGTGCTATAAGTAGCACTTTTTGAAAATTGCTTACGGCTTTTATAAATTCTTTATAGCCTTGTAAAATTTCATCCAAATACGGCTTCCAATCACTTTTTTCGTGCGGTAAAGAAAGCATTAGATATTCTTGCTCACTCCATTCAGGAATTGATTTTATCATTTAACTACCTTTTTTGATAATAAAACTATAATTGTACCATTTTTTAGATTTTTGTCAAAATTTAAGAAGTTTGCCCCGTTTTTGGGGCTAGAAGTATTATTTAAAAAATATTTTCATTTCGCCATTATTTAAAATAAGCTTACCATTTTCATTTGAAATTTTAAAAGTCCCTCTAAAATTTGAAAGAAAAGAATTTTCAAATTCCATTACATCCATAGGATGACAAAGCATTTGAGTGGAAGCTACACGATCTCCTTCAATTTGTAAAGTATCGCCATTGCTTTGATAAGAACCAAAAAAACGATTGCAACCAGCATTACCATAAAATTTATCTTTATCAAAGCTAATATTAGGTGCTTCTTGTGCATTTTTTGGATCAAAAGTTTTGCCCTTTACTATAATCTTTTCTATTGTAAAAAGCTGATTTTGTGCAAGCTCATTATTCGCTTTAGAATTTGAACTTACTGAAGTACTTGCACAACCTGCAAAAAAAGCTGCTGCTAAAGCAATTTGTAATGTTTTTTTCATTTAATTTCCTTTAAATTTGAAATTGACTGAGTTCATTTTCAAGATTATGACATACTATTTTTAACTCATCTGCAACCTGAAGTAAAATTTTAGAAATTTCTTCATTTTTTTCACTCACTTCAACACTTTCTTGCATTCTCATTAACAAATCTTGAATACTTTCCTGACTTGCTTTAATTTTATTAGCACATTTAGTTACCAGATTTTTCGCATCTTCATTGCAAGTCTTTACTTCATTAGCATCGCTAAGTAACAAATTGGTATTTTCATTTAAAGAATAAATATTTTGAGCATTTTTTCTAAGTTCGCTAGATACTTCTGATATGCTTGACAAAAGTTCTTTGGTAATTTTTGCCACATTGGCTAAAAATTCTTCACTATTATTAGCAAGAGTTCTTATATCTTCAGCAATGACAGAAAAACCTTTGCCATATTGCCCAGCTCTTGCAGATTCTATACCCGCATTTAAAGATAATAAATTAGTCTGATCGGCAATTTCATCCATCATTTGTGTAGCTTTTTGAATATTTTGTGCTTGTAAAACCATATTTTCAACTTTTTTTGCTAAAGAATTTTCATTGTCAGCAATATCTGTAACTTTTTGCGCCACCTCAAATAAGGATTTTAGCATTTGTTCTAAAAGTTTATAAGATTTATCATTAGCTAAATTAGCGTCACTGGAAAGACTTGCCAACTCCCCTAAATCTGAACCTATACTTGTACCAAGCTGAAAACTAGAATCTATTTTTTGATAGCTTGAAGTTGAAATTTCATTTAAGGAAATAGCATTTGAATTTAAAAGAATGCTTTGTTGCTCCACATTTTTAGAACTTAAACTTGCACCACTAACCGCTTTTTGAGTTTTTTCTATAAATTGATTAATGTATTCACAAGCTCTTGCAATTTCATCACGCCCTTTAGTGCGTATGCGAGCTTTCAAATTTCCACTTCCTTGTGCAAGCTCTTTAGCATGGCTTAAAAGCTCCAAAACAGGGTGACCAACAACCATTTTAAGAACAAAAAGAACAACAATGAGTGTAAATATTAATGCCAGAGTAAAAATAATAATATAAGACTGACTTGTCTTAGCAATATCTTCTTCTATACCCTCTAAAGAATGATAAATATCCATAACTCCAATCACATTACCAACTTTAACATTTGCATGACAAGCAACGCAACTTTCATCAGCGATTAAAGGTCTTATTAATCTTAAATGATTAACATTATTAATTTCTTGTTCTAAAGATTTTAATTTAGGATTTGAAAATTGTTCTAGTATAAGATTATCTTTTGAAATTTGAGGATTTTTAATATCAAAAAGCTCTATGGTTTCCTTTGATGGATAAATTTTAATATCACTAACTCCCTCCATCTTTTTGGCTTTATGTATGGTTTCTTTTATTTTATCCGCATCACCCAAATTCATCGCCATTCTCATGGTTTGAAATACAGAAGTGCTAATAGTATCTAAATTTTCTTTACTCATTCTATTGACTGTATTTTTAAAATCTAAATTTAATATTATATGCATAATAATAAAACTAAACAATAACACAATAAAAATAGCCGCAGAAACCTTAAAACCGATAGATCTAAACATTATAAAATCCTAAAAAAATTTTTTGAAGATATATTTTACTAAGATTTTATTTAATTTTTATTAAATTAGTATTGTTTTAATAATTTTTAGTAGGATTTTTTAACAAGAAAGAGAAAAACCATTTAGGTAAATTTCTCTTTAAAAATTAATGCAAGAAATGTCTTACGCCTGTAAAATAAAGTGCCACTCCGTATTCATCAGCAGCTTTAATCACTTCATCATCTCTTATACTGCCACCTGGTTCTACTATGGCTTTAACACCTACTTTACTTGCTTCATCTATGCTATCTCTAAATGGAAAAAAAGCTTCGCTTGCTAAAACACAACCTTCTAAATCGAGTCCCATTTCTTTAGCCTTAGCAATAGCTGCTTTTGCCGCATCAATCCTGCTTGTCATACCCATTCCAATAGCTACCATTGCACCATTTTTTACATAAACCACATTGTTTGATTTGGTAAATACAGCGATTTTCATCGCGATTTCAAGATCTTTTAACTCGCTCTCACTAGCCTTTCTTTGACTCACGAGTTTTGCATTTTTAAGCTCGTTTTCGCCGACTTCATCACTATTTTGATATACAAAACCTCCATCAATATGCTTAAAATCATATTTATCAAAGCTTCTGATTAAATAAGGACTAACTTGCGTAAAAATTTTAATGCGTTTTTTGCTCTCAAATACCGCCAAAGCTTCATCATCGACATTTGCAGCGATAATCACTTCTACATAAATTTCATTAATTTTTTCAGCCAAAGTTTTATCAAGTGTGCCATTGATCGCCACCACGCCACCATAAGCACTCACGCTATCGCATTTTAACGCGTGTATATAGCTTTGCACCAAATTTTCTTTTATGGCAAAACCGCAAGGATTTCCATGTTTTACAATAGCTACTGCTGGAGCTTTTTCAAAACTACTGGCTAAATTTAAAGCTGCATTGATATCGGTTAAGTTATTAAAACTTGCTTCGCCTTTTAAAGCTTTAAAATTCACACTAAAAAAAGCATCAAATTCATATAAAGCTCCTTTTTGGTGTGGATTTTCGCCGTATTTTGTATCAAAAACTTTTTGCCCTACTATGAATTTGCTTGCCCCAAAACCCCCATTAAATCTTTCATTCATATAATTTGCGATATAACTATCATAATTTGCCGTATGCTCGTAAGCTTTTATCATCAAATTTAGGCGAAATTTTTCATCATTTTGATTGTTTTTTAAAGCATTGATAGTTTTTTCATAATCAAGCGGATCGCAAAGTACTATAACATCTTTGTAATTTTTCGCTGCACTTCTTATCATAGCAGGGCCACCAATGTCAATATTTTCGATAATCTCATCAAAATCATCGCTCATAATAGTGGTTTTTTTAAAAGGATATAAATTCACACAAACCAAATCAATGCCTAAAATCTCATTAACTTTAGCTTGTTTAATGTGATTTTCATCGCTTCTTTTGTGTAAAATTCCGCCGTGAATTTTTGGGTGCAAAGTTTTTACACGCCCTTCAAAAAGCTCAGGGCTTTTTGTAAATTCACTCACTTCTACAACCTTTATGCCATTTTCTTTTAAAAGCTTAAAAGTCCCGCCCGTTGAAAGCAACTCAAAACCTAATTTTTCGAGTTCTTTTCCAAACTCTACTATACCTTCTTTATCACTCACACTTAATAATGCTCTCATTTTTTCCTTTCTCTTAAAATTTACCTTCATTTAAATCATAATAATTATCACAAGCTATTTGTTCTCCCAAATCACAAGCTTTAGAAAAATAATTTTTAGCTGTGAGTAAATCTTATTTTATTCCTTGTGCATTGTAATAAAAACAAGCAGTGTTATGACCACCATTAAAATTCATTAGCTTTTTTATAATCTTGTTTTACGCCAAATCCATTTTCATAAGAAACACCTAAATTACGACAAGCATTATAATTATTAGCTTCGCAAAGCTTAGACATTATTTCATTGCCCTTTCGAAATTTATTTTTTTCATAATACCAAAGCCCTAAATCAAAACATTCCTTATCGTTTTTGCATTCTAAATCCTTTGCGACCAAAACCCCTAAAAACACAAACAAAAATAAAATAATTCTTTTCATTTTTTCCTTATTTTTCTAAATGCTTTTTGATTTTTTCATAAGCTTCGTTAATTTTTTGAAATTTTGCCACACCAATTTTAAGCTCTTCTTCGCTCACATTATTTGCGTTTAAAATATCAGGGTGGTATTTTTTAGCTAAAGCTCTATATTGCTTTTTTACCGCGTTTAAATCTGCATTTTTTGAAAGCTCTAAAACGCTATAAGCCTCATCAAGGCTTAATTCATTTTTGGTGCTTTTTAAATTTGAAAGACTTGCAATAAAGCTGTCAAGTTCGCTTTTTGCAATATCAAAAGCTCTTGCAATTTGCTCTAAAATTTCTCTTTTTTTTGTGCTAAAATCTGCATCGATTAATGCCATAAATACAAGCACACGAAGCACATTAAAGCGTTCGCTCTTTGGCAGGGGGACTTCTTTTAAAAAATCTTTTGCCACATAAAAAGCATCGTGGATATTTTCTTTATGCTCGTTAAAACTTGCTTTTAAAAAAGATCTTTCTTTTTCATCTTTGGCGTTTGCATCTAGGATTTGGCTAATCATTTCAGCTTCATCTTCGCTTACCCTGCCATCGCTTTTTGCAATTTTTGCCAAAAGCGCGATGACATAATAATTCATACGCCTTTTAAACTCATCCATTCTTTCTTCCATAACGCCTTTTGCAAAACCCTTTGCAAAGCCTTTAGCGCCACGCGTAGCTGAGTTTAAAAAATCTTGTTTTCCCCAAGTTTTATAATACCAATAAAACGCCAAAATCGTTAAAACAATTAAAACAAAAATCATTGAATTTGCTCTTTAAAACTATCGAAATAAAGCTTATTAAGCTCATTTTTACTTAAATTTATATTATCAAGTTTAAAATTATCTTCGTTAGTGCTAAAGCCCAAATTTGTAGCTTTTATGCCAAATTCTTTTGCCAAATTTAAAAATGTTTCTTCGTTTTCCTTGCTAAGTCCTACAATTACGCGACTTGCACTTTCATCAAAAATCATTCTTTCATCATCAAAGTCACTTTTTAAGCTCATACCCACTTTAGAAATGGCACACATTTTTGCCAAAGTTATTACAATACCACCCACTCCTACGCTATTTGCACATTCAAGTAATGAATTTTCATTTGCCTTAAAAAGCAAATTCCAAAGGGAAAGTTCTACTTTATAATCAAGCTCTTTTAGACTTCCTGCTACTTTTTGATCTTGAATTTTAGCCGCCATAGAGCCAGCAAATTCTCCAAAACTTTCACCCAAAAGATAAACACAAAGCCCTGTTTTATCAAAACTCGCTTTTAATGTTTTAGAAGCTTCTTCATTTACACCTACGCTTACTATGGTAGGGCTTGGATAAATACTTATCCCATCGGTTTCATTATAAAGTGAGACATTTCCACTCACAACTGGAGTATTTAACTCTTTGCATGCTTCTTTTATGCCTTCACATCCTTGTGCAAATTGCCACATTACTTCAGGATTTTGTGGATTACCATAATTTAAACAATCGCTTATCGCCAAAGGTTTTGCACCCGTGCAAGCTATTTTTCTACCTGCACTTGCTACTGCCATACTTGCACCGATTTTAGGATTTACATAATTTAAACGCGAATTACATTCTATCGCCATTGCCACAGCAGCACCATTTTCTTTAATGCGTATCACGCTTGCACCCAAAGCGCCATCGGCTTTCATGGTATTGGTCTGCACGCTAGAATCAAATTGATCGTAAATAAAAGCTTTGTTATTGATATTTTCATTTTGCAACATTTTCTCAAAAAGTTCTTGTTGAGACATTTTGAGCTTAAAATCATAATTTTTAATTTCATCTAAGTATTTTGGCTTAGAAATTGGGCGATCTAAAATTGGTGCTTTTTCGCTTAATGGTTCTATTGGGATAAGCCCTACAAGTTCATCATGCCAAAAAAGCTCCATTTTACCTGTGTTAGTAACTTCGCCCATTACCACAGCGTCTAAGCCCCATTTTTCAAAGATTTCTATAACCTTATTTTCATAGCCTTTTTTAGCACAAATTAACATTCTTTCTTGAGATTCGCTAAGCATCAATTCATAAGGCGTCATCCCTTCTTCTCTCATTGGCGTTTTATCTAGGAAAAGTTTCATTCCACTACCACTTCTTCCTGCCATTTCAAAGGAACTTGAAGTAAGCCCTGCCGCACCCATATCTTGAATTCCAACAATAAAATCAGTTTTAAAAAGCTCCAAACAAGCTTCCATTAGAAGTTTTTCACTGAAAGGATCGCCAATTTGCACAGTCGGACGCAAAGATTTACTTTCTTCGGTAAAACTATCACTTGCCATAACCGCTCCACCAAGCCCGTCTCTACCGGTTTTTGAGCCCACATAAATTACTGGATTTCCTATGCCTTCAGCCTTAGCATAAAAAATATCTTCACTTTTACAAATACCTAAAGCAAAAGCATTAACCAAAATATTTCCATTAAAGCACTCATCAAAGGCACATTCTCCACCGATTGTCGGCACTCCCATGCAATTTCCATAATGAGAAATTCCACTTACTACGCCTTTAACAAGGTATTTTTGATGTTTGCCACATTTTTCATCATGGATATTGCCAAATTTTAAAGAATTTAGCCCTGCAACCACTCTTGCACCCATGGTAAAAACATCACGTAAAATTCCACCTACACCTGTGGCTGCACCTGCAAAAGGCTCGATAAAGCTGGGATGATTATGACTTTCTACTTTAAAAACCGCCGCCATTCCTTTGCCAATATCAATCACTCCTGCATTTTCTCCTGGTCCTTGAATCACCCAAGGTGCTTTGGTTGGAAAACCATTAAGGTATTTTTTACTTGATTTGTAAGAACAATGTTCGCTCCACATCGCAGAAATCACGCCAAGCTCTAATAAATTTGGCTCTCTGCCTAAAATATTTAAAATTTCTTTGTATTCCTTATCACTGATTTTGTGTGCTTTGATCGTTTCTTTATCCATTTTTTAACCTTTCATTTTCCTAAACAAAAATTACCAAACATCTCATCTAAAATTTCATTTCTATCGAAATCTTTGGTAAATTTTGCAAGTTCACTAATCGCCAAATTTAGTTCAAATGCAAAAAGCTCTAAAGAATTTTCACTCAAAAGCTCCTTGGCCCTAAAAATCGCTTCGCTTGAAATTTTACAAGCATTGATTAAATCAATAGAACTAACCAAAAAGCCATCGCTATCAAGGGTATTAAAGTGATTTTCTAAATTCTGTTTTAATACTTTAATATCATTTTGCACGCTAAGTTCTATAAAATCTATATTTTTTGGTTTTTCAAATTCACTTTTTAAATCACTTTTATTTAAAATATAAAAAATCTTTTTATCACTTTGTTTTAAAAGCTTGAAAATTTCTTCATCTTCAATATCTTTTTTTCTTGAATTATCAAAAAGCGCCAAAATCACATCCGCTTCCTCTATGGCTTCTTTGCTAAGCTCGATGCCTATTTTCTCAATCTCATCTTTGCTTTCCCTAATACCTGCTGTATCAATAATGCGAAGTAAATGTGTGCCAAGCTTAAAGCTTTCTTCTATAGTATCTCTTGTAGTGCCTGCAATATCCGAAACTATAGCTCTTTTATAAGCTAAAAGTGCGTTTAAAAGAGAGGATTTTCCTACATTTGGTTTTCCAATTATAGCGATTTTAAAGCCTTCAATTAGCCCCTTTTTGCTTTGCGAAAGAGTATATATTTCTTTTAAAATTTTAGAATTTTCTTCACACATTATGCTAATTTGCTCTATTAAGTCAAGTGGTAAATCATCATCAGCATAATCAATGCTAGTTTCTACAAAAGCTAAGGTTTTAACTAAATCGGTGCGAATTTTTTCTAATAATTCGCCTAAATTTCCTTGCATATTTCTAGCGATAATTTTCGCTGCATTTGCAGATTTTGCTAAAATTAAATCCTGTATATTTAAGGCTTTTAAAGGACTCATTTTAGCATTCATACAAGCTCTTTTGCTAAACTCCCCTGCCCTTGCTAATCTTGCACCCAAGCTTATAAGCTCTTCAAGTAAAATTTCACTCACGCTAAAACCGCCATGAGTTTGAAATTCTACTATATCTTCACCCGTAAAACTAAAAGGCGCTTTAAAATAAATCATAATCGCTTCATCAACAAATTCATCTTTTTGATTGTAAATTTTTGCAAAAGTAGCATAACGCGGAATGAGTTCTTTTTTTTTGCTAAGTTTTAAAGCAAATTCTAAAGCTCTCTCTCCGCTTAATCTTATGATAGAAATTGAACCTATGCCATGTGCAGTGGCAATAGCTACTATAGTGTCATTCATCTTTTTTAAAAAAATCATTGATCACAACATATCTTTGATCATTGTTTTGCTTAATACCTACGTACTTATCCGGAAACTCGGCTCTTAATTGCTCTAAAGCAATTTTAATCAAAACCCCATCTAAAGGCTTTGTCTGCCCTTTTCCGTTTATTCTAATCTTTTCAATAACCCCTTGAAGATAAATTTTCATACCCTGAATTTGATTTTCTAAAAATTGTGCAATTTCAAGACGTACTAAAAGATCATATTTCAAATTAATCCAATGATGCAAAAGATATGAAAGAGCTTTATAACGGTGTGCTTCTTTTCCGATCAATAGTGCTGCATCTTTTCCATCTAAATGGATTAAAATACTTTCTGCATCATACATCTTTAAATCAATTAAGGTTATATCAAATTGACTCGATTTTAACAAGCATTCAAGTTGAATACGGATTTCATCCAAAATATCTTCCATATTCTTATCTTCTTGGCTTTCACGATGAAAACTATTAAAAATTTCATCATTTTTTACCCTATATTTTTCTTTGTTTGTCTGATCACTAATTGCATAATCATTTATTGTTTTATCTGTTTTAACCTCTTTATCTGGTTCAAATTTATTTTCTTCTTCATTCTTGCGAGAAAATTTATTATAATTTTTATGATTATGCGAGTGATTTTTTTTAAAATGTTTAACTTTAGCATTTGCCTCGATAATCGCATTTTTACGCCCAAAACCCAAAAAACCACTTTTTGGATGTTGTATGATGTTGTATTCTAAATCAATCACCGAACATTCAAGATTCTTTGAAGCTTCAATTAATGCACTTTGAAGATCTCTTGCCTCAATTCTCATTTTTTACTCCGCCTGTTTTTTATGATGCTCTTTGGCAAATATTTTATTAATGATCCATTGTTGCACCAAAGAACAAAGATTATTTACAAACCAATAAAGAGTAAGTCCTGCTGGGAAAGTGATAAAGAAAAAAGTAAAAATTATTGGTAAAAATTTCATAATTTTTGCTTGCATAGGATCTTGAATGGTCATAGGTGTAATAAGTTGTTGTAAAAACATTGTTGCACCCATCAAAATAGGTAAGATAAAATAAGGATCCATTACCGATAAATCATGCACCCAAAACGCCCAAGGTGCCGCTTTTAACTCAATAGCATTAAGCAAAACACGATAAATGGCAAAGAATATAGGAATTTGCAAAAGTATAGGCAAACAACCACTCATAGGATTTGCACCATGTTTTTTATAAAGTTCCATCATATGCATATTCATCTTTTGCGGATCACCTTTATAACGCTCTCTTAATTCCTTCATTTTTGGTGCTAAATCTTTTAACTTATTCATAGAAATCATAGACTTATAAGTGAGTGGAAATAAAATAATACGGATAATTAGCACCATCACAACGATAGCCCAACCCCAATTACCTATATGATTATGTAAAAAGTCTAAAAATTCAAACATAGGCTTAGCAATGAAAGTAAACCAACCATATTCCACAACTGCTTCAAGACGTTCATCAATACTTCTTAAAATCACATGTTCTTTAGAGCCTATATAGCCACCTGCTTTAAATTCGTTCTCGCTTGAAGCAAAAATTAAAGGATTTTCATTTTCGTCTTTACTGATTACAATATTTAAAGGTTTTTCAAAATTATAAAAGAAAGTTGCATAATATCTATCAAAAGCTGAAGTCATCCAAGCATTTTTAATATTTTCATCCTTATCCATATCGCCATCTTCGTAAGTATGGATGGTTTCTTTATCATCCATAACTAAAGCTCCATGCACAGTATAACTATCTACTGCTATACTAGGACGATAACCAGGACTAATAAAATAATTAGCATTTTTACTCAATTTAACTTCAATATCATAATTACCTTTAGAATAAAAAGTGATATTTTTTTCAATAAGTAAATCAGGAAGTTTTTGCGTAAGTTTTAAAGTCTTACTACCATTCTCATCAACAAAAAGTTCTTTTATATCTGCCTCATAAGAGGTGCTAAAAGCTTGAGTATTGAGTTTTGAATCACTAAATCGTATTTCTAAAGGATAAGGTAAATTTCCTTTCGAAACAAGATTAATAAACTCCCCTTTATCATTTTGATACTTTTTATCCTTAAGATAAAAATTAGCAATTCTACCTAAAGAATCAATTTGTGCTTCGAAATGTTCACTTTTAATATCGGCAATAATTTTACCATTTTGAAATGGTATTTCTTTAGATGTGCTAATATTTAAATCCACTTGAGCACTTTGCTGTGGTGCATTTATATTAGTAATATTTTGCGAATTGTTTTGAGCGGTGATATTTTGCTCTAATTTAATTTGGTGTTTCGGTATAAAAAAATAATCATATACAACAAAAAATAAAAAAGAAAGAACCACTGCCAAAAGAATGCGTTTTTGTTGAAAAATATTATTTGAATTATTCACTTATTTGTCCTTTAAAAATAATTTTTACGAGATAAAAACTCTTAGTTTGATAAGGTATATACAAAAAATAAAGTCGTTTTTTTGCTAAATAGCGAGGTTTAAAACAAGCATTATAAAGAAATATGTGTTTAGAAATTTTTGGATAATCAAAGCCACCCTTAAAAAAAGGATTACATCTTAAAATTCTAAAAAAACTAAAAAAAAATGCAATAAAAAAATTCTTTTTTTGAAACTGCCAAAAAGCATATTCTGAACAAGAAGGATAGTATCTACAACTAGGAGATAATTTTAAAGGGCTTAAAAATTTTTGATAAAATTGAAGCGTTTTTAAACATATTATTTTAAACATTCTAATTTTTTCAATCCCCATTTTAGATTTTTTTCCAATCTAGAAAAAGGAAAATCAGTGATTTCACTTTTGGCAACTAAAATATATTTTCCACTTTGAAGTCTTGATTCAAATTTTGAAAACAAAGCTCTTAAAATACGCTTAGAACGATTTCTAACCACTGCTTTTCCAACTTTTTTACTAGCAACAACTGCCTTTTTTTGCTCATTATCTTTAAGATAAAAAATAATAATGCCTTCACAATACCATTTTTTACCCATCTTATAAACAGCTAAAAATTCATTATTTTCGCTGAATTTTTTAAAAGCTTTCACACAGCAAGTCTTTTTCTACCTTTAGCGCGTCTTGCATTGATCACTTTGCGACCATTTTTACTTTTCATACGAACACGAAAACCATGTGTGCGTTTTCTTGGGGTGCCATGCGGTTGATAAGTTCTTTTCATTGTAATTTTCCTTAAAATAAATTTATAAAGATAAGCTCGTATTCTATCTTACTCTTACTTATAAAATGCTTTTAAATTAAGAGTAGTTTATAATTTATTTTGCTAAATTTTTATTCATAAAAAAATATTTTAATATCAAAAATGGAGTAAATTATGGCTTTTGAAATTTGTCAAACCAAAAAAGAAGAATTAAGTGAAATTTTAATGCTTTTAAAAGAACTTGCCATACATGAAAATATGCTTGATCAAGTAAAATGTACTACCGAAGAGCTGGAAGAATCTTATCTTAAAAATAATTATGTTAATATTTTGAGCCTAAAAGTAGATGATAAAATCATAGGTTATGCAATGTATTATTACACCTTTTCATCTTTTTGGGGGCTTGGAGGCTTATATTTAGAAGATATTTATATACAAAAAGAGCATAGGAAAAAAGGTTATGCTAAAGAAGTATTTAAATATTTAGCAAAAATTTGCAAAGAAAAAAATCTTAAACGCTTAGAATGGGTTTGTTTAAATGATAATGATTTAGGGATTAATTTTTACACGGCTTTAAATGCCAGACATATGAAAGAATGGAGAACTTACCGCCTAGAAGGCAAAAATTTAGAAGCGTTGTTTTAATGAATTTAAGATCTTTGCATTATTTAAAAGCTATGGGTTATAATTTTAATGATGATAAATTGGATTTTAATGTCAAATTACAAGACTTTGATAATCTTAGAAAAAGTATAGAGCGATGCAATTTGTGCCATTTCTCAAAAACAAGGCATTTAAGCCTTATGGAACAACAACCAAAAGATGTCAAACTTATGGTTGTAGATGCCTTAGCCTCTAAAACAGAAAATGAAAGCGGGATTTTACTTGACTCAAAAAAAGGCAAGATTTTGCAAAATTATTTATATAGTGTTTTAAAACTCGGTAAAGAAGAATTTTATTATTCTTATATTTTTAAGTGCTTTTCTAATGGAAAATTTGATGATTTTTCGTTACAATCTTGTTTGCCATTTTTTTGGAATGAATTAAAACTTATTAAACCAAAAATCATCCTTTGCTTAGGTGAATATGTGTTTAAAAGTCTAGGATTTTCAAATTTTAATTCCCTTAGAGGAGAAATTTTTGCTTATAATAATTTTTTTGTTATAGCAAGTTTGGAGCTTGAATTTATAGAAAAAAATCCAAGTTGCGAAAAAACTTTTCTAAATGACTTAAATAAAATTAAAGGATTTTTGTGAAAAAAATATTTCTAATCATTACTTTATGCTTTTGTCTTGTTTTTGCCAAAGAGCAAAAATTAGTTGATGTTAAACCTAGTGAAAACTTCTATCCCAAACTCAACACTCAAGAATGTAGCACTAACTGTTTATTTGATCTTTTAGAAGCCAGGCTTTATCTTAGTTTTTTAAGTGAATTTAGCGAACAAAAAGATCAATTCTTATCCAATGTATATGCCAAACTTTTAAACTCAATTATAGATTTTGATAAAAATTTACAAAAAATCACTTCAGTAAAACTTGCCATTGTTATACCTGAAAAGATTGTAAAAAGCTATTCTAATATTATTACAAACTCAACCATTGCTTATCTTTTAAGACAAAGAGCTGATATTAAGGTGAAGGTATTTTTAATCGGAACGGAAGATTCTAATAAAATTCAGCAAACTTTAGAACAAATTAAAAATAGCGGGTACCAATATATCATAGCAGCATTTACACTTAAAGGTGCCTTGGAACTTAAAAATTACACAGGAGATATGAAAATTTTCATCCCTACTCTTCATAAAAACAATATTACTTTTACTAATAAAAACATAGTGTTTGGAAGCATAGACTATGATGCACAAATAGCATCACTTTTAAGCAAAGCAAATTCCAATATTGCAGCTTTTAGTGACGATTCAGCACTTTCAAATAATCTTAACTCGCGTATTCTAGCACACGACTCAAATGTTAAATTTTACAGAGTAAATGCTGAAAAACTCGATTTTGCTAGACTCTTTAGAACCCAAGGAAGTCTTAACAATACTTCGATATTTTTTAATACTCCATTAATTAAAACAGCTTTAACAAGCTCACAATTACGCGTTTATAATATTCGTCCTTATGTTTTATTATCAACTCAAATTAATTATAATCCAGCTTTTTTAAATTTAACTCAAGAAAAAGACAGACAAAATTTCATCATTGCAAATTCTATCGACAATCAAGATGATAATTTATCCTATCTGAATGAAATTTTTAATCAAAATATCGATTACAATTGGATAGCCTATGCTACAAGTATTGGAACTGATTATTTTTATACAAATTTTTTAAATAAAGATAGCCAAAGCATTTTTAATGAAAAAATTGATCAATCTCAAGTCCTTTATAAAGTTAAATTAATGCAAGGAAGTAAAGCTAGTTTTGAAGAATTAAAATAATTCTTCAAAGAGTTTTTTAAGCTCAATACTCATTTTAGCAGGCTTTTCGTCTTTAATAAAAGCCAAAACAAGCTCCATTCTAAAAAGCAGTATTTTCTCTTTATAAATTTCTTGCAAAATTTCAACAGAAGCGTTTTTGATTTTTAAAAGCTTTGTTTTTATCTCTACTATATCACCAAGTTTTGCAGGTTTGACAAAATCGCAATGTGCCTTTGTAAGTAAAAAATGTCCTTTAGATGCATCAAAAATTTGAATATTTTTAGCAAAAAAAATCTCACTTCTCGCCCTTTCGCAGAATTTTAAATAATTACTATGATACACCACTCCACCCGCATCAGTATCTTCATAATAAATTCTCATTTTCATATTTTTACCTTCATTAAATTTACAAAATTATAGCCTATTTAAAAAATTTTCGTGTTATAATCCTACAAAAATAAGATATTATAAGGAAAAATATGCAAGAAAATTTGCTCGAAAAACAATTTTTAAGTCATCCTTTATATTCTAAAATTCAAAATTTAAAAAACTTAAATCCTGATTGCAAACTTAATTTAGAAGAAAGTGTAAATTTAAGCACTAATCTTCAAAATAAAAATGAAATACTAGAACTTGCAAAGGAGTTAAAACCATGGAGAAAGGGACCTTTTAAAATAGATGATCTTTTCATTGATACCGAATGGAAAAGTTTTATCAAATTTAATATTTTAAAACCTTTTATGGATGAAATTTCACAAAAATGCGTTGCAGATATAGGTTGCAACAATGGCTATTATATGTTTAAAATGCTTGAATTTAAGCCTAAACAAATCATAGGTTTTGATCCTTCTATAAAATATCGCTTGCAATTTGAACTCATCAATACTCTTGCCAAAACCCCTATAAAATACGAACTTTTAGGTGTAGAAAATCTACCACAATATGAAATAAAATTTGATGTAATTTTTTGTCTTGGGGTGATTTACCACAGAAGCGACCCTATAAAAATGTTAAAAGATTTAAAAGCAGGATTAAATAAAAATGGAATTATATTTTTAGACACTATGTATATTGAAGATGAAAGGGAAATAGCTTTGGTTCCCAATAAAACCTATTCTAAAATTCCAAATATTTATTTTATCCCAAGCATCAAGGCTTTAAAAAATTGGTGTCAAAGAGCAGGATTTAAAGAATTTGAAGTTTTAGCCACTAAAAAAACCGATGAAAATGAACAAAGAAAAACTGAATGGATAGATTCTTTTTCTTTAGAAAATTTTCTTGATCCAAATAATAAAAATCTTACTATAGAAGGTTACGAAGCACCAAAAAGGGTTTATGTTCGCTTAAAAATATAAATTTTTTTTCATTTTTGTCGATATAATCTTTAAATAAATATTTTGAAAGTAGATAATAAATAATCAAAGGCATAAAATGGCAAAAAAAGATAATTTTGAAGAATTTGCACAGCTTGAAGAATACG
Organism: Campylobacter jejuni; assembly: GCF_002179165.1. GTDB lineage: Bacteria > Campylobacterota > Campylobacteria > Campylobacterales > Campylobacteraceae > Campylobacter_D > Campylobacter_D jejuni_B. The sequence continues at coordinate 28,818 of NZ_NFNY01000021.1, forward strand.
CTTCGCAAGAAGATATATCGCGTATAAAAGCTGAACTTTTACCTTGTCCAGAGCTTAGCACTCCACTTACTGGAACCATTGTTGAGCTTGATAAAAATTTCGCAAAATCTGTATTGATTACCACAAACGATATGATAGTTGATGAACAAGGTTTGATTTTTGATGCTTTTATTTTTGCCGCTGCAAATTATGTCGCACAAGCTGCAATCAATAAAGAATTTTCTGTTATTATTGGATCAAAATGTTTTTTTTACGCCCCTTTAAAGCTAGGAGATGTTTTAGAACTTGAAGCTCATGCTTTATTTGACGATTCATCCAAAAAAAGAGATGTAAAAGTAGTAGGCCATGTAAAAGAAATTAAAATGTTTGAAGGGACCATACAAATTGTTAGTACTGATGAGCATATTTTTAAATTAAAGCGCCCACCACTTAGCACAGCAAAACCCGCAGAAGCTCCTAACGAACAAACTGCAAGCGTAGCAAACCCTGAAGCAATGGCTTCAGCATTGCTTGCATCAATGGGAAAATAATCAAGGAGTCATTTTAATATCTACCCAGTTTTTTGGGCAATCTTTATAGTAAGTCCCACTTGCATCATAATACTCTTTACAGTCATCATAAAAGCGGTTAGAAACACCTCTTTCATTCACAAAGCACCCAGAAAATCCAAAGAATAAAATTAACATTAAAAAATATTTTTTCATCTTCATTCATCCCTAAAATCTATTTTTCTTACGCCATTTATAAGGCTCTGTAGGATTTTCATCTTTCCAAAGACCTATCTTTTTAGCCCTAGCTTCCTTTTCTTCATTAAGATAACTATCGCTATAATAAATATAAGCCCAAGCAAAACCTGATTTAACCATTATTTGATTAATATCCTTGCCCTCTAACTTAATAATAGCAAGAATTCTACCATATTTATCCTTATCTTTTTGGATGATTTCAACATTCTTCCTATCAATCAAAGAGCCTAAAAATCTTTTAGATTGCTCCCCATAAGCTTGCTTAAGCTCTGGTGCATCAATACCATAAAGTCTTACACGCTTTTTATTTTCTCCATCCAAAATTTCTATAGTATCACCATCAATCACTCTTATAACCTTAGCTTCATAGCTGGGATTTTTTGCGATATAATTTTGTATAAAAATAACAACAAGAATAAAAACCAAAGTAGCAAAAAGTTGCTTAGGACTACTCGCTAATCTTCTCAAATTGAGTATTTTTTTATAATTTATTTTCAAATTCTGCCTTAAATTTTAAAAAATATGCCATAATTTTAACAAACAAAGGAGAAAAATATGCAAAATGTTATAGAAAATTTTAAAAAATTATGCAAAATTCCACATTGTAGTTATGAAACAGAACAAATGAAAGATTTTTTAAGTTCCTATGCCAATGATAAAGGCTTTAAGGTAAGCATTGATAAAGCAGGAAATATCCATGCTATCAAAGGAGACCCAAAAATTTGCCTACAAAGCCATTATGACATGGTTTGCATAGGAGAAGCTCCAAAAGTAGAAGTGTATGAAGAAAATGGCTTTTTAAAAGCTAAAAACTCAAGCCTTGGTGCAGATAATGGCATAGGAATAGCTATTATGATGAGTGCTATGAATGAATTTGAAAATTTAGAATGTCTTTTTACAAATGATGAAGAAGTGGGGCTTATGGGTGTAAATTTTTTAGAACATAAAATAAAATCTAAAATGCTTTTAAATTTAGACCACGAAAGTGATAATGAAATTATGATAGGTTGTGCTGGTGGAGTAGATATAGAAGCTGAATTAACTTTTAACACCACTAAAGCAAAGGGTAAAATTTACGAGCTTGAAGCACAGAATTTCAAAGGCGGACACTCAGGTATTAATATCGTTTGTAACGAAAAAAGCTCCATTAAAGAAATGGCTAAATTTATCAAAGAAAATGAAGGGAAAATCATCTTTTTTGAAGGTGGAGAAAGAATTAATTCTATACCAAAACATGCCAAAGCTTTGGTGTATTTTAAGAATGAAGTTAAAGGCAATGAGTGGATTAAATGCAAATTTAAAGAAGAAAGTGAATTTGAAATTTGCGATCAAAGCGAAAAGCTTTTAAATACCATCAATACTTTTGCACACGGAGTTAGGGCTTATAATGAAAAATTAGGTATAGTACAAACCAGTATCAATCTTGCCACTTTGAGAATGGAAAACAAACAAATCAAATTCGCACTTTTTGCAAGATCTAATGTGCTTGAAGACCTAAAACAAATAGAATTTGAAACTTTAGAATTTTTCAAAGCTTTTGACTACAAGGTAAAAAGTTTTAATTTTTATCCGCCTTGGGAAGGAAAAGAAAATGAACTTAGCGATAAAGTATTTAAAGCACTAAAGAAAGTTTCACCTAATGCTAAAATTTCAGCCATTCATGCAGGACTTGAGTGTGGCATTATAGAAAAAAAACAAAAACTTCTATGTGCTTCTATAGGACCAAATATCCACAATCCTCACTCAACTGATGAGCATTGCGAAATCGCTTCAGTAGAAAAAATTTCAAAAGTGGTTTTTGAGGTTTTAAAAGATAACACTTAATTCCTCCTTAAAACTCCTTGCAAAAATGCGTTTAAGTAAAAACACACAAAGCAAGGAACACGAACCTACTACTACAAGATAGATACCTAAATACTGCTTGTAAAGGGCGCTCACTATAAAAGGAGTTAAAAAACCTAAAATAGCATAAGAAACATTATATGCGAAACTAAGTCCGCTAAATTTCAATTCACTTTTAAAAATTTGAGTCATAAAAACAGGTGCAAAAGTGATAATTCCTTGAGAAAAACAAGCAAGTAAAAAATAAAATAAAAAATTCTCATCATACAAACTAAATAATATTCCAAAAATCATAAAAGTTATACTAAAAATAATACAAATCTTATAACTCCCCCATTTGCTTGCTAAAATTCCTTGTATCAAAGCCCCAAAAATCACTGCTAAAATTGCCAAATTTTGCACCCATAAAGCAGAAGTTTCATTCATAGCCAAAAGACTACCAAAATATTTTGGCAAAATCATTAAAGTCGCCACGCCACTTGTTAAAACCATGGTCATCAAAAAACAAACCAACATGCTCATTTTATGACTTTTTAAAGCTTGCAACAAAGGAAATTTCAAAAGCTTTCTTTCTTTTTGTATTTTAATAAATTCTGGAGTTTCTCTAAGTTTGTTTCTTAAAAAAAGGGCTAAAATCCCAAAAAAACCGCCTATAACAAAAGGAATTCTCCAAGCATATTCTATTATTTCATCTGTGCTAAAATAAGTTCTTATGCCTAAAGTTGCGAGATTTCCAAGTAATAAACCTATGGTCAAAGTTGCGGAAATAAAACCAAGTGCGAGTGGAATTTGACGTCCTTTAACAAATTCACTCACATACACCCAAGCTCCACTCACTTCAGTTCCTACAGCTAAGCCTTGCAAAATCCTAATTAAAAATAAAATCACAGTCGCAAACAATCCTATACTTTCATAATCTGGTAAAAAAGCTAGAACAAAACTAGGCACAACCATAAAAAGCATAGAAATATAAAAAATATTTTTGCGTCCATATCTATCACCAAAATGTGCCATTACAATTGCCCCAAAGGGGCGCGCTAAATAAGCAACGCCAAAGGCAATATAAGCATTTATTTGCATCCAAAAGCTATCATTTTGAGGAAAAAAAACCTTAGCAAAAATATCCAAAAAAAATGCAAAAAGTACAAAATCATAAAATTCTAAAATCCCACCCAAAGAGGCATAAATAATATTTTTTTTGTATTTTTTCTGCATATTTCTCCTGTAATTTTAAATCAAGTATAAGAGCTAAAAAGCTCTTTTATTTAAATTTTTCCACTTTCAATCACAACATCATCAGCTTTTACATCACCACCAAAATGACTTTTTAAAGTCTCATCGTAAGCTTTATGAAAAAATTGTTCTTGTCCTAGTTTTACAATCAAATTATCAATAAAATCTTTTAACTCTTTATCTCCTTTTTTTACGGCAGGAGCAATAACATCTTGATTTCCAAGCTCCTTAATTGCCATTTTAAAATCAGGATGATCTTTTACCCAAGCAAAAAGCAAGGTATTATCATGACTTAAAGCATCACCTCTTTTATCCATCAAAGCAGCAAAAGTTTCAGTATTTTGATCGTATTTTAGGGTTTTTATATCAGGATAATTTTTCGTAAAATAAGCATCTGCAGTAGTGCCTTTATTTAAAAGTAAGGTTTTATCTTTTAAATCTTCGATACTAGCAATACCACTATCCTTAGGCACAGCTACACCTAAAGCCACTTTCATATAAGGCAAGCAAAAATCCACCTGCTCTGCTCTTTCTGGAGTTTGAGTAAAATTAGCCAAAATAATATCCACTTTATTCGATTTTAAAAACTCTACTCTATTGGCCGCTTCAACAAGAACAAATTGTACTTTATTTTCATCCCCCAAAAGCTCTTTTGCTATGCGTTTGGCTAGATATACATCATAACCTTGATTTACGCCTTTTTCATCTACATAACCAAAAGGTGGCTTATCTCCAAAAACCCCAACTCTTATTACTCCATCTTGCTTGATTTTTTCAAGAGAATTTAAAGAATTTGAGTTTTCTCCACAAGCAGTCAAAAACACTGCAACAAAAATCACAAAAACACTTAAAAGCATTTTTTTCATAGCCTTGTTCCTTTCTTAGATTGATAAAATACGCACATTATACTTAAAAAATCTTAGTATGCATTATTTTTTTAATGATTTTTTTTACTTTGTGTAAAAATGTAATACTTTAAAGCTTTAAAAAAGTATATTTATATACTTTAAAGTAAATTTTAAATATAATTTTAACTATTTAAAAAATTAAATTTTAGGAGTTTAAATGAAAATAAAAACAATGGCACTAGCAAGCTGTCTTGTCCTTTTTGCAGCTTGTAGCAATGGAGTCAAAGATGAAACAGTGAAAACTTTCCAACATACTATAAATTCAGAATTTGACAAAATGACAAAGGAAATAAATAATTCACAATTACAAATCGATTTTTCACCTTTTACTTGTAAAGCAGATAAAGAATTTATTTTCTGTGAAAATCAAGGTATATCTTTTATTAACAAAGAAGAAAATTTATCTGTAATAAAAATAAAAAATATTCAACTTAGAACCAATGAATATTACGATGGAGAAGAAAAAGGGTTTATTAGTTTAAAACAATTTTGGGATAATGTATTCCAAAGAGATAAAAAAGTAGAAACCCACTTTTTAGCCAAAGGTATTTCAACTTCACAACAATATAATACTCAAATTAAAGAAGATTTAGAAAAAGATCTTTTAAGCTCTAATGTTGATCCTAAAATTATTGATTATCTTAAAAAATTTGTTGATGATGAAAGCAATTATGAATTCTCAAGTCTTGCAACAAAAAATGAAAATTCAATCACTGCTAATACAAATTTTAAAATTTATAATTCAAGAAATAGTTTTAAAATTGATATGGATATAAAAAACGCAACCATTAATCCTAATATTTTTAAGGTTTTTGATGATGCTAATATCACATTTAATACACAAACTCAAAACATAAATAACGAAAGCTTTGATAAAATTTTATCAAATTCCGATAAAGCGATGACATTTATTTCAAATTTACTTGGTCACATCAGTCTTGACACCACAAATATCAATATTGAGCTTGATACAGAAAACCTCTTTGACGGCTATGTTAATATGGCAAAAGGCTATTTACAGACTCTAAGTGAGCCCAATCTCACCCCTTTAAAAGAAAGGACTTTAAATGCAATCGACTATGGAACAAAAGATAAAAATTACAAACTAGAACTTCAAGTTCAGTTTAAAAAGGATTTATTATTAAAAGATTATAAAGATATTAATGCTCTTGAAAAAATCACCCTTAATGGACAAGATTTTACTAAAGAATTTAAAGAACAATTTGTTCCTTTTATAAGTTTGACTATGTTAGGTTTAATGATGCAAGGCTCATTTTAATTCTAAGGTGCAATTGCACCTTAGTTTATTTCTTATCAAAATATTCAAATTTTATCTTATCCTTATCTCTTAAAACCTTAATATATCCAGCATTTCCAGAAATATCTATACCATTAATATAAAATACATTAGATTCTTCTAAAACATTATGAATTTCATAACCCATTTCTTTGGCTAATAATTTAGCAATTTCATAATGAGTTGGAAAATGACTTTGTTTTAAAATAGAAATAAAATCATCATTTTTAACATTAAAACTTGTAGCAAATATTGGAATATTAGCAACATTTTCACTTAGAAAAGAATGGCCGTATTCAGCCTGTTTATTTCTTCCTATTTCTCCCATAGCTTCAGCGTGATCGGGCACAAAAATCACATAAGTAGGAATATCGCTTTTTTTTGCTAAGCTCTTTAAAGATTTCAAAAACACTAAAGATGAAATAATCATTAAAAATCATCGCATTATCATAAGTATTTTCGCGCGTCAAAGGTTTAAACACATCAGCTTTTTTATAAGCCCTATAGCCTCTTTGATATGGAGAATGTGCGTTTCTTTGATGCAAGATAAGAAAATTTTTTCCATACAAGAATTTGTCTTGATTTTCTTTTAATTTTTCCAAAACCAGCAAATCACCTAATTTTTTATGCTCAAAATAATAATTCTCTCTGGTAAAAAATTCATCTAAATTTTCAGAACTTATATCGCTAAGTTCGCTAATGGTTTGAGCACTATAATAAAAGGTTTTAAATCCTGCTTTTTTAGCTAAATAAACCAAATGCGTTTTTTCATTTAAAATATGCTTGATATTATCAGGCTTGTAGGCGATATTTAAAAAGCTTGGCACAGCAACGCGAGTTAATACAGCACTTGAAATCGCTCTTTTGGCTACAAAATTTTTATCGTTTTTGGCCCACTCGCTAAGCAAAGGATTTATATTTCTTTCATAGCCTAAAAGTCCTATGCGATTTGCATTTACACTTTCTCCTAAAATCAAAATCACATTACGCTCACTCCACATCTTTATAATTAAATGTATTCAGGATAATTAGGAATTTCTGCTTTTGGCATACGAAGATATAAGAAAAAATATCCGCTAAAAATTCTTAAAGAATTATACAAAGAAATGCTGTCATTTTTTGGAGAAAAATTAGCAAGTCTATCGGTTTTATAAAGTGCTTTATAAGGCAAAATACTTAAAGCAAAAATAGCTAAAGCTGTGGCGATAAAATTGGTTTTTCTTGAAATTTTAAAATAAAAAAGACTAAGGATAAAATAAGTCAAAAATAATTATACAAATATGTATAATTCCTTTAGCTAAAATACCCCCCCCCTAGTGCTGTTTGCGCCACTTCACCAAATTCACTAAACATTAAATGCAAAGAAAAGATATTTAAGGGTTTGTTAAAATAATACAAATGAAAAAATTGTATACATTCCATTAAAACAAAAAATCCAAAAACACATACGATGAAAATTCTAGGACGCACCAAAGGAAAAATCAAAGCCGCTGCTCCTAAAGCCAAAACGCTATTTAATTCAAAACGAAAAATATAATCATTGTATAGTGAAAACAAAAAGCCTGGCAAAATAAATGCTATAAAAGTCATTGCCGTCAAAAAAAGATAATTTCTAAAAAATATTTTCATCTTTTCCTTTCAATTTAAATTTAAAATTTTGATTATATCTAAATTTCATTAAGCCCAAATTTATAGCTTTTTGGTTATTTTACTTTTTAAAAATTCCAAAAATAAAGGACAAATTTGAAAATTTTATTCTCCCCAAGCGAAAGCAAAAACGATACTTGCAAAGAAAATCCTATCGATAAAAATTCTTTTATATTTAAAAATTTATTTGATTTTAGAATGCAAGCTTTAGAAAAATACGAAAATTATGTAAAAAATGCGTCTATAGAAGCTTTGCAAGAGCTTTTTGGTATAAAAAATAAAAATGAAATTTCAAATTTAAAACGAGATCTAAAAAAATCTCCTACCCAAAAAGCCATAACTCTTTATAGCGGAGTAAGCTACGAATATCTAAATTTCAACGCCTTGGATAAAGAAGGCAAGGAATATATTTTTAAAAATACTCTTATTTTTTCAAATCTTTTTGGCGTAGTAAAAGCGGATGATAATTTACCTTTTTATAAAATCAAACAGGGTGCAAAAATAGATAATTTCATTATAGAAAAATTCTACAAAGAGCATTTTAGCAAGGCCTTAGATGAGTATTTAGAAAATGAAGATTTACTTGATTTAAGAGCGGGATTTTATGATAAATTTTATACCCCAAAACAAAAATTTAGTACCTATAAATTTATAAAAAATGGCAAAGTAGTCAGTCATTTTGCTAAGGCTTATAGGGGTATTTTACTCGGACTTTGTGCAAAGATTAAAGCTAAAAACAATAAAGAACTTTTAAACCATCTTCCTTCAAATTTAAGCCTTAAAGAAATTCAAAATAAAGGCTTAAAAGAAGAAATTGTGCTTGAAATTTTAGACTGATTTCAAGCATTGATTTTTTATTTGAGATATTTTAAAGCCAAACTCGCATAATAACTCGCAGCTCTAACTAAAAGTTCATCATTAAAAATATAATGTGAATTATGTAAATAAATATTGCTTTCATTTTCTAAAAAAGCATAAGCACATTTTCTAACTTCGCAAAAGTAGCCAAAATCTTCACTTCCCATTAAAGGACGATGATTAAAATCACAATTTTCCATTCCAAAAAGTTCTTTGGCAACTTCTTGAGCAAATTCTACTGCTTCATCATTATTCATAGTAATTGGCGCCACAACTTTTTTTGTAATTTTTATTTCAATCCCGTTTGCACTGGCTATACCTTGACAAATTTGATGAATTTTTTCTTCGGTTAAAGTCCTTGATTTATCATCTAAAGCTCTAACACTTAATTTTAAAATAGCATTATCTGGAATAATATTAAAAGCACTTCCTGAATTAAAAGCTCCCAAACTAAGCACAGCTGAATTTTGCGGATCAATATTGCGTGATACTATACTTTGTAAAGCAACAACAAGCAAAGAAGCTGCATAAATAGGATCTTTGGCTTTTTCTGGTGCGCTTCCATGTCCACCTTTTCCTACCACTTCAATTGTATAACTATCCGAAGAAGCTAACATAGCACCTTTTTTCAAATAAAACTTCTTATCACCACCAAAAGGCATATTATGCCATCCAAAAATATAATCACTATCAAATTTATCAAATAAACCATCTTTTATCATAGCGTTAGCCCCGCCCAAACCTTCTTCAGCGGGTTGAAAATATAAATTTAAAGTGCCGTTGAAATCTTGCTTGGATAAATATTGTGCAGCAAGTAAAAGCGAAGTTGTGTGTCCATCATGCCCACAAGCATGCATTACATTTTCTTTTTTGCTTCTATAAGGAACATTAGCATATTCTTGCATAGGTAATGCATCCATATCTGCACGCAAACCAATTTTTTTAGTTCCGCTACCTTTTTTAAGAACACCAACAACACCTGTTTTTCCTATGCCTTCATATACTTCATAGCCCATTTCTTTTAATTTTTGTGCTACTAATTTAGCGGTTTGAATTTCATCAAAACCAAGCTCTGGATTTTGATGAATTTGATGACGAATTTTAACAAATTCATCTTTTAAATCTAAAATCTCTGGTATTAATTTCATTCTTATCCTCCTTAAATAAAATTTTCTTTTTTTGGCAAAATAAATTGCGATACAACAACTGAAATAAAAATCAATATAAAAATATAAACAAAACCTAAAGTAAAACTAGCAGTATAATCTACACTCCAAGAAACAAACCATAAATTAAATAATAAAATCACAAAAGTAATACTCCAAAATACACTCATTATAAAAGCTGTTTGGGTTGGATGTGTATTTTTAAGCTCCGAAGGAAGATTAAAGAAAAATGGAAACCAAAGCGAAAAACAAAAGCCCGAAATTACGGCAAATATTTGTATCATTGTTAAATTTTTTAAAAAAAGCATACAAATCCCACTAACAAGCATAAGCAATCCGCCTATCATAAGCATCTTTTTAAAAGCTATAGTCTTTCTTTTAAAATAAAGTCCTATATATGGACCAAAAATAATCGCAAAATTAACTAAAGCTGGAATTTCTTTTTTAGTAAGCTCTGCTATATCTTTACTAAAACCAGCATATTTTGCATAATAAGTAGGTAAAAAAGTAAAAAGCGAATTTAAAAACAAAATAGGACCGATATAAAAAATTATCATACCCCAAGTAACACGGGATTTTAATGCAAAAATGAAAGCAGTTTTAGTTTCACTACTACTTTTACTTTCTTGTATCATTTCATCTTTGGCAATCATAAGCCAAAAAATAAGCAAAATCAAATTAATCCAAGCATAGAACGACAAAGAACTACGCCAATTTCCAAAATAATTTGAGATACTTTCAGCTAAGATTAAACCTAAAACAATGCCTACTAAATTTGAATTCATATTAAAGCTAATCATAAAATGTAAACTTTTTTTCTCAAACCATTGTTGAGTAATGGGCACTAAACATACCAAAGCACATGCTGATCCAAGTCCCATAAGAAAGCGTATAATCAAAATACCTGTATAACTTTGCACATAATTTAAAAAAATACCCAAATTAATCAAAAGACAACCTAAAAAATAACCTTTTTTAAGTCCAAATTTATATATTAAAAAAGCAGTAAAAGAAGCTCCAAAAATCTTTGCAACCACTATTATGCTAGTTATAAGTGTCGCTTCTTGATTATTTAAACCTAAGTCAGCTTGAATTTGCGGCATTAAAGAACCTGTAGCCGCCCACGAAATACTAAAAATAGCATAAATACTAAATATAATAATCTCAACACCCAAGCGGCGTATTTGGAACAAAAATGGTTTTTGCATAAAAACTCCTTTTTGTAATTTCTAACAATATAACCTAATTTTAAATAAATAAAGACTAAAATAATATTTTTAAAAGTTAAAATTTATTAAAAATATTTATTTTTGTTACTTTTTGAAATTGTTTCTTTGTTAAATTTAATTCTTTTAAAGCTTAAAATTAGTTTGTATATTATAAGATTGCACTCAAAAAAAGGAAAGTTATGCAGTATTTATTATTTGTATTTTTAATTATTATATTTTTATTTGTAGTTTTTATTGTTGTAAATCGCTATGAAAAAAAGATCAAACTTTTAAATCAAAATATCCAAAATATAAAAGAAGACATTAATGAACTCAAAGAAATCACTCAAAAAAATCGATCTTTAATAGAAACAAACCGATCCAATATCGAAAATATCTCTAAATAATCAAATTAAAGAAACTTTAAGTTCATAAACAAGTTTATGATTAAGCATTAAAATAAAAGTTTTTTCACAAATATTTTGAGCTTTGCTTTTATAAACAAAACTTTTCAAAAAATTAAAAAGCGAAGCACTTGAAAATTTACCTTGTAAAATCATATACATAGTATTTTGAGAAAGTCCGTATTTATAACTTGCACCGCTTGGAAAAATCTCAAGATTAAAACTTAAACTATCATTATGATTATCATAATTTAAAAACTCAAGTTTAACAAAACTGATATCTAAATCTTTATTTTTTAAATTTTTAAAAATTTCTAGTTTGTCATCTTTAGGCAAATTAATATTTTCTCTTTGTTCACAAATATTTGAATTTAAAATAAAATTAGCGTTAGAAAAAAACCTTGAAAAGGTATTAGAAGGTTTAAATTTTATTATATTTTTGAGATAATTATTATTTTTGTCTTGATCTAATAATTCTTTTATTTCTGACTCATCTGAAATTATTAGAGTGTTGTTTTCATTAAAATAATCTTCTATAAAAATAGTATTTTCGCTATTTTCTTCCTGTAAGTGTTCCAAAATTTCACCAAATTTAAAACTATCATCGCTAAATTCTAAAATTTCTACACTATCTAAGATAAAATGCATTCCGTCACGATTTGGAATTTTATCTTTAATCACAAATGCCATGTCGCAAAAATGTGATTTTTCTATCTCATAATCACTACTTTTGCCTTGAAACACTAACTTCATTTACAGTGCCTTTGCTATAAGCTCTAAAGGATTTTTAAAAACCACTTTACTATTACTTTGCTCTAAAGCATTTGAAATTTGCATTCTACAAGCCGAACATTCAGCACTCACAATACAAGCCTTGCTTTCTTCTATCATCTGTGCTTTTTTTATTCCAACACTTAAAGCTCTATCATAATAATCTGTTTGCATACTTACACCGCCAAAACCGCAACACGCATTAGAATTACTCATTTCCATAAAATGATAATTTACTTTTAAAAGTTCTCTAGGTTCTTTAAAAACTCCTTGCATTTTTCTTGCATGACAAGGATCATGATAAGTAATAGTAAAATTAAATTTATTTTTATTTTTTAAAATTTCTTGCAAAGAAGTAAATTTATAAAAATATTCACTTGCCATATAAATTTTATTTGAAACTTCTTTGGCTCTTTTTGCCCACTCAAATTCTTTTTGCATGGTAAAAAAATGCTCATAATCAATCTTTATCATAGCCGAACAAGTCGCTTCAGGAATGATAATCGCTTCTAAATTTTCTAGCTTTTTTTCAAAATATTCTATATTTTTTTTAGCCAAAATTTCAACACTTTTAAAATCTCCTGTAAAAAATTGCGGTGCACCACAACAAACTTGACTTTTCATTAAATCCACATTGATTTTTAATTCTTTAGCAATTTTAAGCACCGAATTTGCCGTATCTATGTAAAAATAATTCGCCAAACAGCCTACAAAAAAACCTATGGTTTTATCTCCGCCATTATCGATAAAATTAGGATTTGAATTTAAAAAGCTTTTTTTGTTAAAACTTGTTAATAATCTTCCTTTCTTTATAAAAGGCAGTGAAAATTTAGCTTTCATTCCCGCATTTTGTTCTTTTGCATTGATTTTAAAAGCACAACTTTGAAATACATAGCCGAACTTTGCCACAAAATCTAAAATTTTGCGTCTTCTTAAAAAGAAAAAAATGAGTCTTTTATACCACGCTATGCCAAATTTTTTGGCCATATCGTAACGCACTTCTTCTATGGCATTATCCACTCTTAATTTGCTTGGACATACTTCAACGCAATTGGTACATAAAAAACAAGATTCAAAAACTTTCTTAGCTTCTTTATCAAGTTCTAAATTTCCTTCTTTATAAGCAGACAAAAGATCCAAAAACCCTCTTGGGCTAGTGATTTCATCGCGATTTATCTCATGTATAGTGCAAACGGGTATGCATTTTCCGCATTTGACACAAGCATTGCTGATTTCACTAAATTTCATCATTACACTGTCTTAGAAAAAACTTTTTTATCTTCGCTAATATTTTTCATATAAGCATCAAAACACATAGCAATATTTCTTATAAGCAAAACACCTGTTTCATTGACTTTAATGAAATTTTCATCCATATTCACAAAATCTTTGTATTCTTTTAAAGCTTTTAAATCTTCTTTAAAATACTCTTTAAAATCAATTTTAAAATCAATTTCGATTTTTTTAATATCGAGTCTAAAATTTGCCATTAAATCCATAATTACAGCTTTTCTAAGCTCATCATCATAGCTTAGTTTGACCCCTTTTTCAAAAGGCAAAATCCCGCTATCAATCGCTGCTTCATAGCTTGGCATATCTTTGTAATTTTGCGCATAATGACTTTGTCCTTCGCCAATACTTGTAAGTCCTACACCGATTAAATCCGCACCACCTTTGGTGGTATAACCTTGAAAATTTCTATGTAAAGTCCCATTTTCTAAAGCTTTAAAAAGCTCATCGCTAGGCTTAGCAAAATGATCCATTCCTATCATTTTATAGGCATTTTTGCTTAAAAATTTCTCGCAAAATTCTAAAATTTCAAGTTTTACATCAGGGCTTGGCAAAGTATTTTCATCAAATTTTCTCATATTTTTTTTAAGCCAAGGCACATGTGCATAATTAAAGATCGCCAAACGATCAGGATTTAGAAGTAAAATTTTCTCTAAAGTTTTTGCAAAACTCTCTAAAGTTTGAAAAGGCAAGCCATAGATTAAATCCATATTTACAGATTTTATCCCCCTATCTCTTACGATTTTTAAAGCATTTTGTGTGAGTTCAAAAGGCTGAATTCTATGGATTTCTTTTTGCACTTTTTCATCAAAATCTTGCACTCCAAAACTGATACGATTGAAGCCATTTTTAGTCAAAACATCGGCTTGTTCTTCATTTAAAAATCTAGGATCAATTTCACAGCTTATTTCTGCATCTTTGCTAAAATTTGTAAATACAGATTTGATTTTTAAAATCAAACTTTCCAATTGCTTAGCGCTAAAAAAAGTAGGCGTTCCACCGCCAAAATGCATTTGCACCACTTCTCTTTTAGTATCTAAAATAGTGCTTAAAATGTAAAGTTCTTTAAAAAGATAGTTTAAATATCTTTCTTTGCTTTCTTCTTTGGCAGTATAAATGACATTGCAACCACAAAAATAGCAAGCACTCCTGCAAAATGGCAAATGAAAATAAAGCGATAGAGCTTTATTTTGCTTTTTTAAAATTTCCACATATTCTTCGTATTTAAAATCTTTACTAAACTCCACTGCAGTGGGATAAGAAGTATATCTTGGTCCTGCTTTTGAGTATTTTACAAAAGCTTTATAATCTCTCATTGTTTTTTACCCTTTCTACCATAGCTTGCATATCTACAAATAAATTTGGATGCTCTTTTTTAATATCTGCAACTAATTTTTCAAGATCGATATTAATCTCCATAATACCATTTTGTGCCTTGCGTTTTATCTCATCCATCGCCACTATCCAAGCATCGTTAAAATCAATAGGAATTTGCTGATAAATCGCTTTTTCAAGGCGAAGTTCGAAATTTTCTTTCTGATTTTGCTTTAAATTTTCTAAGATACTTTTAAGGCTATTTAAAGACACAAGAGTGTGAATTTCATCGTTTTCATCCACAATAAACCAAGGCTCAGGAGAATCAAAGCTGCCATTTTTAAGCACTAAACATTTTTCATTTTCATTCTCGCTTTGCTTCATTTCAAAAATAGCTCTATCTTCTTTTTTCATACCTAAATTTTGGCTAAATTCATCAATGCGTTTTAAACAATTGCTATATTTTTTAAGTTCTTTCATATACATTTCTCCTTGTTTTTTTACTACATTATATTTTAACTTCTAAAATCAAATTTTGCTCTATAAATTGTTTATTTTTGGTAGTGGCTGGTAAAAGGCAAAGTATTTCTTCATCTTTACTACTTCGATTTATTCTTGTAAAATATAATACTTGATAAGCCACTGGTTCAACTCCACAAGGCCTTATACCAAATGGTGCAATAAGCTCACCCATACAACAAGTAAATTTCTCATTTTCTAAAAAATACTCTTCGCCAAAAGTTCTAAGCAAAAAACCTTTTTCATTTTGCACAATGCTATCACTAAGTATACAAGTTGGAATAGTTAAAAAAAAATGTATAATAAATGGCAATACTGCTAAAATGATAGGAAAAAATAAATAAACAGACTCAAGCAATTGATCTAAATTTACTTCTGTGCGTATGCGTAGCCCATTTATTTCTAATAAAAAATAGGCAAATAGAATTGCAAAAACAATCAATACCCATACGAAAACAATGCGTTTTGTAAAATTACTGCTTTCAAACAAAGGATTATCAATTTGAATATGTTTTTTTCTAAAAATATTTTTAAATCTTTTACCAAAACGATAAACTCGCATATACTTATACAAATCCCAATAAAGGTATAAAGCTATAATAAGAAAAAACGCATCTGCTAATAATAATTCCAATGTTAGCTCCATAAATCTTATTTTTCCTTATCCAAAAAACAAAGCAAGGCTTTTACCACATAAAGGCGATTTCTTGCTTCTTCAAAAATCACTTCTGAATGCTTTTCAAAGCTCTCTTCACTAACTTCATAACCCCTATAAGCAGGTAGGCAATGCAGTAAAATCGCATCTTTATTTGCCACACTTAAAGCCTTTTCGTCAATGATAAAGCCTTCAAAATCCTTGATTTTCTTTTCTTTTTCGTTTTCTTCGCCCATAGAAACCCAAGTATCAGTAATGACTACATCTTTATCTTTTATGGCCTCAAATTTATCATTTGTTAAGGCAATTTTTGCTCCTGAAATTTTTGCCTTTTCTTTGGCAAATTCTAAAATTTCACTATTGATTTCATAATTTTTTGGCAAAGCAATGCTAAGCTCAAAGCCAAGAATTGAAGATGCAATAAGCCAAGAATTACACATATTATTGCTATCACCCACAAAAGCTACTTTTGCGGTATTATTTTGCATTTTGTTATATTCTTTTATGGTGAGTAAATCGCCTAAAACTTGCGTTGGATGATAAAGCTCACTTAAAGCATTGATAACCGGTGCTTTAGAATACTTAGCAAATTCGACTAAACTTTCATGTTTATTTACTCTCATCATCACAAAATCAACCATCGCTCCAATCACTCTGGCCGTGTCTTTTATAGGCTCGCCACGACTAAGTTGCAAATCATTGCTGCTTAAAAACAAAGCTTTTCCACCAAGTTCTGTGATGGCAAGTTCAAAAGCCATTCTAGTTCTAGTTGAATTTTTCTCAAAAATCATTGCTAAAGTTTTATCTTGTAAAAGTTTTTTAGGATTTCTTTTAAGTTCGCCCGCAAATTCCACAAGGCCTAAAATTTCATCTTTTGAAAAATCTCTTAAGCTTAAAAAATGTCTCATTATTCTTCCCTTAACATTTTGGCTAATTCTTTAGCGTGATAAGTGATGATTAGCTTTGCACCCGCTCTTTTAAAGGCTATCATTGTTTCATAAAGAACTTTTTCATAATCAATCACCCCAGCCTTTTTTGCTGCTTTTAACATAGCATACTCGCCACTTACATTATAAACACAAAGAGGTAAATTTGAATGCAGCGAAATTTCTTTCACCACATCAAGATAAGCTAAAGCCGGTTTTACCATTAAAATATCTGCTCCTTGTGCTTCATCTTCTAAGCTTTCTTCTAAAGCTTCTTTGCCATTTGCAAAATCCATTTGATAACTTTTCCTATCGCCATAACTCGGTGTTGAATCTGCTACATCGCGAAATGGCCCATAATAACTTGAAGCAAATTTAGTCGAATACGCCATAATAGGTAAATTTTCAAAACCCTCTTTATCTAAAGCTTCACGTAAGGTTTCTATAATGCCATCCATCATTCCACTAGGCGCTATCATATCAACCCTTGCTCTTGCATGAACTAAGGCTTGTTTGGCAGAAATTTCTAAAGTTAAGTCATTATCCACACTTTTGGTTTTTGGATCGATAATCCCACAATGTCCATGATCTGTATATTCGCAAAAACAAAGATCGCTTATCACAAAAAGATTTGGGAATTCTTTTTTTATTTCTCTTATGCTTCTTGCGATAAGTCCTTCATCATCTAATGCATCACTTCCACAACTATCTTTTTTATCATTTTCAAGGACACCAAAAAGAATGATCGCTTTTATGCCAAGTTCACTTATAATTTTACATTCTTTTAAAATTTCATCTAAACTCATCTGAAAAACATCAGGCATAGATGAAATTTCATTTTTAATTCCTTTGCCATTTACCACAAAAAGCGGATAAATCAAATCATCGACACTTAAGGAATTTTCTCTTATCATGACTCTTAAATTCTCATTTAATCTTAATCTTCTAAATCTTTTAAACATTTTTTGTCCTTTTATTTGATAAAATTAATGCAAAGTTTAACATAAATTATATTTAGAAAGTATTTAATGGATATAAAAATTTCAGAAATTGCAAATTTACCTAGTAAATGGGGAAAATTTAAAATACAAAGCTTTAAAGAAAGTGAAAAAGAACATTTATGTATTTTTAAAAATGAGCCAAAAGATGTATTGAATTTAAGAATTCATTCAGAATGCCTAACTGGCGATGCTTTGGGGAGTTTAAAATGCGATTGTGGGGAACAGCTTGAATTTTCACTAAAATACATAGAAAAAAATGGTGGAATGGTGATTTATCTAAGACAAGAAGGAAGGGGAATCGGACTTTTTAATAAAGTTAATGCTTATGCTTTGCAAGATAAAGGATTTGATACGATAAAAGCTAATCATCAGCTTGGTTTTAAAGCCGATGAACGAACTTATGAAATCGTAGATTTTATGCTAAAGTATTATGGAATTTCAAAGCTAAATTTACTCACAAATAATCCTTTAAAAATAGAATGCTTAAAAGATAAAATCATCACGCGTGTGCCAACCATCATCGATGCAAATAAATTCAACGCTTCATATTTGCAAATAAAACAAAGTAAAATGGGACATTTACTTTGAATTTAGATTTTTTACACACTCGCTTAAATGATTTTAATGAGGAAGATTTTAAACGCAAAATTCAAATTTATAAAGAGCTTTTAGCTAAATTTAATCACATCCACAATCTTACAAATTTTAAAAATATCGATGAAAACATCCTTGATAGCATTGAAATTTTAAAATTTTTTGATTTTCAAAAGGCGGAAAATATCGCAGATATAGGAAGCGGTGCGGGATTTCCTGCGGTTTTTTTAGCCCTTTTACTAAAAGGACATTTTCATCTTTTTGAACCAAATCCCAAAAAAGCTTCTTTTTTAAGAATGGTAAAGATAGAATGTGCTTTATCAAATTTAAATATTTATAAAGAAAAAGTACAAAATCATAGCTTTGATTTTAAAGCCGATATTATCACTTCAAGAGCTTTGATGGATGTCAAACCCTTACTTGAAATTTGTGTGAATTTATGCAATGAAAATACACAATTTGCTTTATACAAAGGCAGTGAAATTTATGAAGAGTTAAAAGACTTAAAAGAATATAAAATTTTTGAAAATAATTTTAGAAAATATTGTATTTTAAAGCAGCCAAAAAGGCTACTTTAAACTACTCAACATCAGCACTAAAAGTTATATCAACCAAAGGCCAAGAAATTCCACCATGTCCAGCAGCAACATCACTTAAAGCTTTTAATGCTTTTGAACCATTTTTAAAAGTGTGTAAATCAAGCTGTCCTTTTGCTACGAATTTATTATTTTCTATAGTATAGCTTAAAGGCACTAAGGTACTTTTTTTATCTATAGTGATTTTAGCTGAAATCACACCTTTATTTTCACCCATTACCACATCTTGAAAAAGTACTTTTATATCTGAATTTCCAAGCAAATTTGGAAAAAATACTTTTGTAATATTGTCCGTAATTGCATCAAGACCTTCGCCCATAAAAGCACTACTAGGTTTTATGGTGGCTTTAGCACCTTTTAAATAATTTGCCAAATCTTGAGTGTTTTTAGAAAATTTATATTTAACATCTTTAAATTCTCCACTAACTCCAACCATTTCCTTTGTTTTATAGCCTTCAAAACCGATCTTTAAACTATCTTGTTTAAAAGAAACCGCACTTAAACCTGAAACGAGCAACAATGAAGCTGCAACACTAAAAATAACTTTATTCATTATTTTTCCTTTCTATAGATAAAATATTATTTTTGTAATTTTATTATAGCATAGTTTTTAAATAAAAATAATTTTTTCTAAAAAATAATTTTTATTACCAAAGTATTCCATGAAAAGCCAAAGTTAAAAAATATCCTCCAAAAATTAAAACAAGCCCCAAAACAAAAGCCAAACCAAAAACTTTAGAACCGCTCTTTAAAAATTTCTTAAAATCAATTTGAAGTCCCAAAGCCGCCATAGCAAACACTATACAAATCGTGCAAAGCATTTTTCCTACGCTTATAATATCGCTTGTAGCAATACCTAAAAAACTTTCTTTACTAGCCAAATATGTATTTACAACTATCATAATCAAAAAAGCAAAAGCAAAATAAGGTATTGTAATGGTTTTTGCTGTTTTTCCGCCACTTGAGTGTTGATTTTTAGCAAAAAAATAAGTAACAATCAACAAAAATGGCACAAGTAAAATTACTCGCATCATCTTAATAATAATAGCAATATTTGCCGCTCCTTGTTCAAAATTTGTCATATCTTTAGCCATTTCAGCAGCACCTGCTACATTTGCCACTTCATGCAAAGTCGCACCCATATAAATTCCCATAGCATTTTGATCAAAATATGGTAAAAACTCAAAAGAAAAAACTAAAGGATATAAAAACATAAAAATGAGTCCAAAAATAACTACAGTTCCGACAGCTAAAATTCCCTTAAAAGGATCACTTTTTAAACTTGATTCCAAAGCCAAAACCGCAGCTGCACCACAAATAGCACTTCCTGCACCCACAAGCATAGAAGTTTCTTTATCGAGCTTAAAAATTTTAATACCTACAATTAAGGCAAATATAAAAACAAAAAATATTACAATTGCAGAAAGTATAAATCCCTTAAATCCCACACTTAAAAGCTCAGTTAAAGTGATATTAAATCCATACAAAATAATGCCAAGTCTTAAAAGTTTTTTGGCACTAAAATGCACTCCAGCTTGCAAATGATGCTGATATTTAAAAAACCAAGGCGAAAGCAAAACACCTATAATAATCGCAAAAGCTGTTGCAGCCAAATGAGTGGTATCCTTAATGCTTTGAATGCTCGAAAGATACATTGCAAAAGCAACTATGCACGCGGTAAAAAATAAACCTTTAAAATTTGAAATAAAAATATTTCTGAAATGTTCTAAATTTTTTATCATAAATTTTCTCCTTTTTTTGATGTAATTTAAATATTTTATTGGCATTATAATCATTTTTATATTATAATAAAAATATATTATTT
>NZ_NFNY01000088.1 GCF_002179165.1 Campylobacter jejuni
AAATTTTTGAGAATTAAGAAACGCCATTAAAACTCCACCTTTATCTACGCTACCATCTTCGTTGATATAAGCATTTTTATTTAATCTTACATCGCCATTACTATGATTTAAAATATTGTCGATACTGATTTTCTCAAATCCACGATCAGAAAAAGTATTAAAAGTTAAATTAATTCTATTTTGAGTTAAATTTATCTTTTCATATTCATCTTTAGTAAAAGTTTTAGTAACATTAAGATTTTGATCTAAAACAAAAGCATAAGGCATATTTGATAATTCTTCTTCAGTAAAACTAGAATTTGAAGTTTTAAGAATAAGTTGTGAAAACACTTTATAAGCATTTCCTATAGTTTTTGCAATATCTATTGAAGTATGAGTTGCATAAAAATATCTATCTCCTGTCTCCCATTCTACAAAACTTTCCACATCTTTAGCATAAATCTTATAATCTTTAGGAATTCCTGCGGCTTCATTAAAATCACTTGTAAAAAAGCCGTCTTTATCTACTCCATAGCCTAGAATTTGATTTGTTGCCTCTGATTTATCACTAACCAAATTTGAAATTTGAATTGGATTTTGGGTGTTTTTGTTATTTAAAGAAATATTGTTGTTATTGTTTAAGGCGTTGGCATTATTAATATTGTTATTTAAATTTATTTCTTTTGTAGAAGTGTTATTTAAATTTAATTCCTTTGTATTATTATTTAAATTATTTATTTGGGTATTCTTTTTAGAATTTAAATTATTTGTGTTATTTATATAATTATAATTTAAATTTGAGTTTATGTTATTTATCATTTGATATCCCTTTTGCAAGATGAATAAAAATCATTTCTACCAATGCAAAAGGTAGAAATAGAAATTTGACTTAATTAAAAATGTATAATTTAGGCTATTATATTAACGCTTACCAATTTGGTATTTTTTTGTTTTAAAATCTCAAATAAAGATTTTTGATGTTCATTTGTAATGTTTTGCACCCATTCTAAAAAACTACTTGAATTTATTTCATTTTTTTGATTTAAACTATTTAATTTGTTTTCAAATTCTTTAACATCACTTGTGCCATTAAGCAATGCAAAAACATCGCTTAAATTTGAAAAATAAGCATTGCTAAGTTTATCATTAAGCTGTTTGATTTTGTTTTCACTTAAAGAGTTGTCAAGTCCTTGTAACTTTCCCCATATAGTTGTTTCGCCAGCAATTAAAGGTTGTGCAGTTACCCCAGTATTAACATTATTAGATAAAAATCCTATTAATAAACCACCCATAGTAATAGATCCATCATTATTTGTATATTTATCAGCACTAGCATCCCAAGACAAAGCGGTATTTTTTGCACTATGCAAAATATCAGGATTAAAAGGTAAAAGTTCTGATTTTTCATCCGTATTATCAAAGTTAAAAAAACTAGGACTTAATTTTTCATTGCTATTAATATTTTTAAATCCACCTTGTGCAATAATGCCTTTCATTTCTTCATAAGAAAAAGTTTGTTTTACTTCTAAAGTGTTTTTATCTATTAAGTAATTTTGCGGAAAATAATTTGCTAAATCTTCTTTTGAAAAGCTATTTTCTCCTTTTAATTCAGGAGTTTTTTCTATAAGTTGAGAAACTATTTTATAAGCATTTCCTATGGTTTTTGCAATATCGATATTTGTATAGCTTTTTAAATTCGCATTATTTTGAGCCTTAATAAAATTTTCCATAGTGCTAGAATGGATTTTTATATCTTCAGGAATTCCTGCTTTTTTATTAAATTCACTTGTGAAATACCCATCTTTATCCACATCATAACTCATAAATTGGTTTTGCTTTGATGGTTCTGTATATTTATGAGAGTTTACATATAAAGCTTTAAATCCAGCATATGCTGTATTAATCGTATAATTTATCATAAACAATACGGGGTTTTATAACCCCATTCCTTTTTTAAGTTGTTGCTGATAAACAGCTGACATTTCTCTTATCATTGTATTACTACCTATATTAGAATTAATTTTATATATTAATCCATTATTATTTAAACCAACAGTTGATGCTCCTATTGTGTAATACACCATTGGATTGTATGGATTACTCCAATTTATAGTCCTTTTTAGGGTAAAAGCTATAAATCGTGTTGTTGGATTATTGTTAGTAACTGCCATTAACTCTTTATATCTTGTTTTGCTAATAGTATAATGCTCCGGATGTCCATATGCTATTTCAGATCCCGGAATATAACAACTTGAAGTTGTTCCCATATCACATATACCACCAGTGGATAACTCAAATAATGTTGGAATGGCTATTGCCATGGCTTCTGTAGTTCTAATAGAGCCTATTGTATAATCACTTACATTTCCAGCAACAACTTGATACCCACCCTTAACCTCTTTCATCTCATCAAGACTAAGAACTTTAACACCTTTGGAATTATCACTTAATACACCATTAGTTATTTTAGCTAAGAGATCATCTGCAAAAGCAGAATTTACTAATAAAGCATTTAAGAATAAAGTTATAAAAAACTTTTTCATAGTAAATTCTCCTTATAAGATAAAAATTAATGTAGATTTATTTTATCACTTAATAAAATTTAAGTCAAATTCATAAAAATATGAAATTATCATTGTTTAAAAAATATAAGCAATGATAAAATAGTGTTTTAATGAGGGTGAGAAATTTTAGA
>NZ_NFNY01000006.1 GCF_002179165.1 Campylobacter jejuni
GGCGAACTTTTATGCTATGGAAGAGCTGATAATCAAATTAAATACATGGGACATAGAATAGAACTTGGCGAGATAGAAAGCGTGATAAATTCTCACGAAAAGGTAAAAAATACAGCTTGTATTTTTAAAGAAAAAATCATTTGTTTTTATGAAAGTGATGAAGAGCTTAATCTAAAAAGCTTTTGCAAAGAAAAACTCATCTCTTATATGATACCGAGTGAGTTTATAAGACTTGATAAGTTTAAGCTGAATAATAATGGGAAGATTGATAGGAGTTATTTAAAAAATTTTAAGGAGAAAAAATGAAAGAAATCAAACAATTTTTTGAAAATATAGGCAAAAGCAATATTGATGAAAATTCTAAAAATTTAGTAAGCAGTGGTTTGATTGATAGCTTAGATATTATGAAATTAATTACTGAAATTGAAAATTTTTACAAACAAGAACTCGATTTTGACTATATTGAAGAAAATAATTTTGAAAGCTTTGAAAATATAGAAAAAATGATAAAAAAAGCGTTTAACTTATGAATATATTGCTATTTGGTTGTTGTGAATCCACTTGGAATAGTGCCTTTGCAAAAGCATTACAAGAAGACAATATAAAAGTTAGTTCATTTGCCTATCCAGCGTCACATCCTTTTAATCATATATATAATTTTTATAGAAAAGAAAACCAAAATATCATAAAAGAATCGGATTTAATTATTCTTAATATTGCAAACAGAGGTTTTATGAGCAATGAAATGCAACAAAAACATCTTCTAGCAGTTTATCATTGTTTTTATAAAATTTTAAGTAAATTGCAAAAAAAGGTTTTAGTCATACAATGGCACCACTATATATTTTGCGGTGGAAAATATACATCTTTTCATAAAATTCAATGTAAAAAATATGGCTTTAATTTTATAGATACTTATAAATTTTGTTTAAAAGAAAATTTAATGGATTTTTATACTAAAATTATTGATTTTACACACCCAATACCTTATATTTATACAAAAATGGCTCAAAAAATCAAGGAAAATTTAAAACTTTTTCAAACACCAAAACAAATTCCAAATCTAAAAATACCCAATTTTAAAATTTTAGACTTGAGCGATTTTATGGATACAAAAAATAAAAATGATTTTTGCAATATAAGATCTTATCTTCATCGTGAAAATGTTTTAAGAATAGAAAATGAAACAAAGAAGATTAATTTTCCAAAAAAATACCTTGGGATGAAAATAGTAGGAGTGCATACCTGGAATGAATGCTTTACAGCAAAAGGTTTTCACTCTTGTTGCATATTTGAAAACAAAAAACAAAAGAATGCGGTATTTGCATTCCCATATCAAAATTTTAGATTACTTGATTACGATTTTATCATTGATGAAGAAATTATAGTCCATTTCCATTTTGATGAAAATACAAAAAGGCCAAGATATGACAATTATGATAAAAAATTCGAAAACAATAAACAAGTGGGCATCATAGGATTTTTACTTTTGCCGCAAAATGAAATTTTAGAAGAAGTTAATTTTATAGACGAAGACATTAACTTAGGCAAAGAATATGATTTTAGCCATTTGTGCTACTATTTAAAAGATTTTAAAATCATAACAGAACAATACAATCAAAGACAAGGCCTAATCAAATTTGCCCCACTGCAAAAACAAATCAGTGATTTAAACAATGAAAGAACTTTATTACATTTAGCAAGTACCAACTCAGCTAAAGCAAGAATTCATAATCACTTAGCCTATAAACTAGGAGCCGCTTTAATAACTAATTCAAAAAGTATAAAAGGCGTTTTAAAAATGCCTTTTATACTTATGGCTATTACTATAGCCCATAAAGAACAAAATACAAATTTGAAATTAGCTAATAAAATCTTACCACCTTTAGAAAGTTATTCTGATTATAGTGAAGCTTTAAAAGAAAAAGAATGTTTTACTTATAAATTAGGCGAAGCACTCATTAAAGCTCATAAAAACTGGTGTAAAGGTGGATATTTGAAATTTTATTTTAAAGATGTATCTAAGCTTAAAAGGGAATTTAAGAAGAAAAAGAATATTTAGGTAAAAAATAAATTTTATTTTTAAAGTTTTTATTTCTCAAAAAATAAAATTTAAAGTTTATCTTTCTTTTTAAAAAAGGAAAATAAACTTTAAATTAAAAACTTTATATCTTATCAAAGCAAAAACAATGTAAAAATTAAACTAATTTATTGAAATGTTTTAATGATTTAAACTTAAAATTTAAGCTTAAATCATAATTATATACCTGCTTGTTTAAAATTGAAATTTAAATTTAAAAAAATCTCACCCAAAAGCACCACTTAAATAAGCCTTGGTTTTTTCTTCTTTTGGATTTTCAAAAAATTCCTTGCTTTCACCAAATTCCACAAGCTCTCCTAAATGAAAAAATGCCGTATAGTCAGCCACGCGTTTACCTTGTTGCATATTGTGTGTCACCATGATCATAGAAAGATTATAGCTTAATTCCTTTAAAAGCTCTTCAATAACACCCGAACTTATAGGATCAAGTGCAGAAGTTGGCTCATCTAAAAGCAAAAGTTTAGGTTTTATCGCCAAAGCTCTTGCAATGCAAAGGCGTTGTTGTTGTCCGCCTGAAAGTGCTAAAGCATTTTGCTTTAATTTATCTTTTACCTCATCAAACAGCCCTACTTTTTTAAGACAATCCATCACCAAAGCTTCTTCTTCGTCTTTGCTTTTAATCATTCCATGAAGTTTTGGTGCATAAGAAATATTTTCATAAATACTCTTTACAAAGACATTGGGTTGCTGAAAAACCATACCCACATTTTTACGCAAAACCACCACATCTTGATTTTTCACATCTTTATTGTCAATTTCTACCAGTCCATCAATTTTTGCGATTTTATCATTCATACGATTAAAACAACGCAAAAATGTTGATTTTCCACACCCTGAAGCACCGATTAATGCGGTGATTTTATTTTTTTGTATTTGCATATTGATATCAAATAAAGCTTGTTTTTTACCATAAAATAAATTTAAATTTGTTGTTTTTGCTATCATTTTAACCTTCCTTGAAAATATTTTCTTAAAAGTATTGCACTAAGATTTAGCACCACTAAAAGTCCCAAAAGCACGATAATACCTGCTGCAGTTCTCTCTAAAAATGCACGTTCTGGCATAGCTGACCATGAATAAATTTGAGCAGGCAAAACGCTTGTTGCATCAAAAACTGAATTGGCAACATCTGGAATAAAAGCTATCATACCAATAATCATCAAAGGTGCAGTCTCGCCAATAGCTTGTGCTAGAGTAAGAATAGACCCTGTTAAAATCATAGGCATTGCTAAAGGTAGCATTATACCTTTTACCATTTGCACTTTAGTCATACCTAAAGCATAAGCGGCGTTTTTCATATTTACATCCACACTTTTTAAAGCTGCCTTAGTTGAAACAATGATAATAGGCAAACTCATAATCGCCAAAGTAAGACCACCTACCAAAGCACTTGATCTAGGCATTCCAAAAAGATTAATAAACACTCCAAGTCCCAAAAGCCCAAACAAAATACTAGGAATACTGGCCAAGTTATTAATACAAACTTCTATAAAATGAGTAAACATATTTTGTGGTGCAAATTCTTCCAAATAAATCGCCGCCCCAATTCCAATAGGCACGCTCACCGCCATACAAACAAGCATTACAAGCAAAGTCCCTACGATAGAAGATAAAATTCCAGCACTCTCAGGTGATTTAGAATCTCCATTTAAAAAGAAATTGGTATTAAATTGAAGCTTTATTTTGCCATTTTGGATTAATTCATCCACTAATTTTCTTTGCTCTTCATCTAAGCGGTTATAATTTTCTTTCATATACTGATCCACTTCTGAATTTGCTAAAAGCCATGAACTTTGCGTAATTTGTCCGGTTCTAATTTTCCTTTGTTCTGTGCGTGATAAAAGCTCATAAATATTTGAATTTCTATCAGGCTCTGCAAAGATATAAGTTTGTTTAAAAGCCCCTACTCCAAGATAGGCTACACTTGTTAAAAAAATACAAAGAAAAACGAGATTAATATAAAGTCCCATTTTACAAAGTCTTTTAAAAGATTTTGAAGCCTTTTGTCTTTTTTTGAAAAGTTTTTTCATAAATTTTTCCTTTTATGGAAGCGATTGATGAGATAAACGCTGAACAT
This sequence comes from Campylobacter jejuni, assembly GCF_002179165.1. Lineage (GTDB taxonomy): Bacteria > Campylobacterota > Campylobacteria > Campylobacterales > Campylobacteraceae > Campylobacter_D > Campylobacter_D jejuni_B. Next base: position 4,179 of record NZ_NFNY01000006.1, read on the forward strand.
ATTGATAATTAAAGTGATGATAAAAAGTACCAAACCCAAAGAAAATGCACTTAAAGCTAAAGAACTATCAAAAGCTTGATCCCCGCTTAATGCCTCGACGATTTTAACTGTAACCGTTGTCATATCTTCTAAGAAATTCATGGTTAAATTTGGACGCAAAGAAGCTGCCATTACCACTATCATGGTTTCACCCAAAGCTCTTGAAAGCCCCAAAAGACAAGATGCTACTATACCTGGAATGGCTTCAGGTAAAATCACAGCAAAAACCACTTCTTTTTTTGTCATTCCTAAGGCTAAAGCTCCATTTATTCTTTTTTCGCTTACCGCTTCGATACAATCTTGCGACAAAGAAGCCACAATAGGCACTATCATAATACCCATGATAAATCCAGCCCCTAAAGCACTTTGAAAACTCGCATTAATGCCAAAAAGTGCGAAAAACCACACGATAAAAGGTGCTACAACTATAGCGGCAAAAAATCCAAAAACAACGGTTGGAATTCCTGCAATGATTTCTAAAATAGGTTTTAAGTAATTTTTAGATTTTTTGCCTGCAAAAACGCCCAAATATAAAGCACACATTACACCCAAAGGTAAGGCGGTTAGCATAGCGATTAAAGAAATATAAAAAGTACCCCAAAATAAGGAAAGTGCGCCAAAAACACCTTGTTTACTTGTGCCATCAGCACTCATAAACGCTGCATCTGCTGCCCACTCGCTTGAAAATAAAAAAGTGATTACACTTTCTTTTTGAAAGAATTTTAAAGCTTCGATTAAAATCGTAAGCATGATAGCAAAACTTACTATCACGCTTACAAAAGCACATAAAAAAAGTGCGAATTTGATGATTTTTTCTTTTAGCAAAGCTTTTCCTTAAAAAACTTTTCCAGCTTTTACAAGCTCTTCATTTAAAATTTTTCTATCTTCTATGTGTTTTTGTGTGGCTTTTAAATTTTCACTGCTTAAAGGAACAAGTCCTATTTTTTCAAGCTCACCACCACTTTTTGCCAAATCATCACTCATATAAATTTTTGCAAATTCAAAACTTTCTTTTGGATTTTTCTTGGCATTAATATAAATATATAAGCTTCTTGCAAGTTCATATTTGCCTTCCATGATATTTTTTGCATTTGCTTCTATGTTATCGATCGTTGCAGCATTGATTTTATCTTCATTGCTCGATAAAAAGCCGTATCCAAAAAGCCCAAAAGCATCTTTATCAACACTTAATTTTGAAACGATTAAATTATCGTTTTCCCCACTTGGTATAAAAGCCGCATCTTGACGGATGGTTTTATAAGCACCTTTGTATTCTGGAATTTTTTTAGAAACCTCGCTCATTACAAGTTCTTCTATGGTATCTCTCGTGCCTGAACTTGACGGAGGACCATAGATAGTGATTTTACGATTTGGTAATTTTTTATTAATTTGTTGCCAATTTGTATAAGGATTTGGTATAAGTTTGCCATCTTGTGGAATTTCTTTAGCTAATGCTAAAAAAAGTTCTTTCATTGTGATATTTAAAGGCGAATTGGCTTTATTTTGGGCTAAAACTATGCCATCATAACCTATCATAATGCCTACTATATCAGTAATTCCTGCTTTTTGACAAGCTTCAAACTCACTTGATTTTATGGGTCTTGAAGCATTAGAAATATCAGTGATTCCTTCGCAAAATACCTTAAATCCACCTCCTGTGCCTAAACTTTCCACAATAGGGGTTTTGGCATTATTAATTGCTGCATATTCTTCAGCAACAAATGAAGTGAAAGGATACACGGTTGAGCTACCTGCAATTTTTAAATCTGCAGCATTCAAAGCACTAAAAAACGCACAACTTGCCACACTCAAAGCTAGAATTTTTTTCATATTTTCTCCTTACTTTTAAAAAAAGTAATGAAAGTGTAAAAAAACTTGGAAACTTTTTGGAAACATTTTAACTTCGCAACAAAAAACGCAGTTTTTGTCTTGCGACAAGGAGTTATGCTCCCTTGACCCACCTAAAGGCCTACCCCGTCCAACCTTTTTAAACTTCGCAGCGGAAATAAATTCCACCTTCAAAGACAAAAAAATTTTACTCTTTAAAAATTCCAAAGATTTAAATATAACATTGTTAAAGGAAATTTCATTTTACAATAATTTAGAAAAATTAAAAAAATTTTATGTGTTTTTTAAATAAATCGATATATCATTATTAAAATTATTTTAATTTCTATAAAAAGGATAAAAAATGCTTTCAAAAGAAGTTGTAAAATTGCTTAACGAGCAAATCAATAAAGAAATGTATGCAGCAAATTTATATTTAAGTATGAGTTCTTGGTGCTATGAAAATAGCCTTGATGGTGCGGGAGCTTTTTTATTTGCCCATGCAAGCGAAGAAAGTGAACACGCAAAAAAACTTATCACTTATCTTAATGAAACTGACTCACATGTAGAACTTAAAGAAGTAAAACAACCCGAACATAATTTCAAATCTTTACTTGATGTTTTTGAAAAAACTTATGAGCATGAACAAAGCATTACAAAATCTATCAATGAGCTTGTAGAACATATGCTAGCAAATAAAGACTACTCAACCTTTAATTTTCTTCAATGGTATGTGAGTGAGCAACATGAAGAAGAAGCACTTTTTCGTGGTATAGTGGATAAAATTAAACTTATTGGTAATAATGGCAATGGTTTATATTTAGCTGATCAGTATATTAAAAATTTAGCAATGACCAAAAAATAATATCTCATAACCAAAAAAGGCAAAAATTAAAATTATAATTTTAGGTAGAATATGACTTATTTTTCTTTAGAATTTAGTGTTTTAATGATAGTTTTTTTTGCTATCTACTGGTTGTTTAAAGATGATTATAAAGCACAAAATATTTTGATTTTAGCCTTTTCATATCTTATTTATATTTTAATTAATCCTTATTTTGCTTTAATTTTATTTGTTTATACTTTCTTTATCCATTTTTTTGCCCTACTCATTTTTGTGCGTCGAAAACGCTATATTTTCGCTACTTGCATAAGTTTTATTATTTTAAATTTATGCTTTTTCAAATATTTTCCAAATATCAAAGGAAGTCTTGATGAAGTGCTTAATTTCTTAGGGCTTGAATTTTTAAACATCGATCTTGTATTGCCTATAGGTATTAGTTTTTATACCTTTGCTTCCATCACTTATCTTGTTGATGTGTATAAAAAGCATCATTTAGAAAGCTTTTTAAATTTAGCAACCTTTTTATCATTTTTCCCAACCCTGCTTTCTGGGCCTATTATGCGTAGTTCATTTTTTTTCGAACAAGCTTACAAAAAACGCGAATTTAAACATGCAAATTTAATCGTTATTTTACTCATCTTTGGTATAGTAAAAAAAGTATTGATAGCTAATTATCTAGGAATTTATGCTAAAAGCATTTTAGATTTTCCACAATCTTATAACTTCATACAACTTTTAAGTGCAATTTATGCTTATGCAGTGCAAATTTATTGTGATTTTAGTGGCTATATTGATTTAGTTTGTGCTTTTGCTTTAATGCTAGGCTTTAATCTTCCACCAAATTTTAATATGCCTTATTTAGCTAAAAACCTAAAAGAATTTTGGGCGAGGTGGCACATAAGCCTTTCAACTTTCATAAGAGATTATATTTATATTCCTTTGGGAGGAAATAGAAAAGGCATACCTCGCACCATTGCAAATATACTCATTGCTTTTATTCTTTCAGGATTGTGGCATGGAAGCACTTTAGCTTTTGCACTTTGGGGCTTGTTACATGGTATTGGAATCGCTTTCATACACTTAATCGCTTTAAGCAAATTTAGTCTTCAAAAAATTCCTGCTTTAGGAAGATTTTTAACTTTTCAATTTGTATGTTTTACTTGGATTTTCTTTTATTATAATAAAAATTTAGATGATGCCTTAGAATATTTTAAAGCTTACTATAATAATTTCTTTCAAATTCCAAGCTACAATGATATTTATATGTTGGCAAGCTTTGCGGTGCTTTTTATGATTTATCCTTTGTTTATAAATTTTAAGGACCACTGCGTTAAAATTTTAAATCTTACGCCATTTTTATTAAAACCATTTGTAATTGCTTTTATCTTACTCTTTGTATTTGCCTTTATGCCAAATGGAATTCCTGATTTTATTTATTCGAGTTTTTAAATGGGTATTGTTAGATTTTTCTTTATTTTGGCTTTAGTTTTTGCGCTTGTTTGTCTTGTGATGAATCAAAGCATTAGTTCTTATATTGAACAAAAATATCATATTGTATTCTATCCACAAAATGATATATTAAAAGAAGCTAATGGATTTAAAGTCAAACTCGAACAAATCCGTGCCATACTTAGCAATGAACCCTTACCGCAAAATTCAGAAGAAAATATTCAAGAAAATCAAAACAGCGTTGATGAAAATGTAAGTATTGTTTTTACAGACTCAAATATAAATTTTGACGAAAATATTAGCCCCATAAGCGAAATAAACATAGAAAAAAATCAAGATGAAAATATCAGTTTTATTGATAATACCAAACTAGCAATAAATCCCGATGATGAGTTTTTATTTATTGGGGATTCTTTAATGCAAGGTGTCGCAATTGCTTTAAATCGTGATTTAAGAAGTTTAGGTTTTAAGGCAAGTGATCTTAGCAAACAAAATACAGGACTTTCTTATAAGTCTTATTTTGACTGGTCAAAGGCCACAAAAGAAGCTTTTGCAAAAAATCCTAATATTAAATATCTGGTTGTTTTACTCGGAGCAAACGATCCTTGGGATATTAAAAAAGGTGGAAATTATCATCGTTTTGGCACAGATAGTTGGGTAAAAATTTATACCCACAGAGTCGATGAAATCATCAATATAGCCAAACAAAACCATGCAAAAGTCCTTTGGTTTGAAATTCCACCTGTAAAAAAAGAAGATTTAAATAAAAAAATACAAATACTAAATAAAATTTATAGTGAAGAAATTTTAAAAAATAATCAAATTTTTATCAATACAAAACTATTTTTTAGTATCAATGATAAATTTTCAACCTATATCAAAGATGAAAACAATAAAAGCATAAAAATGAGAACCGATGATGGAGTTCATTTTACTCCAAATGGCGCTAAAGAAATGTCTAAACTTTTACTCGAACATATAAAAATCAAGGAAGAAAATGTCAAACAATAAAATAAAATTATTTTTATTAGCTCTTATATTTTTAACAAAACTTAATGCAAATGACACAAACAATATTATCGATGAAATACTCAATCAAACTAAAAATCAGCTTTCTTTAACAAATTATGCTTCAAAACAAGAACTTAAACAACTAGAAAAAAAACTAGAAAATGGTAGAAATATTGCTATTAGAATTTATGGAGATTCTCATATGGCTGCAGATTTTTTTCCGCGTGTTATTCGAGGATATCTAATCAAATCAACCTCCATAGGCTTTGCCTATCCTTTGCAACCCAAATATCAACAAAATCTTAATCTTAAATATTCCTATAAAGATTTTCAAATTTTAAACTCAAGAAATCCCACTAATGCAGGATATGATTTTCCTTTAGGCGGCATCATTGCTAAAGCTCAAAAAAAAGATGCTAAAATCACACTTGACACGAGTTTAGACAAGAAAAAATTTAATATAGGTTTTTTGTTTAAAGCCAAGCAAGCCACAAACGCCTTTAACATTAAAGATGCTCAAAATAAAAATTATCAATTAAAATCACTACCAAACAAATGGTCTTATAAAGAACTTGAACTCTCTTTTCCTTTGCAAATTTCAGTCTTACAAAAAGATGCAGAACTTGGGGGATATTTCATCACAAATAAAAATAATAACACCTTTTTAGATACCATAGCCATCAATGGCGCAAAAAGCGATCTTTGGCTTTCATGGAACAAAAAAGTCAGCGAACAGGAATTAAAACTTTTGCGTAATGACTTAATCATACTTGCCTATGGCTCCAATGATGCTCTTTTTAAGGGTTTTGAAAAAAATAAATTTAAAAGTAATTTAAAAACTTGGATTAAAACTTTAAAATCTATCAATAAAAATGCCGTTATTATGCTAATATCTCCACCAACCGTAGTAAAAAAGCAAGGCAAAATTTACAACAAACTGGCACCAGATTTTTTTACCATACGCCAAGCACTTTATGAAGTCGCAAAAGAAGAAAAGACTTTAATTTTTGATATGCATCAATTCATGCAAGATAGTGGTGGTAAAAATAAATGGATAGAACAAAAACTTTCTTTACAAGATGTGCATTTAACCATTAAAGGCTATGAATTAATGGCTAAAAAAATGCTTGAAGATTTAAAAAAATATATAAATTATTAATATTTTAACATCTTGCAAACCCTTAAATAGCCTTTATGATTATTTTTAAAAGGCTATGGAATAATGCTTTTATAAATTTGACTTAAAATTTTTTAAGTGATAAAATAACTCTACATTAATTTTTTATCTTATATAAGGAGAATATACTATGAAAAAGTTTTTTATAACTTTGTTTTTAAGTGCTTTATTAATAAATTCTGCTTTAGCAGATGATCTCTTAGCTAAAATAACTAATGGTGTATTAAGTGATAATTCTAAAGGTGTTAAAGTTCTTAGTCTTGATGA
>NZ_NFNY01000093.1 GCF_002179165.1 Campylobacter jejuni
TAAATATTTAAAAAATTTTTTTAATAGATATTTTTTATATTGTAACTCAAGCTCACGCACCCTTTCTTGCATATTCATCGCAATAATCCATTCTCCAAAGCACTAAGCTTAAGTATATATTCTTGACTTTTTTGATTTTTGAGATAATGATTTAACTCGCAAAAACTCTTAAGCGTTTTATCAACATTTCTCAAATTTCCTTGATAAATTTTCATTATAAAATTCATTGCTTTCTTAGAAAAATTTATATTAAATTTTAAGATAATATACTCACCCATCTCTTTTAAATTAAGCTCTTTGAGATGAAACACTGCCCCAATGCGACTTTTAAAATGCTCTTGTTCAAAAAGTTTTATTTTTTTATGAGAGCTAAGTATGAAGCTTTTTTTATCACTATAAATTCGAATGAGTTCTAAGATGTTTTGTTCATACATTCCAACTTCATCTAATATAATAATATCACATTGATTTTTCATTATTAAATTTTTAAAATCTTTTTCATTATTAAAAATTTCGTTAATATAATCTACCTTATGATACTTTGAAAGCCTTTGCAATAAAATGCTTTTACCACTACCACTTTTGCCCCAAATAACAATTAAATTTTTGCTTTTTAATAAATCATTAATCTTGCAAAAAATATCATTTCTAAGAGTAATAATTTTATTCATAATACTTAAATCCTAAATCTTTAAGGCTGGGAATGTTTGTATTATCCACTATGCTTGGAGTGATAATAAAAACTATTTCTGTAATACTAGAATGCTCCATGTCGCCTTTAAACAAAAACCCAAAAAGTGGAATTTTGGATAAAAAATTGACTGAATTTTCGTCTTGTTCTTTGGTATGAGAAATTAATCCTCCTAAAATTAAGGTTTGATTGTTTTCAACTTGCACCACACTTGAAAGCTTTTTTTGGATTGTATCGGGTGCTATAGTGCGTGGAACTTTTTGCCTTTGATTGTCTTGTGCATATTTAAAATCACTTAAACTTGGATTGATTCTAAGCATTATTTTTCCATCATCTGAAATTTCGGGTAAAATATTAAGCAAAATGCCTATGAAAATAGAATAATTACTATAACTTTCACTCACCGTTGTTCCATTTTCCGTGCCTTTGGAACTTTCTTTAAGTTGATAATTAATAGTATCTCCTATGGAAATAATAGCTTGCTGATTATTTAAAGCCATTAATTTTGGATTTGATAAAACACTTATTTTTCCATTTTGAGAAAGAAAATTCATAATAGAATCAAAATTTAAATTTGCTCTTAAGCCTAAATTTTTTACAAATCCTTGACCACTTTGATATTGCATAAAAGAATTAACATTATCTTTTTGTTTAGAATTAAAATCTAGATTAAAATTTTGCCAATTAATGCCACTTGAATGATTTTTTTAAGACTTACTGCAATAATACTCACATCAATAATCACTTGTTTTTTTAGACGATTTTGAAGATTTTGCAAATAATTCTCTACTTGTTTTATTTGAGAATTTGTACCCGTAACAATAACAATTCCTGCATTTGCATTCACTATTGGTGCTTTAATATCATTATTTTGTGATAAAAAATTTAACAAAGTAGAGATTTCCTTTTCCATATTCTCCCAAAAATTAAATTTTTCCATACTTTTAATCATATTATCTTCACTATCCTCAAAAGTACTTTTGTATTCACTTTGCTTAGGTCTAGCATCTACAGAAGCTTTAGTGATACTTTGTCCTTCTCTTACCGAAGTAATATAATCAATCTTAAAAGTCCTAGTTTGTATAGCAAAAATTTTTAATACCTTGCCATTAAATTCATAACTTAAATCGTAATCTTTAATAAAAAGTTCAAAAATTTCCTCTAAACTCATTTGCTTAATGTGAATACTATTCTGAATGGTTTTTAATTTATCTCTGGCAATTTGATCTTTAATTACAATACTAAAAGAACAATAATTTGCAATTTCTTGCAAACTTTCTTCAATACTTAAGTTATCATTAATATTAATATTAAATAAATGATTTTGGCAATCTATGGCTTGGACAACACTAATCAAAATAAATAATTTAATAAATATCAACCTTATCATTATCTTTAAAACTGACTTTAAACTTTATAGCATCATACTCAATTATAATTTCTTTGGTATCAATCTCTATAATGACAGCACCATCAATCTGATCGCCTTTTTCATACCATTTGTCATTAATTTTTACTTTATCAAACATAATGGCAAAAATTTTTAAATTTTTGATTTTTTCAAAAGTAGGATTTAAAAAAGGATTTTGAAGTTTTTCGAATTCTACATTTTTCTTAGCATATAAAAGCTTAAAATACTCTCCTAACTCATCTTGTGCCCATAAAGTGCTTACGCACAATATGGCACAAATAATTTTTTTCACATCTTTAACTTTCAACCTCGTTGCTATAATCAGCCATAGCAATACGCTTTAGCTGTCTATAGCGGCGTTGTGCATCTTTTTTATTGCGTTCAAAAAGCTCTTTTGCGTGTTCTGGATTTGATTTCTTTAAAGAATTATAACGAACTTCATTCATTAAAAAGCTTTCATAAAGATCCCAATCAGGTTCTTTTCCTGTCATAGTTAAAGGATTCTTGCCCTGTTCCTCTAAACGTGGATCAAAAGTATAAAGTGGCCAATATCCGCATTTGGTAGCAAGCTCACCTTGCTCTCCTGAGTATCCAAGTCCGCCCTTAATACCATGTGCAATACAAGGAGAATAACAAATAATCAAAGAAGGACCATCATAAGCTTCAGCTGCCATAATTGCTTTAATTAAATGGCTATAATTTGCCGTAGAATTTACTTGTGCTACAAAAATATAACCATAAGTCATAGCAATTTGACCCAAATCTTTTTTCTGTATAGGCTTTCCTGCTGCAGCAAATTGTGCAACTGCACCTGTTCTTGAAGACTTAGAACTTTGACCACCCGTATTAGAATAAACTTCGGTATCAAGCACTAAAATATTTACATTTTCACCACTTGCTAAAACATGATCGAGTCCGCCATAACCAATATCATAAGCCCAACCATCACCACCAAAAATCCAATGCGATTTTTTACTTAAAAAATGTTTCAAATTTAAAATATCCTGAACGGCTTTAATATTTTTATTTTGTTCTAGAATAGGTATCATTTTATCTTTAATTTCTACCGACTCCGCACCCTTGTCTTTGTTTGCAATCCATTCTTTAAATAATGCCGCTAAAGAATTTGGCACTTCTTGCATATTCTCATTCATAATATTTTCAATACGATATCTTGTATTTTCAGTTGCGATTTTCATACCCAAACCAAATTCAGCATTATCTTCAAAAAGCGAATTTCCCCAAGCAGGACCATGTCCATTTTTCACGCTTTTTCTATAAGGAGTTGAAGGTGCTGAACCCCCATAAATAGAACTACAACCTGTAGCATTGGCAATAATCATTCTTTCACCAAATAATCTGGTAATTAAGGTAATATAAGGTGTTTCTCCGCATCCAGGACATGCACCATGAAATTCAAATAAAGGCTGTGCAAATTGTGCTCCTTTAGTGCTTTCTTTGTTCAAAATATTGTCTTTATAGCTGATTTCTTTAAACAAATAATCTGCATTTTCTTGCTCACCAAAATCCATTTCTTCTTGAAGTGGAACCATCACTAAAGATTTTTCTTTAGTTGGGCACTCATGCACACAAAGCTCACAACCAGTACAATCAAGTGGAGAAACTTGAATTTTAAAGCTTAATTTTTCTCCCTTAGTTCCCTTAGCTTCTAAAGCGTGATCTTTTACTCCGCGTGGTGCTTTTGCCATTTCATCATCATTAATCAAAAATGGCCTAATCACTGCGTGCGGACAAACAGAAGCACATTGATTACATTGGATACAATTTGCTTCAATCCATCTTGGCACCATTACCCCAACACCGCGTTTTTCATATTCTGTTGTTCCATGCTCAAAACTACCATCTTCATAACCTAAAAAGGCCGAAACAGGTAAATCATCACCTTTAGCTGCATTCATAGGCTTAACAATTTTTTCAACAAATTCGGTGCCTTTATAGGCATTAGTTTGTTCTTTTTCTTTAATTTCTAAATTTTTCCAGCTTGGATCCACATCAACTTTCACAAGTCCATCAGCACCCACATCTATAGCTTTATAATTCATCTCTACAATTGCATCGCCTTTTTTGCTGTAAGACTTATAAGCAAGCTCTTTCATATATTTTTGTGCATCTTCATAAGGAATGATTTGTGCAAGTTTAAAAAATGCTGATTGCATAATAGTATTTGTGCGATTTCCAAGCCCTATATCACGTGCTAATTTTGTCGCATTGATAATATAAAAATTGATTTCTTTTTCAGCCAAAGTTTTTTTGACCGCATCTGGAAGTTGTCTTATGGTTTCTTCCGCATTCCAAATACTATTTAAAAGAAAAGTTCCACCTTTTCTAATTCCTGCTAAAACATCGTAAATTTCTAAATAAGCAGCTACGGAACAGGCGATAAAATGCGGGGTTGAAACAAGATAAGTTGATCGGATAGGTTTTTTAGAAAATCTTAAATGACTTCTGGTGTAACCACCCGATTTTTTAGAATCATAAGCAAAATAAGCTTGTGCATAAAAATCTGTTTTATCTCCAATAATTTTAATGGAATTTTTGTTTGCACCTACAGTTCCATCAGCACCGAGTCCATAAAATAAGCATTCTATTGTGCTTTCATCTCCAAGTGAAATTTTTTCGCCTGTTGGCAAGGAAGTATAAGTAACATCATCTACAATACCCACCGTAAAGCCATCTTTTGGTTTATCAAGTTTAAGATTTTCAAACACGGCTATCATTTGTGCTGGATCAACATCTTTTGAAGAAAGTCCATATCTTCCACCTACGATAATAGGGGCATTTTCTTTGCCATAAAAAGCCGATCTTACATCAAGATAAAGTGGTTCGCCAAGACTTCCTGGTTCCTTAGTTCTATCCAAGACCGCGATTTTTTTCACAGATTTTGGCATTACATCAAAGAAATATTTTAAACTAAATGGACGATAAAGATAAACTTTTAAAACTCCTACTTTTTCACCCTTAGCATTTAAATGATCTACTACTTCTTCTAAGGCTTGAGTGACTGAACCCATAGCTACAATAATTCTTTCTGGTTCTTTATGTCCATAATAAACAAATGGTTTATATTCTCTACCTGTAATTTTTGAAATTTCTTGCATATATTCATTTACAACATCAGGTAAAGCATCGTAAAAACGATTGCTTAATTCTCTGGTTTGAAAATAAATATCATCATTTTGTGCCGTTCCACGTGTTTTTGGGTTTTCTGGATTTAAAGCACTATTTCTAAAATCAAGCAAAGCTTTTCTATCTAAAAGTCTATCAAAATGCTCATAATCCATCACTTCAACTTTTTGAATTTCGTGAGATGTTCTAAAACCATCAAAGAAATGTAAAAATGGTACTCTTCCTTTTATAGCTGCTAAATGTGCTACACCTGCTAAATCCATAGTTTCTTGCACAGAATGCGAACAAAGCATAGCAAAACCAATCTGTCTTGCAGCATAAATATCTTGATGATCGCCAAAAATAGATAAAGCTTGTGCAGCTAAAGATCGTGCTGCTACATGGATTACACATGGAAGCATTTGCCCTGCAATTTTATACATATTTGGTATTTTTAATAAAAGCCCTTGAGAAGCAGTATAAGTTGTTGTCAAAGCCCCTGTTTGCAATGAACCATGCACACTACCTGCAGCTCCTGCTTCACTTTGCATTTCTACAATTTTAACAGGAACTCCAAAAAGATTTTTTTTACCACTAGCTGCCCACATGTCAGTGTAATCAGCCATAGGAGAACTGGGTGTAATAGGATAAATACCGGCTACTTCAGTGAAAGCATATGCGGCATATGCGGCAGCCTCATTCCCATCCATCGTCTTCATAATTTTACCCATTGAGACCTTCCTTTTTGTCAATATTTTTTTATAATTTCCAGCTATCAATTTACTATAAATTCTCTTAAAAGGTGTTTAACAAAAACTTCAATTTAGTTTAATTCTTTTATATAAAAAATTGCTTCATAAGCACTTGAAAACACTTTAGAATATTGCTTTAATTCACTTTCATTTCCATAGCCACAATTTAAAGCCAAAGGTGTGATTTTTGCTGCCATAGCAGCTTTAATATCTAAGATTGTATCGCCTATCATAAAGGAGTTTTCTTTTGTCTTATTTAATTTTTGCAAGGCTAAAAGCATAGGCTCAGGATGGGGTTTAGGATGAACAACATCTTCAAGAGTAATTAAAACTTTAAAAAAATCTTTTATTTCCAAATATTCTAGTAATAAAGGTGTAAATTTAGCACCTTTGGTTGTCACTATACCCAAATCACTAAATTTAAAAGCCAATTCCAAAGCTTCTTTTACTTTTGGTAAGAGTATGGTTTGTTCCAAATAAATTTGTGCATAAATTTCACGATAAGCTAACACAAATTCTTTACTTAAATTTGTCTTATTTTGATAAAGTATTTTAAACATATCCTCTAAAGGATAGCCTATGAGATTTTTAATTTCTTCGTTATTTTTTGGAGTTAATCCAAGGGTTTTTAAAGCCCCTTGGAAAGAATTTAAGATGGCATCAGTGGAATCAATTAAAGTGCCATCTAAGTCAAACAAAATAGTTTTTTTCATTATCTTAAGATGAATTTAGCATCTACTCTTCTATTGTCTGCTCTACCTTCTTTAGTTTCATTACTCGAGCGTGGTTTATCTTGACCATAACCCTTGGTTTGAATACGATTTTTTTCTACACCATATTTTTCAAGTTCTTTTGCTACACTTTGTGCGCGTCTTTCTGAAAGTTTTTGGTTATAAGCCCTTGAACCAATATTATCCGTATGTCCCTCAAGTATAGTATCGTATCTTTCATTTTCATCTAAAATTTTAGCAATTTCTTTAATTTTTGCTTGGAAAGTCGGATTTATAGTTGTTTTATCAAAACCAAAATGACCCTCTAAAGAAATAGTTTTTTCACAACCATTTTCATCAAGCAAAGCACCTTCTCTTGGCTCTACTGGACATTTGACTTGTGGTGCTACGCGTGGAGTATATTCTTCTTTGTTCTTTTTGCCACCAAAACCAAAGCTAATGCCTAAAGTTGAAACCCAATTATGGTTTGCATTATGGAAAGAAATTTGATCCCTAGTTTCAAGTTTTAAAGCTAAAGAATCACTAAGACGGAATTTCACACCTGCTCCGTAATGACCAAAACCACCGCTTTTATTATTATATGCTCCATGCGAAAAATCTTCATAGCCTCCACCAGCTAAACCATAAAAATAAAATTTCTCACCTACATCTATACCTTTAATGGCACTTAAATAAGTTCTAGTGATATCTGTAGTAAGAGTAGAATTTGTATATTTTACATCTGAATAATGCTCTAAACCAAATTCTAACTGATCTAACCAAAAATCATCGAAATGATAACCGAGTCTAATACCTGGTGCATAACGATTATCCATATCCAAATTGCCTTCAAAATAATTATAATTTAAAGTTGGAGTGATTTCAAATTTTACATTGTTATCCGCACCAAACAAAACGCTTGCTAAGCCTAAACATAATAATAACTTTTTCATAAGAAAACCTTTCATAAGTAAATTCAATCTAAGAATTTTTAAATGAATTATAGCATAAATAATAAAAAGTAGTAATATAAATAAAAAAAAGCGGGAAAAATCCCGCCCAAGATTAGCGTTTAGAGAATTGCGGGCTTCTTCTTGCTTTACGGCGTCCGTATTTTTTACGCTCAACTGTTCTGCTATCTCTAGTAAGAAGTCCTTTAGGTTTTAATAGGGCTCTAAAATCTGCATCCATGGCAGCTAAAGCTCTTGAAATGCCATGTCTTAAAGCTTCAGCTTGTGCACTATAACCACCACCTAGAGTAGTTGCTTTAATATCCATAGAAGTTTCTTGCTTAGTTACTAATAAAGGCTGAACTACTTTTAATTTTATAGCTTCATGTCCGCCAAGCCAAGTGTTTAAATCAACACCATTAACACTAATTTTGCCACTACCTGGTTTGATCCATACTTTTGCGATAGCAGTCTTTCTTTTACCTGTTGCATATGTTGTTGCCATAATTATTTTCCTTCTTTAGCAATTTGTGCGGTGTGCGGGTGTTCGCTACCTGCATAAATTTTTAATTTCTTTAGCATTGCTCTGCCTAAATTTGTTTTAGGAAGCATACCCCTAACTGCTAATTTATATAATTTTGCAGGATTTTTTTCAAGCAAATCTCCAAATTTTTCGCTTTTTACACTTCCAAAATATCCCGAATGTCTATGATAAAGCTTATCTTCTGCTTTATTAGCACCTGTAAATACAGCTTTTGAAGCATTGATGATAACCACATAATCACCGCAATCAACATTAGGAGTAAAGCAAGGCTTATTTTTACCTCTTAAAATCGTTGCTACTTCAGTTAAAAGACGGCCAAAGCGTTTGCCTTCTGCGTCTAAAACAATCCATTCTCGTTTCACTTCGTTTGGCTTTGTTATCTTTGTCATAATTTTTTACCTTTGCCAAAAAATTTTTTTGAAAATGTGATTATAATTATTTTAACTTAATTAATACTTAATTTAAGAATATTTAAAGCTTAATAAAATAATTTATTTTATCAAAATAAATAAGAAATAATACTTTAAAGTGTTTTATTATTTGTTAAATCTGAAATAATTATATTATAGTTTTGTTTTTTAAAATTTAAAAAATTATTTTATTTATCATTGTTTATAAAGAAAGCTAAAAATAACTTAACAAAGATTCAAAATTACGAAAATTCATTATTTTATCTTTCTCATATCAAAAACAAAGCCTTGCAAATGAAAATAATTAATTAAATATCAAATCTAAATTTAATGATGTTAAAAATTTCAAAGAAAATCTCTTACAATTATAGTAATAGTTCATAAATAGAAAACTTTTCTCAAGACTTAGCAAAAGTTGAATTAGACAACAAATGGAATTTTATAGACAAAAACGGAGAAATAATTTCATCATCAAAAGATTTAAGAATATTTTATTAAACCTCTACTATCTCCACTTTATCTTGCAAAACATAAACCAAAAACGCTTTAGTAGAAGTCTTAAATAGAATATTTTCTATGGCCTTTTTATATAAATTTACCTGTTCTATATTTTCTTTTAAAAACCCACCCGTTTTATAATCTATAATGATAGCCTCATCATCATTTAAAGCAAGTAAATCAAGCTGCTTAATTTCTCCTTTAAAACTCAAGGCTTGTTCTTTTAATAAAATCTTATTTTCAATGAGTTTTTGAAATTGAGTATTAATAAGTAAATTTTTTATTCTTTTAAAAAGCTTCTCAAAATCATTATAGGTTAAAAAATGTCTAAATTTACTACTAACTTTTTGGCAAAGAAATTCAAAATTTTCTCCTTGTGGAAGTTTTAAATTTTGCATAAAAAAGTGAAAAGCATTCCCAAAATAAATTTCTTTAGAATCAGATATTTCTTTTTTTTGTATCTCTTGTAAAGGGATTTTTTCAAATGGTATTAAAGCTTGGTATGTATCTTTTTTAATCAAATTAATACTGATTTGAGTTTCTAAACTGCCTAATTCTTGAATTTGGATATCAAGCATAGTGTTTAAATAGCTTGGATAATTACCATTTTGAAATGATGAATTTCTTTTAATCACAATAAGAGTATCTTTGGCTCTCGTAAAGGCAACATAAAGCTTATTCATATCATCTTCATAATCTGCTTTTGCCATTTTATCCACAAACGCCTTATAATTACTTTCTTGCGTTGCCTTTCTGTAACCGTCTTTTATATAAAGCTCCCATCCTTGGGCAATATCGTACTCAAGCATAATAGTTTTATTATCAGGATTATTTTTTGAAAGGCTATCAAGTAAAATCACATGATTAAATTCCAAGCCTTTAGATTTATGCACAGTCATAATATTTATACCCATATTTTGCTCACTCATAATTGTTAAAGCGCAAGGTTCAAACAAAAGCTTCAAAAAATTATCTTTACCTTTAGCATACTCCATAAATTGGATCAAAGCCATATCATTAAGATCAAGCTTTAAATTTTTAGCTAAATAAAGTATATTTTGCACAGCACTTTTTGCCAAATCAAGCTTTAATCTTAAAGGCTCAAAACCTAACATTTCTTTCAAAAAATACAAATAAAATTCATCGCCAAAAATACAATATTTAGCATACTCTAAAAGTATTTTTACGCAAGCTTTATTTTCAAGCAAAACATTACTTTGGGTAAAAGCTGGGATATTTTGTTCTTGCAAAAAGTCTAAAATCATATCAGCATCACTATTTTTCCAACACAAAATACAAATATCATCATAAATAATATTTTTACCTACCAAAAACCTAATCTGCTCCAATAAAGCATCTAAAGTTTTTTCTCGAATTTCTTTAGCTTGGTTTTCATTTGTCTTCATCTCTTTAGACTCAATCACACGCACAAAACCACCTTTTTTACTTTCTAAAGAAAATTGAGGGGTATAATCTTTAATTTTGTTTTGAAAAATTTCATTAACAAAATCAACCAAAATTTGCTTAGAGCGATAATTGGTTGTAAGCTGATCTTTTTGAATTTGTTTAAATTCAACTTGCAACAGATCAAAAAGTTCTTTTTTGCCTTTTCTAAAACGATAAATACTTTGCTTTTTATCACCCACATAAAAAAAAGTTCTATTTTTTTTCACACCTTCACCGGAAACAAGTTCGGCAATCAAAGGCTTTAAAATTTGATACTGCACCACACTAGTATCTTGAAATTCATCAATAAGCAAATGAGAAATATAACCATCCAAACGAAAATAAATCATATCTTTAAAATCACTTCTAACCAAGTCTAATACTCTTCTACTTACATCACTAAAGCTTAAAGTATTTTTATCCTTTTGGATGATATCTTTAGCTTTGCTAAAGTGATTTAAAAGATTCATCAAATTGGCAATCTTATACTCTTCAAGTTCTTTAGCATAAGCATTTAAAGCCTTAATAAATTCTTTTCTTTTATGGCTAAAATTTGCATCATTATTTTCTAATTCTTGTAAATATTTTGGTGCATTAGATAAATCTATAATATTTGAATTTGCAAATCGACTTAAATTAAGCACTTCATCTTTAAAATAATTGCATAAATAATTATAACCTTTAACGCCATTTAAACTCAAACAATAAATCCGCCACTCATTATAGATTTTATTGATAAAGGCTTTTGAAGGATTTGGAATTTTTACACATTCTTTAAAATACGCATTTTCATAGAAATTTTCAAGCTCTTCAAAAAAGTTATGATTTTCTTCTAAATTTACCATATAATAAGCCAAATCTTTTAACTCTTTTCGCTCTAAAAGCTTTAAAAAAATCGCTCTAATATCAAGCTTTTCTTCACTAATATCAAAATCGCTACTAAGTCCTAAATTCAATGCAAAAGCTCTTAAAATTCGACTAAAAAATGCATCGAAAGTGCTGATTTTAAGCTCTTGTCTTAAAAATTCTTGTTTTCTCTTATCCCTTAAAAATATAAGCTCATTTTCATCACATTCTAAAAGCTCGCAAAGTTCTTTATACTCACTTTTTTTACTTTCTTTTTCCAAATTTAAAAAAGTATCTATGATTCTTTTTTGCATTTCATTAGCTGCTTTTTTGGTAAAAGTTAAAGCTAAAATTTCATTAATTTTCGCTCCTTTTAAAATTAAAGCAACAAAACGCACGCTTAAAGCAAAAGTTTTTCCACTTCCAGCACTAGCTTCCAATGCTAAAAAAGGCTTAAATTTCATTTAAAATCCTTTTTATAAATCATTTTATAGGGACAATATTCATCTTTTTCATTTTCAAATTCGATCTGCTCTTGACTTTGCTTTAATAAATCTTTAAAACATTCTTTTAGATCTTCTAAACTTTTAGCCTTTTCCTCAACAAATTGCATTTGATTTAAATCATAAAATTTAGCACTTGCACTTTCATCATATAAAGCTTTATAAAAAGCTAGTTGAAATGATTTACTTGGGATTTTACCATTTTTATAATCAATGATAAAATGCTCATTATTAAGCTCATCAATACGATCAATGACACCTGTAAGTTTAATTGTATGAGTTCCAATTTTTAAAATTTTATTACTTTGAAATTCTTGCTTTATCACTTTATAGCCTAGTTTAAAATGCTCATTTTCATTTTTAGCAAATTGTGCAAATTTGAGTTTAAAAATTTCTAACTCTAAATCAGTAATGCCATATTTTTTATATTCTTGCTCCAACAAATCATTAAAAAGCTCTTGATTAAAATTGTTGTCGGAATGATTTTTATAATAAAGTTCAAGCATTTTATGGATAAAATTACCTTGATTTTTAGCCTTACCTTCATCGTTTAAAGCTCTAGGCTCATTTAATTTTAAAATATAACGATAAAAATAAGTTCTTTTTTGGTTTAAAAATAAATTAAGGCGAGAAAATGATAGAGTATTTTCAAAAATATCATGTCTTAAAATAGGTGCTTTTATAGGATGTAAATTTAATTTTACACCTTTAAAATCAAGTTTTAAAGCATCTAAGTAAGCCTTAGAAGATACTGATTTTTCTTCATAAAAATTAAAATCAAGTTCATCTAAAAAACGCGATCTTACTTGTTCTTCATTTTCCACAAAACTGATACTGATTTTTTTAGCATTTTTCATTAAATTTTCATAATAAAATCTTTGTAAATTTTCTCTTCTTTCATAGCTGATAAGCCCTGCTTTTTTACGCACTTCATTGTTCAAAAATAACTCATTTATACTTCTTTTTGGAATAAATTCTTCGTTAAAATCAAGTATGATTACGCCATCAAAACTGAGCCCCCTACTTTCCAAAAGTCCCATAACTGTTACTTTTCCGCCACCTACATAACTAAGCTTTACTTGCTCTAATTGCATAAAGAAAAGCTGCATTAATTCTTTTAATTTTAACTTTTGATTTTTAAGCAAATCTTTTATAAAACAAAGCTCTTTTTGTACTAAAGCGATTAGCTCTTGATTTTCATCTTTTAAAAATGTATTGATTAAATTTTCAAAATATTGCAAATCACATATTTGATCAAAATAAATCTTAAATTCTTCAAATTCAAGCTCCAAATAATGCAAAAAAGTATTATGATAATCAAAAATCATCTCTTGTTGATCAAAATAATCCTTATCTGCTTTATAAATAAAAGCATCCGAATTTGCTCCATCATACAAAGCTTTCATTTTTTGATAAAATAAACTTTCTTTAACACTCACCCCACTCGCAAAATTAAGCATATTATTTTTATCAAAAATTCTTAGGAGATCGCAAAAATTTTCATCAGGAGTGATAACAGCTATTTTTTCAGGATCTAATCCCGCTCGGATAAAATTAGAAATTTCATCCATCACAAAAGCACATTGCAAAGGCCTAAGTTCAAAAGCTTTTAATTTAACTATAGTATTATGATTTAAAAGTTTCTCTTGCTTTAAGATTTTTTTCTTCGAAAGACTCACTTCATAAGCCATATTTATTTCTAAACATAAATCTTTTAAAAAATCAAGTTTTAAAAGATATTCAAGGTTAAATTTGCTCGTTTTAAAAGATATAGTTGTTTCTTTATATTTAGAAATTTCATACAGCAAATCTTCTTCAAATTTACTCAAAAAGCCTTGCAAATCATAATTAATGCTTTCATATTCATCTAAAAAATCTAAATTAAGTCTATAGTTTTTAACCAAAGACAAATCATCATATAAATTGTTATTTTCAAGCAAAATAAGATAATGATTATAAACCTTATCTAAAATTTCTAGATGCTCATTATAAAGAGCATAATAATCACTATTTTTGAGATCTTCTACGCTTTTTTTTTCTAAACTCAATTCTTTAAAAAAAGAAAAAAGATATTCATTATTTTTTAAAAAAGAGAAAAATTCAGTAGAAATTCCTAATTTACTCTCCAAATCTTTACTTTGAATGCAAGCCTTTTGCATTAAAAGCAAACTCTCATAAGAACTTGCTTTATAAGAATCTACCAAACAAATTTTTTCTAAAAAATCTCCTACATTTATAGCAGGATCAATTAAAATATTTTCGCTCTTATAGCTATCATAATATTCTTTAATTTTCCTTGTGGAACTAAAAATTCTAAGCTTCATTTAATGAGCAAAAATCTCATAAATATAAAAGCCTATAGCTTTTTGATTATCCCCTGTTGATATCTCATCTGCAGATATTTTAAGCTTAAGCTGCCATCTACCACTTTGAATTTTAGGTAATTTTACATCAATAAAATATTTATGCAAAAACTCCTTGTCCATAGTTTTAGAATCTTGAACAACTTCAACTTTAATCTTCTCATCTTGTTTGCTAGTATGTGGACGCGTTAATAAAAGCTCTGCATGAAGATTTTTTGGATACCCTTTAATTTTATCAGTAACAATAAAATGCACTTCATTTTGATTTAAATCATAAATGACGCGCCCTTTTTTATCTTTACTCGAATTTAAATCCAAATTTACACTAAAAAACTTATCAAAAGTCGCTTGATTGATCTGAATTTCATTATAATTATTTTCAACATTTTGATAAGAATCAAAATAAAAATCATCTTCATACACAGGATGATTACTTGCCACCATAATAGTTGCCACACAAGCAACAATAATAGCTAGAAGTGAGAGTAAAATTCCATAAGGCCAAAAAGTTTTTTTATTTTTAGACATTTTTCTTCCTTTTCATTCTTCTTTGTGCATAATATAACAACGCAAAACAAATAAAACCATAAATTAAAATTCTCAAAATATTAATAGTATCACGATTTGCATTGCCTATAGAATGCTCTAATTTTACCCCTCTAGCTTCTGCAACACGATCGGCTATATCAGCATATCCATTTAAGATAGCAGCATTATAAATATCGCCTTTATTGGTTGCTAAAATTGGTAAAATAGAACCAGTACCTGAATAAGGACTTAAAATAGCTTCTTTATCTATCAAATTTAAAGCACCTTTGGAACCTATAATATCAACTTTGTGTGAATTTTTTGATAAAACAAGCAAAATATAAGATTTAGGCAAATTATCGGCTTTTTGGATTAAAGTCCCAAAACCTGTTTTATCACCTATAACTACACCTGTATATATATCTGTTTTTTGATAAAGCTCTTTGCTAATAAGATTGATTTCTTCGACAACTTTTGAACTTAATACATTTTCATTATAAAGCACTCCATCGAAAGCAAAAGATCCAACTGGAAATATAAATAATAAGATGGCTAAAAAGCCATCTTTTAGAATTTTACTCATCCTATTCCAAGATGATTTACAGTTAAAACTGACCAAGCAGTGATTGCAGCCGCAACAACCAAACCAATAACAATCAAATATTCTAATGCTTTATTCATTGTGCTTCCTTTATACTTTTATGCTCTTGTTCTTTTGAGCCAAACATCTTAACATTTTGAATATCTGTAAGACTATAAGGTTTTTGCATTACCTCTTGTTGTGCTTTGATTCCCCAGGCAGTCAAGGCTGCTAAAATTATAAGTAATATAATTGTAACCACCAACATACCTGCAACGCCAGAAGTTACACTACGATGTGTGTTTTCCATTATTTACTCCTTGAAAGATTGATTACATATTCACCCACAGCTTCTTTTTGAGTATTATTTAAAATAGTAAAACTTGGCATAGTACCTATAAAACCTTGTTTTCCGCTATTTAAAACATCCACTACAAACGCTGCAGAACCATATTTTGTAAGATCAGGGTATAATCCATCTTGACCCTTACCATCTTCACCATGACAAGCAGAACAAGTAGCATAAGCTTCTTTTCCTTTAGCAACCAAATCTTCATTTGTGGTTTTTTTGATAGCAGAAAGCTCTTTTGCCACATAAGCAGCAATAGCAGCAATATCTTCCTCAGCTACACCTAAATCTGTAGCAGCAGGCATCTCTCCACCTGGAAAATTCATACCCTTTGAACCATGCTTGATTACATCAATAATACCTTCTTCACTACCCCAAATATTTAAATTTTGTGCTTTTCCATTCATACCATCAGCAGTAATTCCATGACATTGAGAGCATTGAACGCTAAAAATTCCTTCTCCCATTTTAATTTTTTCATCAATAGATAAATTTTTAAATTTATCTTCAAATTTAGCATTATAGGCTTTTGTTTCTTCATTATATTCGCCTATGCTTGAGTAAGAATTTAAAGGATAGCCCCATAGAAAATACCAAATTGTCCATACTATAGTTAGGAAAAATATAAGAGCCCAACCTGTTGGAATTGGATTTTTATATTCACTTATGCCATCCCAAGTGTGCTCACTCAACTCTGCTTCACCTTTTTTCTCTTTCATATATTTAAACATTCTACCTACAACTACAAGAGTAATTAATATAATAAGAATCGCTCCAATGAAAGATAAAAGATTGATATTATCTTCTAAATTTAACCACTGCATCAAGCACTCCTTTTGTTTTCTAAAACTCTATCGTCAATATCATCATTTAAAGCAAGATCTGCATATTTTTCATAATTTCTCTCGCCTTTTTTTTCTGTTTTATAAAGATGATACCAATACGCATATAAAACTATTGATAAAAACATTACAAGTAAGAAAAATCCGTAACCTTGGAATATTTCCCACTCGTGTTTTTCAACCCCTACCAAGTTAAAAGTAGCCAAACTTTTAACTACATCCCAAATAATCACTAAATGTTCCATAGTTTTTACTTTAGACTATTTAAATAAGCAATTAAAGCAACAATTTCTTTAATCTCACCTCTAGCAAATGCATCTTTAACTTCTTGGTTTTTCATTTGATCTACTATAGCTTGTGCTTCAGCTTTCACTTCAGCTTGTGCTTCTTCCCAAGAACCTAATTTTGTTCCTTTTTCTGTATCATAAGGAACATTAAATACTTTTTTCACTGTCAAAGCTTCCGCATAAGCAGTTTCAATATCTGCGTTATTTTTAAACATATGCTTATAAGCTGGCATAATAGAATCTGGAACTACTGAAGTAGGCTCCCACATATGATTTTCATGCCAATCTGTAGTTCTGTAATTTCCAACACGCATTAAATCAGGGCCTGTTCTTTTTGAACCCCAAAGAAAAGGTCTATCGTAAGCAAATTCGCCACTAACAGAAAACATACCATAACGATCAGTTTCAGATTTAAAAGGACGAATAAGCTGAGAATGACAAGCATTACAGCTATCTTTAATATAAACTTGACGCCCTGCAAGTTGTAAAACACTATAAGGTTTCTTACCTTCAATTGGTCTTGCATTTTCAGCAAAACTTGGTAAAACTTCAATAATTCCCGCATAAGCAATTACAATAAAAACAGCCACAGCAAAAAAGAATGGATTTTTTTCTAACCAACTAAACATTTTCTCTCCTTAAGCTGCCATAGGTGAAGCACTTTTTGGTTCTTTATCAAGTACTTTTCCACAAGAAATAGATTTATAAATATTATAAGTAAACATAAAAAATCCTATCAAATATAATAAACCACCAATAGCTCTGATCCAATAATATGGCACAATAGCTGTAACAGTATCGATGAAACTATAAAGAAGATTTCCATATTCATCTGTCGCTCTCCACATCATACCTTGAGTAATACCTGCAATCCACATAGATGAGAAATATAATACTATACCCGTGGTTTGAATCCAAAATTGTGCTTCCATTAAAGATTTGCTATAAAGCTCTCTTTTAAACACTCTAGGTGTCATATGATAAAGTGCTGCCATAGTCATAAATCCAACCCAACCAAGCGTTCCATCATGCACATGTCCTGGAACCCAATCTGTAAAGTGTGCTAAAGCATTTACTGATTTAATTGCAAGTATTGGACCTTCAAGTGTTGAGAACATATAAAAAGTCGATGCCAAAATCATAAATTTAATAAGCGGACTTTCTCTTAGTTGACTCCACTCACCTTTCATAGTAAGCAAAATATTGATTGCTGAACCCCAAGAAGGTAAAATAAGTACAACAGAAAAAACCGAACCCATAGTTTGCATCCAATCAGGCACAGTAGAATAAATTAAATGGTGTCCACCTGCCCATAAATAAACAAACATTAAACCCCAAAATGCAAATAGAGAAAGTTTATAAGAGAAAATCGGCTGACCGCTTTCTTTTGGAAGAAAATAATAAATTTGAGCAATGATACCTACGGTAAATACAAATGCAACCGCATTGTGTCCATACCACCATTGCACCAAGGCATCATTTGTTCCAGCATACATAGATACACTATGCCACCATTTACCCATTCCTGTAACAAAATAGGTTGGAACTTCCATATTATTAAAAAGATAAAGCATAGCTATGCCTAAAAATGTAGCTATATAATACCAAAGAGAAATATAAAGGGTTTTTTCACGGCGAATTCCAATAAGTCCAAAAATACTTACACCCCACAAAACCCATACGAGAACCACAAGTATATCCAAAGGCCACTCAAGCTCTGCGTATTCTTTAGAAGTTGTCACACCCGCAAATAAAGAAATAATAGCCAAGATCATAGTAAGCATATAAAGCCAAAAATGAAGCTTACCTATGGCCATTAAAAATTTAGATTCAGCCATACTTACTTTAAGAACGCGTTGTCCTATATAATACCAAGTCGCCCAAATCCCTGATAGCATAAAACCAAAAATCACACCTGAAGTATGAAGAGGCCTTAATCTTGAAAAAGTAGCATATTGCCCTGCAAGATTATTAAGGTCATGATATGCCAACTGAAAAGCTATAAGAGTCCCTATAGCCATACCTACAATCCCAAACAATATGGTCGCAAACATAAAATATTTTGCAACCGTATAATCGTAACTTAATGCATTACCTGGGTGCATCGACTTTCTCCTTAAAAAATTTTTAGATAACAAATTAACATTATAAGATATTAATTATACATTTTTTCTTAAAAAATGTAATTTTGTTAATCATTTGTTATTTTTTATATTTAAGGGAAAATATCTCCTAATTTTCTACGCTAATTTTATAACCTAAACCAGGAACATTTTTTACAAAATCTTCTCCTACCTTATCACGCACTCTTTTAATAAAAGTTCTAACCGCAGTATCACTTACATGTTCGCCTATCCATACATTTTTCTTGATATCTTCATGCAAAACCAAAACTCCAGGTTGTCTTAACAATAAAGAAACAAAAGCTAACTCTTTTTTTGTTAATACTATTTCTTCTCCATTATGGATAATTAATCTTTTGATTTTATTAAATTGATATTCTTCTGAAATATTTATGAGTGCATTAGTATCGATTTTTTCACCAATCAATTCATCTAAAACCTTAAAAAGCTCTTCAACATCTATGGGCTTAATCAAATATTTATCTATTCCTATATCAATAGAACGCAAAAGTCTATCTTTTTCCGAAAAAGCACTAAGTACAACCACAGGAACATCATCAGAAATCTCTTTAATTTCTTTTGCCATATCAAGCCCATCCATAATAGGCATAGCAATATCTGTAATCACCAAATCGGGTTTAAATTTTTTAAATTTTTTCAAGCCCTCATCACCATTTTGAGCACCTATAACCTTAGCAAAACGCGAATTTAAAACACTGATTAAAGATTCTCTAGTTTTAATCTCGTCTTCAACGACTAATACAATTAATTCTCTACACTCTTCCATAATAATTATACCTCTTATTTTAATTTTAAATATATTTCAAAACACATTCCATCTTTCTCGATGATAGCTTTAATTTTGCCTCCAAAGCTTTCAATAATTTGTTTACTAATATAAAGTCCCACCCCAATTCCTTGACTGGGATGCTTTGTTGTGAAATAAGGCTGAAAGATTTTATCTAAATCTTCCTTATTTATACCACCTGCATTATCTTTAATTTTAACTTTAATATAGTTTTTCCCAAATTTAGAAAAACTTAATACAATATTTTTATTTTTTTGATCTTTAAACGCTTCAATAGAATTTACAATTAAATTCAAAAAAACTCTCATTAAGCCATTTTCATATGCTAAAACATTATAATCAGTTTTTGAAACTATACGAATATTAACATGATGTTTTTCTATGGTTTCAAAAGCAATTTCAATTGCTTTATTTAAAACATCTCTTAAAGAAACACATCCCTCTTTAGCCCCCTTGTTTTTAAATAAAGTTCTAAATGAATCAATCGTTTCTGACATATTCTTAATCACACTTTTGGATTGAGAATAAATTTCTGCAAAACCTTTCTCATCTTTAATATTTTGTTTCATTTGAAACATTGCAATGCCAAGTTCATTTAAAGGTTGTCTCCATTGATGGGCAATATCACTTATCATTTGCTCTACTGAAGAATTTAAAATCTCTTTATAAACTATTCTTGCATCTTTTTCGTTCTTTTCTAAAGCAATTTTAAATCTTTTTTCAAACTCTTTACTAAGCCTTGCAAATTCTTCTTTACGCTCTTTAGCTATATTTTCAAGATTTATACTAATTTCACGCAATTTAGCATGATTTAACGCAAGCTCTTCGTTTAATTTGAAAGAATTGCTAATATCATAAGATAATGCAACAATTTCATTTAAATTTTCCTGCTTATCTAAAATAGGAATTAAAATTGTATCAAGATAAAAAGTTCTACCTAATTTATCAATATTCTTAAAAACAACTTGATAAGACTTTTTCTGTGATACTTTTTCCAAAAGCTTTTCCAAATAACTATCTTCTACATCCGGATGTTTAAAAATCGAATGTTGCTTCCCTATAAGTTCTTCTTTTTTATAACCACTGATTTTACAGAGTTTATTACTTGCAAAAATAATAGTTCCATCAGGTTTTGCTCTTGAAAAAATCGCATTTTCCTCTACGGCATTAAAAAACTGCTTATAATCAAATTCCATCATTAAAAAGTCCTAAAACCCATATAAGCAAGATTTACACCATAAATTATAATAACAATATAAGATAAATAATTAAATATTTTCTTTAAATACTCACTAAAAAATTGCGATACTTTCACAAAAAAAAGCATAGCCGGTAAAGTTGAAAGTCCAAAAATCAACATAACTTCAATACTCTCCAAAATATTTTGCTTGCTCATTGCAACGCTTAAAAAAAAATAAACGATACCGCAAGGAACAAATCCATTAGCAAAGCCTAAAATCATTGCAGATTTTACACCTTTAAAACCTTTGGATTTTTTAATAATTTTTTTTGAAAAACTACTAAATAAAGGATTTGTTTCAATAAAAGCAAGAAAACTACCTCGAAAAATCAAAGCTAAACCAAGAATTATCATAAAAATACCAAGGATAAAAAAAGCTAAACTTTGAATTTTAAAATTTATAGTTAATAAAGCTCCAAAAGATCCAAAAATTCCCCCTAAAACAATATAAGCAAAAATTCTAAATATTTGATAAACAAAAGTTAATAAAAACAAACTTTTATCTTTTGAATTTAAATTTATAAAAGCTAAATTAAATCCACCGCACATAGAATAACAATGCCCAAAACTTGATAAGAAAGCTACACTAATAATGCTTAAAAAATCTATATTCACATCAAATTCATAAATTCTTTAAAGATATATTTACTCTCATGCGGTCCTGAAGAACTTTCTGGATGGTGCTGAACTGATATAATAGGATAATCCTTATATCTCACACCCTCAACATTATCTCCAAAAAGATTTCTGTGTGTAATAATTGCTACCTCACAAAGCTCTTCAGGGACATTGTAATTATGATTTTGAGCTGTAATTTCAACATTTTTATTTTCTAAATTTATTACCGGATGATTAGCACCATGTTGCCCAAATTTCATTTTATAAGTTTCATAACCAAAAGCATTGCTTAAAAGCTGGTGCCCTAAACAAATTCCAAGCATAGGAATTTTAGCTTGAGCTAGTTTCTTAATTTCAGCGATTTCTTGTTTTAAAATTTTTGGCTCTCCTGGTCCATTTGAAAGAAATACTCCTTGAATTTTACCTTGTTTATAAAGCTTTATAAGCTCTTCTGCTTTTACATTATAAGGAAAAACTTCCACTTCTAAACCCGCTTCGACAAGTTCATTTAAGATATTAACTTTCACACCATAATCAATCACAGCAACTTTTTTCGTATTTTTTCTAGCTTTATTATAATTTTGAGTAATGTGGTTCCAAACACCTTGTTTGTGGATATAAGACTTTTTAGTACTCACTTCTTTAACAAAATTAATTTCATCGATTTTTGAAGATTTTTCCAAAGCAATTTTTAAATCTTCCTTGCTTGAAATTTCAGTTGAAATAACTGCTCTTAAATTCCCATTATCTCTTATCATTTTAACCAAATATCTAGTATCAAGCTCACAAATTCCTATTTTTTCGTTTTCTTCTAAATATTCTTGCAAACTTTTTTGGGCACGAAAATTTGAAAAACTAGGACTTAATTCTCTCATTAAAACCCCACTTGCAAAAATTTCCTTGCTTTCATTGTCATTATCATTAGTCCCTACAACTCCAATTTCTGGCATAGAAAAAACGATAAATTGTCCTGCATAGGAAGGATCAGAAATTATCTCTTGATAACCCGTTAAAGAAGTATTAAATACAAGCTCGCCAAAAAAAGTTCCGCTTTTACCAAAAGCTTTAGCTACCAAAAAGACATCATTTTCTAGGTAAATATAAGCTTTCATATCTAAAACATTCCTTTTTTTCTAAGCTCTTCTTGATAAAGTTTTTCAAAAACAAGATCATATTCTTCACTGCCTGGAATAGGTTTGGTTTTATAATTACTGATTTTCTCATAGACCTCATCTTCTAATTTTTCATAAATTTTAAGATAATCTTCAATGCTTGAAAAAATCAAATTTTTTACCCTATTTTCACTCACAACAAAATTGATATAATCATTTTCCACAAGATCTTCTAAAATTCTATGTGCCAAGTGATTGTGGCGATCTTCTGAATTTAAAATCACACCAAATTTAGAAGCTAATTTTTTCTTCACAAGCCAAAACATATTTTTACGATCTACTTGCATAAGCTCCATTTCATCTTCTTGCTGTTCCAATAGCTCTTTAGCTTTTTCATCAAGCTTTCTTTCATTCATTAAATCATTTTCTAAAATTTTCTTAATACAAGGATTTAATTTTTCTATATTATCCTTAATTTCCACAAAAGAAGAATTTGCAATATCTAACATAATTTTATTTGTAATATAAGGTATATGTGGCAATTTTATACGCATCTTTAAGCCTTTAATTAATAATATTAAAATAATAATATATTTTTGGTAAAAGAATGTTAAAAAAATAAATTTTTAATTACTTTTATTATTATCCATATTTTTAAGTAACAAAGTCAATTCGCTCGCTTTTTTAGGATCCATTTTTGAAAGCACACCTGAAATTTTACGCGATTCTAACGAAAGCATAATTTTACTAGCATCTTGAGCATCCATCTGACTTAAAACATCAGCTATGGCAGTATCTTTCATTTGAGAATAAATTTCTTTAACTCTACCTTCGGTTTTTTCATTAATAGAACTTAGAATTTTTTGTTGTTCTTCTAAAAGTTTTGCATTTTGTTCTTTTAAACTTTCAATTTGTGCCAAAGTCGCATTCACTTCAGCTTCTCTTTTGTCTAAAGCCTCAGTTCTTTCTTTTTGCAAAGCCTCAAAAGAAGCTTTATAAGCCTCTAAAGCTTGTCTGGCATCATCAAATTCTCTTGTTTGAAGTTCAAGCTGTGCTTTCCTAGCTTCAAAATATTGCTCACAATCTTGCTCAGCACCAAAAACCAAACTCACCAAAAAAGCTAGAAATAAAAATTTTTTACACATCTTTTTCTCCTTTAAAAAAACGGCTTATAGCAATTTCATCTAAAAATTTCTCTTCGGCCTTAGCAAGCTCTTTTTGCTTTTGTTTAATTTCTTCAGCTTCTAAAACCTTCATTTTTTCATAATCTAAATGAGCTTTTTGATATAAAAATTGATAATGATTCATTTCTTTTTTAGAAAGCTCTACTTTTTCCTTAGCTCTTGCTAAAGCATCTCTACCAACTTGTGCCATACTCAAATTTGATCTAAGCTCTGCAATAGATCCTGACTTTGGCAAAACAGCTAATTCTTCACATTCTTTGCGTGAAATTTCATAAAGTCTTTCGTTTTCAAGTTGTCTTTGCTTGGCCTGATTTAAATTTGTTTCTGCTTTATCAAGCTGCTGTTTTTTAACTTTTACGACGCTATTGTATTTACTTTTCATAAAATAATAGTATCATCTCTTTCGGGACTGGTTGAAATATACTTAATTTTCACTCCACAAAGCTCTTCAAGTCTTGCAATGTATTTTTTGGCATTTTCAGGCAATAAATCATAGTCTTTTAAACCAAAAATTTTATCCCAACCTTCCATTTCCTCATAAATTGGCTTAGCATTTTCCAAATCACTTGGAATATAGTCAATTTCCATACCTTTATGCTCATAAGCACGACAAATTTTTACCTTTTCAAAACCATCTAAAACATCAAGTTTCATTAAAGATAAAGCGTCTAATCCATTTAATCTTGCAGTGTATTTTACCGCTACTGCGTCAAACCAACCACAACGCCTTTTTCTGCCCGTTGTCACACCAACTTCTTTACCAATCTGTGCGATTTTTTCTCCATCTTCACCTTTATCTTCTGTAGGAAAAGCACCATTTCCCACGCGAGTTGTATAAGCTTTCACGACACCAATCACATTACCAACTTCTTTAGGATTTAAACCAAGTCCTGTTAAAGCACCTGCTGAAATAGTGCTCGAACTTGTTACATAAGGATAGGTTCCATGATCAATATCAAGCATAGATCCTTGTGCACCCTCTAAAAGCACTTTTTTATCTTCATCTAAAGCCTTCCAAAGCATTCGAGTTGTATCTGTTATATAAGGAGTTAAAATTTCACTAAAGCGTTTTAAATCACTAAGCAACTCATCGGAATTTGGAATTTCAACCCCTAAAAATTCTAAATAATTTTTATTAGCCTCAAAATCTTTCATCAAAGCATTATGCAATCTTTGCGGATCTAAAAGCTCTCCTACTCTATGTCCTGTACGGTTAATTTTATCTGCATAAGATGGTCCTATACCTTTACCCGTAGTGCCTATAGCATCTTTGCCTTTTAATTTTTCTTTTGCAATATCAATTAAAGAATGATGTCTTAAATTTAAATGTGCCCTATCACTAATATACAATCTTCCTTTTAAATTTTCAAATTGAGCCATTTCAGCAATTAAAACTTCCGGTGAAACCACCACACCATTCCCTATAATATTCACACATCTTTGATGTAAAACTCCACTTGGCATAAGGTGCAAAGCGTATCTTACACCATTTACCCAAATGGTATGCCCTGCGTTATGCCCACCTGCGCTTCTGCATACAAAATCATAATTTTCGCATAATTTATCTACTATTTTGCCCTTGCCCTCATCGCCCCATTGAATTCCGACGATAATATCTGCTTTACTCATAATTTTCCTTAAATTTAACGGCGAGAAGATGAGAGAATCGAACTCCCCAAAGAATAGCCAGCTACCCTTTCATCTGATTTGAAGTCAGTGGCGATCACCAGATACGCTAATCTTCCAAAGTTATAATTATAGCGGTTTTTAATGAAAAACAAAATAAATTCACAAATTTTATAAAACTAAAACTTTTTGACTTTATGTTAAATTTGAGTTATAATTTTGTTTCTTTTTTTAGCATCAAGTTTTGATGATTACACTTTTAGGAACTTTCTTTGACTTTCAAACAAAAATATTTAATCAGCTTTTGGGACAATTCTCGCACTTTGATTGCACTTGGAATTCTAAGTGCGGTGTATTTTGGAATTTTTGGTGGCGTTTGGGCAGTAACTGGCGAAATGACACGCTGGGGTGGTGAGTTTTTAGAACTTTTTGGCATGGATTTAGGCTCTTATTCTTATTATCAAAAGCAAAATTTAAATGGCACGCCTTTAACAAGAAGTGATGGGATTATGCTAATAGGTATGTTTATAGGTGCTCTTGCGGCTGCACTAATAGCAAATAAAGTCAAATTTCGCCTTCCAGCAAGTAATATAAGAATCTTTCAAGCCCTAATAGGTGGAATTTTATCTGGCTATGGTGCAAGACTTGCATTTGGTTGTAATTTGGCTAATTTTTTTACAGGACTTCCTTATTTTTCACTGCACACTTGGCTTTTTACCCTTTTTATGATTTTAGGAATTTTCGTTGGTGTAAAAATTTGTAACACTTCTTTTTTCAAACCTCGTGCGAAATTACAATGCGTGAATAAAGAAAATGTGCCACTCACAGCTCAAAAAAATCGTGCGAAAGTCTATTTTATTTTAGGTGTAATGCTATTTGTGGGCTTTTTATTTTGGGTATTTTATCTCATCTTGAATAACGGCGATTTTAATCTAAAAAACAAACAAAGCCTTTTAGCCTTAGCACTTATTTTTGGTTTTGGTTTTGGTTTTTTAATCGCACGCGGACAAATTTGCTTTACTTCTTGCTTTAGAGACTTATTTTTATTCGGTAGGGATAATGCCATAAAAGGCACAATGATTGCTATGGTGATTGCTTCTTTAATCGCCTTTGCTTTCATTTTACAAGGACATACTAGCAAACTCATAGAACTTTCTCCTGCGCTGATTGTGGGTGCGTTTTTATTTGGTTTTGGTATAGTCTTTGCTGGTGGTTGCGAATGTGGCTGGACTTATCGTGCTTGTGAAGGACAAGTGCATTTTATGATAGTAGGATTTGCTAATATCGTTGGAACGATGATTTTAGCTTTAACTTATGATTTTTTACCGCTTTCTTTCAAAGATAGCGTAAAAATAAATCTACTTAGTGAATTTGGAAATTTTGGCGGATTTTTCATCAATCTTGCACTTTTTGGCTTGATGTTTATTTGTGTTTTAATCTATAAAAAACGCTTTTTTAACAAAAATGGAATGTAAATAATCAAGTATCTATTAAATTATGTTACTCTGTTAATAAAAAAGGTTAAAAAATGGAAAGAAAAATACAAAATTCAGTGCGTGGCAAAGACACGATTGATGGAGCAGGAGTGAAATTAACACGCGTTTTAGGCCCTTGGTCTATGCGTGAGTTTGACCCTATTTTAATGCTTGATAGCTTTGATAGCACAAATTATGATGATTATAAAGCGAGTTTTCCTATGCATCCACATAGAGGCATTGAAACAATCTCTTATATTTATAAAGGAGCTATGACACACAAAGATAGTTTAGGCAACTCTGATACTATAAACGATGGCGAAGTGCAATGGATGTGTGCAGGAAGCGGGATAATGCATGAAGAAATCTTGCCAAAATCCCCTAGATTATTAGGCGTACAATTATGGCTAAATTTACCTAAAAAAGATAAAATGTGCGATCCTTTTTACAAAGCGATTAAAAATGATGAAATTAAAGAACTTGATTTAGAAAATGCAAAATTAAGAATTTTAGCTGGAGAATATGAGAGTCTAAAAGCTTACGAGAGTAAAAATTTATCACTTGATTACTATGATATTCATTTAAAAGCAGATAAAACTCAAAAAATTTTCACAAAAAAAGATCGTTTTGTTATGCTTTTTACGCTTATTGGTGATGTTTTTGTAGGACAAGATTTAGTAAAAGAAAAAACAGCCGTAAAACTAAGCGAAGGGGAATTTGTAAATTTAAAAGCAAAAACGAACGCACAAATTTTACTTATGAGTTCAACCCCGCTTAATGAGCCTTGCGAGTGGGGTGGCCCCATTGTGATGAATACAAAAGAAGAATTACAAATCGCATTTAGCGAACTTGGAAACAATACTTTTATCAAAAATAAAACAAAATATTAAAGGAGAAAAAATGAAAAAATATTCAATTGTCTTGGCATTATTTTTTGCCATTAATGCAAATGCTGAACTTTCTAAGGATTATCAAAATGAGCTTATTGATGTGTATTTAGGTAAAACTAGCGCGCAAAGTATAGATGAAAAATACTGCGAAAAAGGACTTATAGAAGCTTGTATTTCTAAAGCAAATTCACTAAAAGAACTTGAAGTTTTTGAAAAACAATATCAAAATTCGTGTCAAAACAATGATGAAAAAAATTGCAAATATGAAATACTGACTTTACGCAATAAGTTAGGAATTTTTACTAAAAATGCCTTAAAGGAAAAAGATTTAAAAATGCTTGAAAAAGCCACTGAAATTTATGATACACTCAGTAAATTAACTATGAATATTTCTTTAAAAAGTAATATTTATAAAGCTTATTATGTTTTAAGTTCTACAAAATCAAGCTTAAACATAAAAGAAGAAAATCCAAAAAGACTAAAATATGCCATTGATAGTGCAAAAGAAAGCATAAAATTTTACGAAAAACAAGAAGATGATAAAACTAAATTTCTAAAACTTATCAATGCTTACAATTTTTTAAGTACTTTGGGCACACAAAATTTTGATAAAATCTTTGTAAATAATGAATATTTCAATGAATTAAAAGCGAATCATAATGAATATTTTAAACAAGAAAAATTTTATCTTAATAAATTTTTAGGCTTAAACAAGGATAAAAAATGAAAATCAACTATACTTTGAATTTAGAAGGTGAAGCTTGTCCTTACCCTGCTATAGCGACACTTGAAGCGTTACCACAGTTAAAAAGCGGAGAAATTTTAGAAGTACTTTGTGATTGTCCGCAAAGCATTAATTCCATACCACAAGATGCGAAAAATCGTGGTTTTAAGATTTTAGAAATCAATCAAGATGGTCCAACACTTAAATTTTTAATCCAAAAGCCTTAAAATTTCAAAACAAAATTTGAAAAAATATTTTAATTTAAAACTTTTCTTTGTCTTTCTTAGGCAAAGAAAAGGAAATTTCTCGCATCAAATTAAACTTAATTAGAAATTAAATATAAAAAATTTTATTTATTTTTTTAATTTTTATGCATAAAAATTAAAAGATTTAAGACAATAAAATGCAATAAAAATAT
>NZ_NFNY01000096.1 GCF_002179165.1 Campylobacter jejuni
ACTTAGATAATTTCCATTATAAGCATTGCTTGCAAATTTGAGAGTAGAGAGTCTTGAAACGTAGGATCCATAAGGATTATTAAGCATTGCTACTCTTTGTCCGATTGAAACATCGTTGGCTATATTCATCGTAGTATTTACTGCACTTGATGATGAGTTTAGATTGCCTACTGATTTGCCTGTATCATCTGTGTCTTTTTTGATTTGCAAAGCTAATTTGACACCTTCTCTACTCGCTAAATCAGCCCCTATGCTTCCAAGCTTATCTGTGATAGAGCGAAGTGCTAAAACCGCGTTTTTATCTGAAACATTGTTTTTTAATTCAGGAACGACTAAATCAATATATTTATTATCATCAATTTTACCGCCATTTTGTTTTGCTTCTTCAAGGAGTTTATTAAGTTCTGTTTTTTGAGCTTCTAAATTTGCTTTAACTAATTCATAACCTACTTCATCTTCTCCTAAATCAGCTATTATTTTATCAATCGCTGTTAAATCCACTTGTAATTGAGTGGCTAAATTTTTCGCACTTTCGTTGGCACTGCCATTTATCACCAAGCATTTAACCCCACCGCAATTTTTTACGCTAAGTTTATAATCAACTAAATCAACTCCCGCTTCGCCATCTTCATCACTTATATCTAAAGTGATACCATTATCAAGGATTTCTCTATATTGTTTATCGTTTAGCAAGGTTTTATCTGTGATATAATCCGCAACACCTTTTAATAAAATCGCACCTGTATTATTATTGGTTGCTTTTTCTAAAATATCAGCGTTAAAATCTTTTGCCTGAATTATTGCATAATCTTTGGCTTCTAATTCGCTATAACTTTGCTTTAAAACGCCTAAATTTGAATTTTTAATATTTGCAATACCATTTACTTTAATGGTAGTATTTCTAGTCATAATCAAAGTTTTATCCGCATTAAAATCTCCATTTATGGTTAAAGCACCATTTCGACTTTCATTGCCTAATGTTCCATTTACCACATTTAAAATAGAACCAAAAGTCTCATCTTGACTAGGGGCTTCTATGCTGCCTTGAAGTGTGAAATTTCCGTTAATTACCGAAGGAGTAAAGAATTCAAAAGTCACGTCTTCACCTTTGACTTCTTTAGCAGTAGCGTTAAGATTTGCTACATAAGCGGGATTTTGTCCATCAGTTGTGTTTTGATTTTTAAATGTTAAAGTTTTATCTTTATCCATATTGATAGTGAGTTTATCATAACCTTCGCCATCAAGAAGATCCCAAACTTTTAAATTTATGGTTGTATCTTTTGTGGTATCAAAATTTTCTTTTGTAGTCCAATTATTGGAATTTTTATCGTAGCTAAAATAATCTCCAAAGCTAGTTCCACCATTCATATCTGTGTAAATAATATCAATGCTTTGTGACTCTGCTTTTGTAGTCACTTTAGTAGAATCCAAATTTGCAGCCATTGCATTGCTCGAAAGCAAAGTGCCTAAACTAAGTCCAAATAAAACTTTACTTGTAAAATAAGAAAGTTTCATAATATCTCCTTAATAAAAAATAAAAAAACCATTATACCCCCCCCCATAAAAATGAACTTAAAAATGCACAAATTTTCATTTTTTTATATTTTTTACAAATTGAATTTTTCTTTCTTTTTTGTTTTTTAAATTTTCTTTTTTCTATTAAAAACTTTTTCTTTTAAAATACCTTTTTTCTTTTCCCCCTTAACTTCTGCTTGCAGTTGTAAACAAAGTGAAGCAAAGTCCCTATCCTTTAGCACGCTTTTAAGGTTGCTGCACTTTGTGCAGATTTATTTAAAAAACTAAAAAATTTAAATTTAGAATTTCAAAATTCAGACTAAAAATTTTTAAATTAAAGTTTTAAAAACAAATATTAAAATAATTTTTAAGACAAAAGAGATGAAAATAAAATATCATTGTGTTTAAAAGGATAACTTTCAAAAAGCCTAGTGTTTATAGAGATAAAACCCTACTTAGTCAATCTTAAGCACAAATTCTCACTAGGTTTTGGTGGGGTTTAGCCTAGCTTTTAAAATCAAGCTTAAATTAAAACGCTTACTTTGTTTGTTGTATCTTTATAAGTGTAAAGATTAATAAAGAGTCAAAGGTGACATCCTTTTTGGCATTTAACCTTTTAAGTTATATTTTAAATTTCTTTAATTTTCATTATTTATATTAAAAAACTAAGCTTTTGCAAGTCTTGCTTGCAACTTAACGCAGTAAAACCCCTAGCATATTTTTGCTAGAAGGTTTAAAAATGAATTTGTTTGAGTATTTTAATTCTCATTTTTGAGTCAAATTGAATTTAAATTATTGATAAACTTCCAAACTCGCCATCATTCCTAGATCTTCGTGTTCTAAAATATGACAATGATACATTCTAAGCCCTACAAAATCTTGTTTCATTCTTAGTCTTAATTCTTCATTTGGACGCACATTAATCGTGTCTCTTAAAGCTCTAAATTCTGCTTTTTTTATAACACCATTTAGCTTAGATGAAATGAGTTCAAATTGCGTTCCATGTATGTGGAAAGGATGATCCATATGGGATTTATTGATGATGATCCAATCCTCCATCTCGCCAAGCTTTGATCTTTCATCTATTCTTTTCATATCAAATACTTTACCATTTAGCAAAAACATAGAAGCTAGTGCATTTTTCATTTCATTTTCACTTTTCTTCATAATGCCATGCATTTTATGATGATCTTCGCTCATGATGATTTCTTTGAAATTTTTTGGTTCTTCTAAAGGTGGAAGTTTTCTTAAGGTTTGTGGAATATTTTTAGCGCTATTTTTAATGTCAATATCAGCTAAATGTAGAATATAAGGGCTTTCTTTTACCATCATTTTATCTCTATCATAATACGCACTTTCAAGTTTAAATTCGCCTTTTTTATCGCTTTTGATTAAAATTTCAGCACGACTTGCAGGGCTTAAGAAAAGTTCTTGCATTTCAACAGGCTTTTCTATAAGTCCGCCATCTGTGCCTACAAGCACAAATTTAGCCCCACTAAGACGCAAATTTAAATACCTTGCTGCACAAAGGTTATAGATACGAATTCTTTCGTTATTAATCTCTATTTTAGGTTTTAGTTGTCCATTGATTAAGACAATTTCTCCTTCTCTACCATTTAACCAATCCGCTAAAGTATTGTTTGGAATTTGTGCTTTTTCATCAAGCCTTAAATCACTAATCACCCAATCTTGCTCTTTTAAATGTGACAATGCATCTTTTTTAGCTTTGACTACAAACACTCCTGCAAGTCCTTTAAAAACTTGTTTTGAGGTTGTATAGTGAGGATGTGGATGATACCAATAAGTCCCCGCACTCCCTATTGGTAATGTAAAGCGATAAATTCTTTCTTCACCTGCTAATATAGGATCATGTGGATTGCCATCTTGATTGGGCGGTACAGGCATACCATGCCAATGAATGGTGGTGGCTTCATTCAGTTTATTTTTAACCAAGATTTCTATAGTATCACCCTCATATGCTTCTATTTTTGAGCCAGGAACGAGCTTGTTATAAGTGTAGCATTTGGTTTTTTTACCTTTGGCAATTTCTATTTCTTCTTCTGCTATTTCTATGGTAGCACGAAAGAAATTTTTTTCTTTACTTTCATTTTTAAGGAGTGTTAAAGGAGCTAATTTTTTTCCGCTTGGAATTTCATCGATATTTAAAAGTTTTAAATTTTTAGGAGCAAATTCTATGAAAGAAGTATTCATATTATGTATATTATGTTTTGAGTGTTCCATTGTGCCGTGATTCATTTTAGAATGATCCATAGCATAAGCCATGCTAGCACTTGCAAAACCTAAAGCGTTGAATTTAAGAAAAGTTCGTCTATTCATCCATTTCCTTTCATTGATAAGATTAATTTAAGAGTTTCAAAAAAATTATAATTTTTTATTTTTTATATTTGGTAAATACTTTCAATTATCAATTTAGTTTTAAATAAACCATTTTTGGTTATCATTTTGCAATCAAATCAAAGGATTTTAATGTTAAATTATTTAGATCAATTAAAAACTACTCCAGCTTATATTTTAGAAGAGGATAGACTTAGAAGAAATTGCGAACTTTTAGCCAGTATAGGAGAAAAAAGTGGAGCTAAAGTGCTTTTAGCTTTAAAAGGTTTTGCATTTTCTGGAGTGATGAAAATCGTGGGAGAATATTTACAAGGCTGTACTTGTAGCGGACTTTGGGAGGCAAAATTTGCAAAAGAATTTATGGATAAGGAAATTCATACTTATTCTCCTGCTTTTAAAGATGATGAAATCGATGAAATCATTAATTTATCACATCATTTGGTGTTTAATTCTTTAAATCAATTTGAAAAATTTAAAGAAAAAGCCAAAGAAAAATCTTTAGGTATTCGTTGTAATGTAGAATTTTCTTTAGCACCAAAAGAACTTTATAATCCTTGTGGAAGATATTCAAGACTTGGAATTCGTGCTAAAGATTTAGAAGATGTAAGTTTAGAAGGACTTGACGGTCTTCATTTTCACGCACTTTGCGAAGAAAGTGCTTCTTCTTTAGAGTTAGTTTTAAAGGCTTTTGAAACCAAATTTGGTAAATGGATTAAACAAATGAAATGGGTAAATTTTGGAGGTGGTCATCACATTACAAAAAAGGGTTATGACATACAAAAACTTATCGATCTTTGCAAAAATTTTAGTGATAAATATGGTGTGCAAGTTTATCTTGAACCAGGCGAAGCAGTGGGTTGGCAAAGTGGAAATTTAGTTGCTAGTGTGATTGATATAATAGAAAATGAGAAAAAAATTGCGATTTTGGATACCTCAAGCGAAGCACATATGCCAGATACTATTATTATGCCTTATACGAGTGAGGTGAAAAATGCTAGAATTTTAGCCACAAGAGAAAATGAGAAAATTTCAGATTTAAAAAAAGGCGAATTTGCTTATTTGCTTACCGGAAATACTTGCTTGGCTGGTGATGTGATGGGAGAGTATGCTTTTGATAAAAAATTAAGCATAGGCGATAAAGTGGTATTTTTGGATCAAATTCATTATACCATAGTGAAAAATACGACTTTTAATGGCGTAAGACTTCCGAATTTAATGCTTTTAAATTCTCAAAATGAATTAAAAATGATAAGAGAGTTTTCTTATAAAGATTATGCTTTAAGAAATTAATAATGCTTATCAAAATATAATATTTATTATTTATTTTTTGCATAAAATATTTTTTAATTTAAAAATGAAAAATTCTGTTTTATTTGAATTAATATTTTATGCATTTTTTTAAATAAAATCTTGTCAAATATCCTTTTTACCATATTTTTAATCTTAATTTTATTTTTTCAAAATTGGCAGAATTTTAAAAAAATTTCAGTTTTTTTTAAATCAAATCATATTAAGATAAAGTAGTTAAAAATTAAGGCTTAAATGGGATATTAGGTGTAATTTGCATAATATAAAATTTGCAAATTATTTGTGATAAAATCTTCAAAAATTTTGAATGAGTTAGCAATGGATTTAGAAAAATTAAGATCGGCAAGAAGCCTTTATTATCAATGCTTGGGAGAGCTTTTTGTTTTTTCATTTTCTGAAGTCAGACTGCATAATTTAAAGGCTTACTTAACAGCGATGCAGGAAGGATTATTTGATGAAAGTCTGAGGTCAAATTTTGAAATTTTACTTCAAAATTTGCAAGATACACAAGATCTTCAAGTATTTTATAAAGAATATGATCAACTTTTTTTAACTCTTAAAAATGCTATTCCTACTACTTTTTCTTATATAGAAGAAGGCTTTGAAAATTCAAAAGCTTTGCTTAGCGTCAGGCAAATTTTGGCTAAAAGTAAAATTCGTCGCAATGAGAAAGTTTTTAAAGAAGCTGAAGATAGTGTAGGGTTTTGTTTAATTTTAATGAGTGAGTTTTTAAAAAATAGTGAAGATGATCTTGCCAAAGAATTATTTAAAAATGTTATCAATAAAGGAATTGATGAATTTTTAGGTTTTATTTTTTCGAATGAAAATGCGAAGCTTTATAAAGAGATAGCTAATATTGCTATGCAATTTATAGAATTTGAAAGGTATTGTTTTGGACTTGAGAAACCTATTACAACATCTTCTAAAAAAGTTCAAAATGATTTATCGCGTTCGGAATTTTTAAGAAGAGAAGCAAATAAACAAAGGAGGACTCGTGAAAAATCGCAGGGAATTTCTTAAAAAATCTGCTATTGCTTTAGGAGCTGTAAGTGTACTTGGTGGCACAAGTGTGGCTTTGGCTCAAGATGGAGAAAGAAAAGATCTTGTTAAAGGCAAAAGTAAGAAAAAAGAAGTGCTTTATCAAAGAAGTGCTAATTGGGAAAAATATTATATAAAGGCTGAATGATGTCAAGTGTGAATGAGAATATTAAACTTAATCGTCGTTCTTTTCTTAAAATGGCAGCACTTTCAAGTTTAGCAACGCCATTGCTAGCAAGAAGTGAAACCTTAAGAGAAGCAAACGCAGATGAGCTTAAAGAAGCTTATGAGGGAAGTAAAAAGGTTAAGAGTGTATGTACTGCATGTTCTGTGGGTTGTGGAATTATTGCAGAAGTGCAAAATGGAGTGTGGGTGCGTCAAGAAATTGCACAAGATCATCCTGTAAGTTTTGGCGGACATTGCTGTAAGGGCTCTGATATGATTGATATGGTGCGTTCACATGTGCGTTTGAAATATCCTATGAAAAAAGAAAATGGGGAATGGAAACGCATTAGCTATGAACAAGCCTTAAATGAAATTGGAGAAAAGCTAGCTGCTTATCGCAAAGAAAATCCTGAAAGTGTTATGTTTTTAGGATCGGCTAAAACAAGCAACGAACAAGCTTATTATATAAGAAAATTTGCAGCTTTTTTTGGTACTAATAATGTAGATCATCAAGCGAGAATTTGACACAGCGCAACAGTCGCCGGTGTGGCGAATACATTTGGTTATGGCGCTATGACAAACCATCTTGGAGATATTCAAAGAAGTAAATGCATTATTATTATTGGTGCAAATCCTGCGGTAAATCACCCTGTAGGTTTTAGACATTTCTTAAAAGCAAAAGAAAAAGGTGCTAAACTTATCGTTGTAGATCCTAGATTTACTAAAAGTGCGGCAAAGGCGGATATTTATGCGAGAATTCGCCCAGGAACTGACATTGCTTTTATGTATGGAATGCTAAAAATCATTTTTGATGAAGGTTTAGAAGATACAAAATACCTTGATGAAAGGGTTTTTGGTATAGATAAAATCCGCGAAGAAGCAGCAAAATGGACTGCTGAAGAAGTTGAAAATGTAACAGGAATTTCTAAAGAACTTCTAGTACAAATCACTCATGAAGTCGCTAAAAATAAACCAACCACGCTAATTTGGGCTATGGGTTTAACACAACACAGCGTTGGAACTTCAAATACGCGTTTAGCACCTATTGTGCAAATGGTTTTGGGAAATATAGGTAAATTCGGTGGTGGAGTAAATATTTTACGCGGACATGATAATGTGCAAGGTGCTTCAGATATGGCGTGTTTAAGTGAGAATTTACCAGGCTATTATCCTTTAAATGAAGCAACTTGGAGATATTATGCCAAAATTTGGGGCGTGGATTATGAGTGGCTTTTAGGAAATTTTGTTAGCAAAGATTGGATGCATAAAACCGGACTTTCACTTGCTAGATGGTGGGCTGCGGCACTTAATGGTAAAGATGGAAATGATAAGGTTGATAATGCGGGAACACCTTTAAAAGCTTTAGTGGTAATGGGAAATGGTATCACCTCAACCGCGCAACAAGCTAAGGTAAAAGAAGGTTTGGAGGCTTTAGAACTTCTTGTTTTAGCTGATCCTTTTGTTAATGAAGCAGGAGTTATTGCTGAAAGAAAAGATGGAATTTATCTTTTACCTGCTGCAACGCAGTTTGAAACAAGCGGAAGCGTGACAGCGACAAATCGTAGCGGACAATGGAGATTTAAGGTGGTGGATCCACTTTATGAAAGCAAGGAAGATCAAGAAATTTTATTTGAACTTGCTAAAAAATTAGGTTTTTATGAAGATTTTACCAAAACTTTACGCGATGAAAAAGGTGAAATCGTTTGGCCTGAAAATGCGACAAGAGAAATTGCAAGAGCAGTTAGAAGTATAGGACTTAATGGTTGGAGTCCCGAAAGACTTAAAAAACATACTTTGCATTGGGATAAATTTGATGAAGTGACTTTAGAGGGAAAAGATGAGGTTGCAGGTGAGTATTATGGACTTCCTTGGCCTTGCTGGAGTGAAAAGCATCCAGGTTCGCCTGTACTTTACAATACTGATATTGAAGTAGCAAAAGGTGGTATGGGTTTTAGAAATAATTTTGGTCTTGAATATCAAGGCGAAAATTTATTAGCTAAAAATGCTCCAATCAATTCACCTATAAGTACCGGTTATCCACAAATTACAAAAGATAATATAGAAAAAATTCTAGGCATCACTTTAAGTGCAGAAGAAAAAGAAAAAATGGGTGCGACTTGGTCTTATGATGATAGCAATATTATAGCGACTAAATGTATAGAAAAAGGCATAGTGCCTTATGGAAATGCTAAAGCTAGAGCAGTGGTTTGGACTTTTAAAGATCAAATTCCACTTCATAGAGAGCCACTGCATTCTCCAAGAAATGATTTGGTGCAAAAATATCCTAGCTTTGAAGATCAAAAAGCACTTTATCGTGTGGATACTAAATTTGTTTCTGTGCAACAAGCTAAGGATTATTCTAAGGAATTCCCGCTTAATTTAGTCACTGCAAGACTTGTAAATTTAAATGGTGCAGGTATGGAAAATAGGGCTTCTATGTATTTAACGCGTT
Source organism: Campylobacter jejuni (assembly GCF_002179165.1). Classification (GTDB taxonomy): domain Bacteria; phylum Campylobacterota; class Campylobacteria; order Campylobacterales; family Campylobacteraceae; genus Campylobacter_D; species Campylobacter_D jejuni_B. The sequence goes on from NZ_NFNY01000096.1 coordinate 8,834, forward strand.
TAACGCCTGAAATGTTTTGTGAGATAAGTCCTGAACTTGCAAAAGAACAAAACATTAAAGCTGGCGATATGATTTGGGTGCATTCTCCAGAAGGAACTAAAATTCATGTGAGAGTAAAAGTAAATCCTAGCGTAGCAAAAGATATGATTTTCTTACCTTTCCATTTTACCGGTGTAATGCAAGGTGTGGATTTAACGCACAATTTCCCACAAGGAACCAAGCCTTATGCAAGTGGTGAAAGTGCTAATACTGTGACAAATTATGGCTATGACATCATGTGTCAAATTCCAGAAACCAAAGGCGGATTATGCCGTATTTCAAAAGATGGAGTGTAAAAGATGAGTAAAGTAAATTTTGCAAATTTAGAAAAAGAACGCTTGAAATTCTTTTGCGATAATGAGCGTTGTATTGATTGTAATGGTTGTGCGGTGGCTTGCGATGAAGCACATGAACTCCCTATTAATATCCGCAGACGCCGTGTTATTACTTTAAATGAAGGTGTGCAAGGCAAGGAAGTTTCGACTTCGATTTCTTGTATGCACTGCGATGATGCCCCTTGTGCTATCGTGTGTCCGGTGGATTGTTTTTATATCCGTGCAGATGGCATTGTTTTACATGATAAAGAAATTTGTATAGGTTGTGGGTATTGCCTTTATGCTTGTCCTTTTGGCGCACCACAATTTCCAAAAGATAGTGTATTTGGTAACAAAGGCATTATGGATAAATGCACGATGTGTGCAGGTGGACCTGAAAGCACAAATTCTGAAAAAGAAAGAGAACTTTATGGGCAAAATCGTATTGCTGAAGGAAAAGTGCCTGTGTGTGCGGCGATGTGTTCAACTAAAGCACTTTTAGTAGGAGAGAGTTCTAAAATAGAAGAGATTTACCATAATAGACTACAAAGTAGGGGCTATGGAATCGCCAATCCATCACAAAGTATAGAATGGAAAATCGCCTATATAGGAAAGGAACGCTTATGAAAAAAATATTAGCAACACTTTTAATCTCTTTTGTAAGTTTATTTGCTTATGGCGATGAGAGAATGGGGCAAGATACTCAAATTTGGGACTTTCATCGTATCACAAATATAGAAAATTACGATACTTTTGGAAAACTTTGGACGACTTTACAAGGTGAGTATATTGCAACTATAGCGTTAATAGCAGTTATTGCAGTTTTAGCGGCTTTTGCTTTGCATTATATGGTTATAGGTCCAAAACAATTTTCACACGATGGAAAGAAAATTTATGCTTTTTCATTGTTTGAAAGAATTTTTCACTTTATCGCGGCAATTTCGTGGGTGATTTTGGTTCCAACTGGTTTTGTAATGATGTTTGGAGCCACTTTTGGCGGTGGCGTTTTTGTAAGGGTTTGTAAAAATTTACATGCTTTTGCAACGATTTTATTTATCATTTCTGTTATTCCTATGTTTTTATGGTGGATAAAAAGAATGCTTCCAGCTAGTTATGATATAAGATGGATGATGATAGTTGGGGGTTATTTGAGTAAGGTAAAACGCCCAGTTCCTGCAGGTAAATTTAATTTTGGTCAAAAATCTTGGTATTATATCGCTGTATTCGGTGGTTTTTTAATGATAATTACAGGTGGATTTATGTATTTTGTTGATTTTAATTCCACTGCTATTCAGGGATTTTTTGGCTTGACACAGATTGAACTTTTGAGACTTTCAGCTATTATTCACAATTTCTTAGGAATTGTTTGTGCGGTATTTTTTGGAATCCACATTTATATGGCTGTATTTGCTATAAAAGGGAGTATTCATTCTATGGTTAGCGGATATAAAGAAGAGGAAGAAGTATATATTTTGCATTCTTATTGGTATAAGGAACTTAGTAATAAAAAGCAAATAGAGCCGAGTTTCTCCTATGATCCTAATGTGAAAATTTAAGTTTTTATTAATCTCTCTTAATTTAAGAGAGATTTTTTGATCTTCGTTTTTAAATTTTAACCCAAATTTTGCAATTCTCAAAGCTTAAAAATTTTCGTTTTTCTTAAAATTTCAAAAAACTGAATTTACTTTTTAAAAATCGTGCTAATAAGTTTTATTTTACTCTTTGTAAATAAATTTGCACAAAGTGCAGCAACCTTAGAATGTGCATAGAGGTTTAAGGGCATAAGGGGCAATGCTTCGAAGTAACGCCCCTTAATCCCTTAGAAAAAGAAAAAGTATTTTTCTGAAAAAAGATATTTTGAAATTTAAAGTTTTTATAAAAATAAGAAATAAATTTTAAAGTTTTACTTTTATATTTTTTAGTTTTCATTTTTAATCCCACAAAAGAAGCAAAATCATTTCTTTTATAGTAGAAGAATTCTCAAAGAAAAAAAGAGTTTTGATAAAATCTTTAAAATCTTTTGTAA
>NZ_NFNY01000142.1 GCF_002179165.1 Campylobacter jejuni
TTTGATGACTTTACTTTGTTTATTTCGTTTTAATGTGCTTTTAAGCCTTTTAATTTCTGCTTTAGTGGCTGGAATTTTTTCTCATATTGAGATTGTAGAAACGATGAATATTTTAATCAGTGGAATGAAAGAAAATTTAAAAACTGCTTTAAGTTATATACTTTTAGGGGCTATTGCAGCAGCCATTTCAAGGACAAATTTAACTGCTTATTTGATTAAAGTGGTGAGTCATTTTATTTCACATAAAAAATATATTTTGCTTTTATCTATCGCTTTAATTTCTTGTTTTTCGCAAAATTTAATTCCTATCCATGTGGCATTTATCCCTTTACTTATCCCGCCACTTTTAAGTCTTTTTAATAAATTAAAAATCGACCGCAGAGCTGTTGCTTGTGCTTTAACTTTTGGACTTACTACGCCTTATATGGTTTTGCCTATCGGTTTTGGACTGAATTTTCAAGATCTTTTAAAAGATAATCTTAATAAAAATGGTGTAAATGTCGCTTTAAATGATGTTACAAGTGCAATGTATTATGCAGCTATTTGTATGATTTTGGGGCTTTTTTTAGCGCTTTTTGTTTTTTATAGAAAACCAAGAGAATATCAAGAAATAGAGCTTAAAAAAATGGATTTTGACAATATCAAAATGGGGCGTAAAGAATGGGGTGTTTTGATAGGGCTTATTTTGACTTTGATTTTGCAAATTTTTACGATGAATTTGCCTTTATCAGGGCTTTTGGGTTTTATTTCTATGGTGATTTTGGGTGGAGTTGAGTATAAAAGCGTTAATGAAGTTTTTGATGATGGGCTTAAAATGATGGGTTTTATAGCCTTTGTTATGCTTGTAGCGGCTGGTTATGGTGAAGTTTTAAAAGAAAGTGGTGCAGTGAGTGAGCTAGTAAATTCTGTCGCACCTTGGATGAAAGAGAGTAAATTTTTAGCTGTGTTTTTAATGCTTTTAATAGGACTTATCATCACTATGGGCATAGGCACTTCTTTTGGGACTATTCCTATTATTGCTACGCTTTTTTGTCCGCTTTGCATAGAGCTTGACTTTAGTGTGACTTTGATCATTTTTATTTTAGGAGTTGCAGGAGCTTTAGGAGATGCAGGAAGTCCAGCAAGCGAAACAACTATGGGTACAAGTGTGGGTTTAAATGCTGATAAACAGCACGATCATATTAAAGATACTTGTATTCCGACTTTTATTTTTTATAATGGACCTTTGCTGATTTTAGGAAGTATCATCGCTATGTTTTTGTGATTTTTTATAATTTTTATAAATCCATTGAAATATTTTTAATTTATTTATTTTTAAGATAAAAAATATATCGATATTAAAAAAATATATGCTATAATCTATAAAGCTAACAAATTTTAAATGGTTTTTATAGGAGGCGTAATGGATTTAGAAAATATTTTAGAAAATAATCAAAGCATAGGTTTATATCATCCTAAAAACGAACATGATGCCTGTGGTATAGCTGCTGTTGCTAATATACGCGGTATCGCTTCTTATAAAGTCATTTGTGATGCTTTAGAAATTTTGATGAATCTTGAACATCGTGGCGGTGCAGGAGCTGAAGAAAATTCCGGTGATGGAGCGGGAATTTTGATCCAAATTCCGCACGATTTTTTTAAAACTCAAGAACTTGGGTTTGAACTCCCTAAAAAAGGCGATTATGCTGTAGCACAAATGTTTTTATCGCCTAATACTGACGCAAAAGAAGAAGCAAAAGCTATATTTTTACAAGGTTTAAAAGAGAAAAAGCTTGAATTTTTAGGTTTTAGAGAAGTGCCTTTTAATCCTAGTGATATAGGAGCAAGTGCTTTAAAAGCTATGCCCTATTTTTTACAAGCTTTTGTGAAAAAACCAAGCAAAATAAGTGCCGGACTTGAATTTGAAAGGGTGCTTTATCATACGCGTCGTCTCATAGAAAAAAGGGCTTTAAATGTGCCAAAATTCTATTTTTCAAGCTTTTCTTCACGCACTATAGTTTATAAAGGAATGCTTCTTTCAACTCAATTAAGTGATTTTTATCTTGATTTTAAAGATGTGAATATGAAATCAGCCATCGCTTTGGTGCATTCTCGCTTTTCGACTAATACCTTTCCAAGTTGGGAGAGAGCACATCCAAACCGCTATATGGTGCATAATGGAGAGATCAATACTATACGCGGAAATGTCGATAGCATAAGTGCTAGAGAAGGTTTAATGCAAAGTGAGTATTTTGAAAATTTAGATGAAATTTTTCCTATCATTGCAAAGGCAAGTAGTGATTCTGCGATGTTTGATAATACTTTGGAATTTTTATCCTTAAATGGTCGCACTTTAGAAGAAGCTTTTATGATGATGGTGCCAGAACCTTGGCATAAAAATGAAAATATGGAAAGTAAAAAGCGTGCATTTTATGAGTATCATTCTTTATTAATGGAGCCTTGGGATGGCCCAGCTGCTATTATTTTTACTGATGGGGTGATTATGGGGGCGAGCTTAGATAGAAATGGTTTTCGTCCTTCAAGATATTATCTTACAAAAGATGATATGTTAATACTTTCAAGCGAAACAGGAGCTTTGAAAATCAATGAAAAAAATATCAAGGCTAAAAAACGCTTAGAACCAGGAAAACTTTTGCTTGTCGATACTGCAAGGGGTAGAGTAGTGGCTGATAATGAAATTAAAGAACATTATGCTAATGCCAAACCTTATAAAAAATGGCTTAAAAATTTAGTCGAGCTTGAAAAGCAAAAAAGTGGAGTTTATAAACACGAATTTTTAAAAGAAGATGAGGTTTTAAGACTTCAAAAAGCTTTTGGTTGGAGTTATGATGAGCTTAAAATGAGTGTGGCAAGTATGGCACAAAATGGCAAAGAAGCCATAGCAGCTATGGGTGTGGATACGCCTTTAGCCATACTTTCTAAAACCTATCAACCTTTATATAATTATTTTAAACAGCTTTTTGCACAAGTGACAAATCCACCTCTTGATGCGATAAGAGAAGAGATTGTTACTTCTACAAGGATTTATTTAGGAAGTGAAGGGAATTTATTAAAAGCGGATGAGAGCAATGCAAAACGCGTTAAAATCGCCTTACCAATTATCAGCAATGAAGAGCTTTTTGAAGTTAAAAATTTAAGCAATTTTAAGGTTAAGGAATTTTCTATACTTTATGATTATTCTAAAACAACTTTAGAAAAGGCTTTGGATAATCTTTTTATTCAAATTGAAAAAGAAGTGAGAAAAGGTGCTTCAATCATCATTTTAAGTGATAAAGGCGTGGATGAAAAAAACGCTTATATTCCTGCTTTGCTTGCAGTTTCTGGCGTGCATAATTATTTGGTAAGGAAAAATTTAAGAACGCATACAAGTATCATCATAGAAAGTGCTGAACCTAGAGAAATTCATCATTTTGCTTGTCTTTTAGGTTATGGTGCAACCGTGATTAATCCTTATTTGGTTTATGAAAGCATACATAAACTTATTAATAATAAAGATATTGATTTAAGTTATGAAAAAGCGGTTGAAAATTTCATCAAAGCAAGTTCTAATGGCATAGTTAAAATCGCTTCTAAAATGGGCGTTTCAACCTTGCAAAGTTATAATGGTTCAGCACTTTTTGAGTGTTTGGGCTTAAGTTCTAAAGTAATTGATAAATATTTTACTTCTACAACTTCACGCATTGAAGGTATGGATTTAGAAGATTTTGAAAAAGAGCTTATCACTTTACATAAATATGCTTTTAATGATACGCATAAGGCCTTAGATTCTAAAGGAATTCATAGTTTTAGAAGTGCTAAAGAAGAGCATTTAATCGATCCGCTTGTGATTTTTAATCTCCAAAAAGCTTGTGCGAATAATGACTATGAAACTTTTAAAAAATATTCTGCATTAGTGGATGAAAAACAAGTAAATTTGCGTTCTTTAATGGAATTTGATTTTAATGAAGCTATTAGTATAGATCAAGTAGAAAGTGTTGAAAGCATAGTAAAACGCTTTAGAACAGGTGCAATGAGTTATGGATCAATTTCTAAAGAAGCTCATGAATGTTTGGCACAAGCGATGAATACAATAGGAGCGAAGTCAAATTCAGGCGAAGGCGGCGAAGATGAAGAACGCTACGAAATTAAAGATGGTGTGAATAACAACTCAGCCATTAAACAAGTGGCAAGTGGGCGTTTTGGAGTGGATTTAAACTATTTAAATCACGCAAAAGAGATTCAAATCAAAGTCGCACAGGGTGCAAAACCAGGTGAGGGCGGACAATTAATGGGCTTTAAAGTTTATCCTTGGATAGCTAAGGCTAGACATTCAACTGCCGGTGTTACGCTTATTTCTCCACCACCTCATCATGATATTTATTCTATTGAAGATTTAGCACAACTTATTTATGATTTAAAAAATGCAAATAAAGACGCTAAAATTTCAGTTAAACTTGTAAGCGAAAATGGCATAGGAACTGTTGCTGCAGGCGTAGCAAAGGCGGGGGCGAATTTGATTCTTGTTTCAGGTTATGATGGAGGAACGGGTGCAAGTCCTAGAACTTCTATACCTAATGCGGGAATTCCTTGGGAATTAGGTCTTGCTGAAACGCACCAAACTTTGATTTTAAATAAGCTTAGAGATAGAGTAAGATTAGAAACTGATGGAAAGCTTATGAATGGGCGAGATTTAGCCATAGCAGCACTTTTAGGAGCTGAAGAATTTGGCTTTGCAACCGCACCTTTGATTGTTATGGGTTGTACGATGATGAGAGTTTGTCATTTAAATACTTGTCCTTTTGGTATCGCCACTCAAGATAAAGAGCTTAGAGATCGTTTTAAGGGTAAGGTTCAAAATGTAATCAATTTTATGTATTTCATTGCACAAGAACTTAGAGAATATATGGCAAGACTTGGTTTTGAACGCCTTGATGATATGATAGGTCGTGTGGATAAACTCCGCCAAAAAACTATGCAAGGTAAAGCAGGAAAGCTAAATTTGGATAGAATTTTAAAATCTTTACCTACTTATAATAAAACTGCTGTGCATTTTAAAGATTATAAAGATAATAAGCTTGAAAAAACAATTGATTATAGAATTTTACTTCCACTTTGTAAGAATGCGGTTGAGAAAAAAGAGCCTATCAAGCTTTCTTTAGAAGTAGGAAATCAAAGCCGCACTTTTGCGACTATGCTTTCAAGTGAAATTTTAAAAAGCTATGGCAAAGATGCTTTGGATGAAGATAATATACAAATAAAAGCTATAGGAAATGCGGGTAATAGCTTTGGTGCATTTTTGCTAAAAGGCATTAAACTTGAAATTATAGGCGATAGTAATGATTATCTAGGCAAGGGTTTAAGTGGAGGTAAAATCATTGCTAAAATTTCAGATGAAGCCACTTTTTCTCCTGAAGAAAATATCATTGCTGGAAATGCTTGTTTATACGGAGCAACTGAAGGAGAAGTGTATTTAGATGGTATAGCTGGAGAAAGATTTTGCGTAAGAAATTCAGGAGCTAATGCGGTAGTTTTAGGCACAGGTGTGCATGGATGTGAGTATATGACGGGCGGGCTTGTAGTAGTACTTGGTGATGTGGGTGTGAATTTCGCTGCTGGTATGAGTGGGGGCGTTGTATATATCTTTGGAAGACATAATGAAGCTCATATAAATACAGGACTTGTTGATATTAAAGACCTTAATGCTAAAGATGAAAAAGAACTAAAAGCGATGATAGAAAAGCATATTTTTTATACAAATTCTAAAAAAGCTAAAGATATATTAGAAAAATTTGATAAAAAAGACTTTTTTAAAGTAATGCCACGAGATTATGAAAAAATGCTGAAGATGATCGAACTTTATAAAAATGAAAAAGATCCAAATTTAGCAGCTTTTTTGAAAATCACACAAAAATAAGGAGTAAAAATGGCAGGATTTCAATCACCAATAACAATTAATGAAGCAATGCAAAGAATAAAAAACAATGAATATTTACTTCCAGCATTTCAAAGAGAGTATGTTTGGAAGCCTTGGCAGATAGAAGAATTATTTGATTCATTAATGCGAGGTTATCCTATAAGCTCCATGCTTTTTTGGAAAGTAAAAGATGAAAGTAAGACAGCTTGGAAATTTTATAGATTTTTAGAATATTATCGTGAATCGTATCATACGCATAATGATTATTTTAACACTTCAAGCCATAAAGATTTTGATGCAATTTTAGATGGACAACAAAGATTAACTTCTCTTTATCTTGCTCTTTTTGGAAATTACGATATTCATAGAACATATAATAAATGGGAAGATAATGATAGATATTTTAAAATTTGTCATTTTTATTTTAATCTTACTCAAAGTGAGAAACCAGAAAATGAAAATGTTAAATATGAATTTTTATGGCTTGATAAACTAGAGACGAAAGAGCAAAGTATTTATATCGATAAAAAGCAGCAAAAGTGGTTTAAGTGCAAAAGTATTTATAATATTTCAGATGTCAATGATATTATGGAATTTGCTGAAAATAATAATTTGCAAAAGGAAGAGAGAAAGCGTTTAAGCGAATTTCATACTTTAATTTTTAATACTAAAGATGAATCAAAAATTAATTTCTATTTAGAAGAAGAGCAAAATCCAGATAAAGCAGTTAATATATTTATTAGAATCAATGCAAATGGTGAGCCTCTTGATTATTCTGATATTTTATTTAGTATTGCTATTGCAAATTGGAATAAAATTGATGCAAGAACAGAAATAAATAATCTTGTGGATAAGATTAATGAAAATTTCGATATCTCTAAAGATTTAATCCTTAAAGGATTTTTATATTTATTCCATAACAATATTAAATTTCAAATCAATAGTTTTGATAAAAATTTTATAGAATCTATAGAAGCTAAATGGGAAGGTATAAAAAATGCTTTTATTGAAACATTTAGATTGCTTAGAAGTTTTGGATTTGAGAGTAGAACACTTTCATCAAATAATGCAGTTTTACCAATTTTGTATTTTGTCTATCATAAAGGTTTAGCAAATAATATAGTGGATTCTATAAAATATGAAGATAATAGGGCTATAATAAAAAAATGGTTGTTAAGGGCAATTATTTTAAAGCCTTTTGGTGGAAGTAGTGATACGGTATTATCTAACATGCGTAAAGCTTTTATTAAAGATTTTAAGCAAAATAGTGGCTTTTTTGATAGAGAAATAGAATTATTTCCATTAGAAGAAATTGAAAAAGAGGCAAAATATATACAAACAATAGATGAAGAATATTTAGAAAATAATATCATAGAATGCCGTAAAAATAGTCCTGAAGCGTTTGCTGTGCTATCTTTACTTTACCCAAATTTGGATTATAAAAATAATAATTTTCATAAAGATCATTTGCATCCAGAGTCCGCATATGAAAAATATGAAAAACTTTACAAAGGCACAGAGCATTGTATTTCTTTTAATATTTATGATTCTTTGCCAAATTTACAAATGCTTGATGCAAATGAAAATGAATCTAAAAATAACAAATCTTTAGAACAATGGGTAAATGAAAAATGTAATGGAAATAGAAAGGAATTTTTAGAAAAACACTTAATTCCCGATGTTGATTTATCTTTAAAAAATTTTAATAATTTTATAGAAGAAAGAAAAAAAATTATTATAGATAAGCTAAAAAGTATATTAAATAAGGAGTAAAAATGGGAAATATAAGAGGTTTTTTAGACTTTAAAAGAAAGGATTTTAAAAAAATTGCTCCTAAAGAAAGGGTTTTAAATTTCAGAGAATTTACTATGCCTTTGGATAAAAAAGAACAAGAAATTCAAGGCGGGCGTTGTATGGATTGTGGGGTAGCCTTTTGTCACACTGGAGTGATGAGTTATGGCAAAGATGTGGGTTGTCCTTTAAACAATCTTATCCCCGAATGGAATGATTTAATTTACCGCTCTTTGTGGAAAGAAGCCTATGAAAGACTTGATCTTACCAATCCTTTTCCTGAATTTACCGGCCGTGTTTGTCCAGCTCCTTGCGAAGATTCTTGTGTGTGTGCGATAAATGGCGAAAGTGTGAGTATTAAAAATAACGAATTAGCCATTATAGAAAATGCTTTTAAAGAAAATTTAGTAAGTTTAAACAAGCCTAAAAGTTATAATGGCAAAAAAATTGCTATTATAGGAAGTGGCCCTGCGGGACTTGCCTGTGCAAATACTTTAAATTCACTAGGCTACAAAGTAATCGTTTTTGAAAGAAGCGATAAAATCGGCGGACTCTTGATGTATGGAATTCCTGATATGAAGCTTGATAAAAGCATAGTGGATAGACGCGTAGATTTACTTAAAAAAAGTGGAATTGAATTTAAAGTGAATGAAAATATCGATAGTAAAGATAAGGTAGCAAAACTTTTAAAAGAATTTGATGCTTTAGTGCTTTGCACGGGGGCAAGTAAGCCTATAAATTTAGATGTTGAAGGTAGGAATTTAAAAGGGGTAGAATTTGCTCTCGATTTTTTAACGCAAAATACCAAAGCTTTATTAAAAACAGGTAAAAGTGCAAATAGTGCTAAAGATAAAAATGTTTTAGTTATTGGAAGCGGCGATACTAGTGTGGATTGTATTGCTGTGGCTACAAGACAAGGTGCAAAATCTATCACTCGTTTTGAAAGAAGTCCAAAAAGACCTTTGCAAAGAAGCAAGGATAATCCTTGGCCTTTACAAGCGGATATTTTTACCACCGATTATGGTTTAGAAGAAGCCATTGCTGTATATGGAAAAGATCCTAGAGAATACCAAAAAATGACAAAAAAATTTTTAGGCAAAGATAAGATAGAAAGTGTAGAAGCGTGTGATTTAAAACGCGAATTTAAAGATGGTAAAGCTATAAATATTGAAATTTCAAATTCTAAAAAAACTTATAAAGCAGATTTGGTACTTTTGGCTATGGGTTTTAGCGGAAGCGAAGATGAGATTGCTAAAAATTTTGGAATTAAATTTGATGAAAAAAACAATATAAGCACAGAAAATTTTCAAACCACGCATAAAAAAATCTTTGCCTGTGGAGATGCTAGAAAAGGGCAATCTTTGGTTGTTTGGGCTATCAAAGATGGTATAGAATGTGCTTTAACAATCAATGAGACTTTATCATAAATTTAATAGCTGTATGATTTTAACAAAATTTAGGCTTTTGTAATAAGAGTAAAAATTTTATTGTATTGAAATAAGCATAGAGATTTAAAATAGAAATTTTATAATTAGGCATTGAAAGAATTTTAAAAAATTATAAGTTTATAACAAAAGAAAAAAAGAATGAATAAAATGTTAATAAACAAAGCAGAAAATTTGCATTTGTTTTTATGGTGTATTTTTATATAGCAATTCTAAGGTTAATTATTTTTTATTATCATATTTTTTTCTGGTAATAATATTTTTTTAATTGTATTCATCTAATTAATATAAAAAACAAAAATTGTGATTTTATTATGGTTAAGTTTTATATTTAGTTTTTATGATTTTTTTGGTTAATTCAAATGTTTGTATCTAAACATAGTTTTCAAATTTATTATACTATATTCATTTGCTAAATGTAGAAAATTAACAGCAAAAATAGCCTTTCCAACAGCTTTATTTTCTTTTAGTTTTCCTTTTTTGGTTCTAATATTACAAAAAAAAGGGTGTATTATTTTAAAAAAAGCAAATTTGTATTTCTAATTTGCTTTTGATATTTCTCTACTTTTCTTATTTTTTATATATTTTTATGGTTTTGATTAAAACTTATTAGACAATATTTGCATTTTTAGAGTTTGTTTCATAGAGTTAGAAATCATATCATTTTGTTTTCCCTAAAGTCCTATTAAACCTAAAACATAAGAATGTCCTAAGATAATTTACCAATCATAGCAAGAAGTTAATTGTTCGGTTAAAATATATCAAATCAATTTGCTTTGGAAGCTTTTTTAAAATGATTTATTTATAAAAGCTTAAAACTTTTTCTATGCAATTTACAAATTCCAAATTTGGCTATGAGTTTTCTATGAGTTTTTGTGCCGTAAGCTTTGTTTTTTTCAAATTCATAACAAGGAAAATCCTTGGCCAAAAAATTCATCACTCTATCTTTACTTACTTTTGCAAGTATGCTAGCAGCACTGACTTGTTTGATGTAAAAATCAGCCTTTATTTGTGTTTTTATACCACTTATGCCAAAATTTGTATTGCCATCGTATAAGAAATTATTTTCCTTTTTAAAATGCTTTTTAATGAGCGTTAAACCTCTTTTTAAACAAGCACTAAGTCCTATTTCATCAATTTGTTCTGAAGAAAAAGTGAGAATGAGATAATTTGAATTTAGCAAGATAAGTTCATAAAGTTCTTCGCGTTTTTTTTCGCTTAGTTTTTTAGAATCACAAAGCCCGTTAAGATCTTTATGTAATTTACAAGCCGCCATCATCATAGGACCTGCTAAGCTTCCACGTCCTGCTTCATCAATGCCAACTATCGTGCTATCAAATTCATTTAAAAGTTCGTTTTTGTCAAATAAAGTTTTCAAATTCTCTCTAAAAAAGGGCGAAAAATCGCCCAAAATTATTCTACAATGATATCATTTTTGATTTTTTCAAAAATTTTATCGCTTATGCCTTTAACTTTTTTAATATCGTCAATATTTGTAAAATTCGCTTCTTTACGATATTCTAAAATTGCTTTGGCTTTAACTTCGCCAATACCATTTAAGCTTTTTAACTCTTCTAATGTAGCGGTATTGATATTTACAAGCCCAAAAAGAAAAGTTGTTAATGTAAAAAATAAAAATAATAATTTTTTCATTTTTAGCCTAAAAATTCGCGTTTAAAATACTCTCTTGGTGCTTTACATAATGGACAGGCTGCAGGAGCTTTTTTGCCACGATGTATGTGTCCGCAAACTTCACAAACCCATAATTCTTCTACTTCACTATTGAAAAATTCTTCTTCTTCAAGCATTTTTTTAAGAGCTAAATACTCTCTTTCGTGTTCTATTTCCACTTTTCCAATCGCGGTAAATAATCTCGCAATAGCCTTTTTACCTTCATCTTCGGCGATTTTTGCAAAATTTGGATACATTGTAGTGTGTTCGTAGTTTTCACCTTCTGCAGCGCTCACTAAATTTTTGGTTGTAACTTCTAAAGGTTTTCCATCAACAATTTCATGGTAAGCTTTAAATTCAGCTCTTGCGTGCCATTTTTCATTTTCAGCTGCTTCTCTAAAATGTCTAGCAACTGCATGCCAACCCTCTTCTTCAGCCACATCAGCAAATAAATCATATTTATTTCTAGCCATTGATTCTCCAGCAAATGCTTTCATTAAATTTACTGCAGTTAGATCTTTTGTAATACACTCCATTTCAACACCACAACAGCTAAGCTTACCGCCACCTACATTTTGTACTTCTACTTCGTTGCCACATTTTGGGCATTTGTATGTTTCGTATTGTCTCATTTTATACTCCTTTTTGATAATCAAAAAGCATTGTATTACAAAAAAGTATTTTTGTCAATTAAATAAAGCTCTTGTTTTGTAGGCATTTATTGGAATAAATTTCATAAAAATTAAGTTTTGGTAATTATAATATTAAAAAAATATTAAGGAGTTTCAGTGAGAAGTGATGCGATCAAAAAAGGGCATTTAAAAGCACCTAATCGCTCTTTACTTAGAGCTTGTGGATTGAAAGATGAAGATTTTGATAAACCTTTTATAGGTGTGGCAAATAGTTATATAGACATTATCCCAGGGCATTATTTTTTAAACGAGTATGCAAAAATCATCAAAGATGAAATTCGCAAAAATGGCTGTGTGCCTTTTGAATTTAATACCATAGGCGTTGATGATGGCATAGCAATGGGACATGAGGGTATGCTTTACTCATTGCCAAGTCGTGAAATCATCGCAAATTCGGTTGAAAGTGTGATGAATGCACATCAGCTTGATGCTTTAATTTGCATTCCAAACTGCGATAAAATTACCCCTGGTATGTTAATGGGGGCTTTAAGAGTCAATGTGCCAACTATTTTTGTAAGCGGTGGTCCTATGCGTTCAGGTATAACCAAAAAAGGCGAAAAAATAAGTCTTAGTTCTGTTTTTGAAGCAGTAGGTGCATATGAAGCAAATAAAATCAGTGAGGAAGAATTTAAAGATATAGAATGTTCTGCTTGTCCTAGCGGGGGATCTTGTTCTGGAATGTTTACTGCAAATTCTATGAATACTTTATGCGAAGCTATGGGTATAGCACTAGAAGGAAATGGCACGATTTTAGCACTTAGCAAAGAAAGAGAAGAACTTTTAAGAAAAGCAGCGAAAAGAATTTGTGAAATCGCACTCGATGAAAGATTTAAGATTAGAAATATCATCACGCAAAAAGCGGTGCGAAATGCTATGGTTGTAGATATGGCAATGGGTGGAAGCACCAATACGATTTTACATATGTTAGCCATTTCAAGAGAAGCAGGAGTAACACTTGATATTAAGGATTTAAATTTCATTTCAAGCAAGGTTTCGCACATCGCAAAAATCGCGCCGTCTTTAAATACCATTTATATGGATGATATACATAAAGCCGGTGGCGTGAGTGCGGTAATGGCAGAAATCGCAAGTAGAGAAGGACATATTTTAGAGCTTGATGCACTAACTATCACGGGCGAAAATTTAGGACAAAGACTACAAAATGCTAAAATCAAAGATGAAAATATTATCAAAAAGCTTGATAATGCCTATTCGAAAGTCGGCGGACTTGCGGTGTTGTTTGGAAATTTAGCCGAGCAAGGTTGCGTGGTAAAAACCGCAGGTATCACAGGAGAAAGGAGATTTAAAGGCAAAGCAGTTTGTTTTAATTCTCAAGATGAAGCCATTAAGGGCATTATCAAAGGTAAGGTTAAAAAAGGTGATGTGTGCGTGATCCGCTATGAGGGTCCAAAAGGCGGACCAGGTATGCAAGAAATGCTAAGCCCAACTTCGCTTATAATGGGAATGGGACTTGGTGCTGATGTGGCATTAATCACCGATGGGCGTTTTAGTGGTGCGACAAGGGGTTTAAGCATAGGACACATTTCCCCAGAAGCTGCAGAAGGTGGGCTTATAGGGCTTTTAAAAGATGGAGATGAGATAGAAATTGATGTCGATGCTTATACTATCAATGCTAATTTAAGTGATGAAGAAATCGCAAAACGCAAAAAAGAATTTGTAATGCCTAAAAAAGAAGTGAAATCAAGATGGCTTAAAATGTATCAAAAATTAGTTTCTAATGCCAGCAAAGGTGCGGTTTTGGATATGGAATGAAAGTAATCTTTCATTCTTTTAGCAAGAGATTTTTTTGATTGCTATTTTTTATCCTTTTTTCGTCATTCCCTAAAGAAGCAATGTAGGTAAAATTTCTAATCTTGCCTACTTGCTTGAATTTAAATTTTTATAACCAAAAGTATTGCAATAGCAAAAAAAAGTTTAGTGATTAAAAAATACTAGAATTTCTAAGATAAAATCTATTATGGTTATTAAGTTTGATTTATTTTGGTTAATCTAAATTCATTTTTGCTATAAAGCATAGTTTAAAGCATATAACTTTAAAAGATAAATTTTGTTTTTAGCGATAAAATGATTAATTTCTTTAAATTTAATCTTAAGCCTTTAAATCCACACTTTTGATATTATGTAAATTGAGTTTTGAAAAGATTTTAGCAAAATCATTATTGTTTAAATTTTCATCATTTACTTTCACACCAAAAAGAATTTCTAGTTCTTTAGAAAGATTAAATTTATTCTCTAAAAGCTTTTTAAAAGCTCGTTTGTGTCTTTATTTTGATAAGTTTCTTTGTTTTGGCTTTCGCCTTTTATGGGTTTGAAATTCTCTTTTTCAATAGATTTAACTAATAAATTATCACCCATAGCTATTTCATATTCTTTTACAAATTCATCGTGTCTTTTTTAAAATCCATATATTTGTTTTTAAATTCATCTAAGCTTAAATCTTCTTTCAAAAGTTTGTCAAATTTATCTTCAAAATCTTTAGCTTTTTTCACCAAAGAAGAATCTAAATGAAAATCTACAGCGTAAGAAGTATAAGCTCGCAATTTATTTCTTTCTCTATCGACTCCCATCCAAGTATCAAAAAGTATATTTTTAAAGGATGATTTTTCTATTTTATTTGGATCTTTTATTTGATTTTTTTGCATAAAAGCGTAAAATTCATTCATTTCTTTTTGATTTATATTGTTATCTAAACCATAAGTTTTCCCAAAAAGAGTGTTTTTACCTTCTTTTATCTTAGTTTTATTTGTAGTCGCAAAAATCCCAAGTAAAACATCACCTTTAGTAAAATTATCTTTAAGAGAAATGTTAAATTCTTTTTGGATTTGTTCTTTATTAAAATTTTCTCCAAATTTATCAAGAGTTTGCAAATTTTCTTTATAAAAATTACCAAACTCTTTTGCCCAATCTATATAATCATACAAAGCTTTAGTAGTAAGCTCTGCTGTAGTTAAAGTTTTGTCTAAATTTTTTATCCAATTTACATCAATCTTATAATCTTTAGGCAAGTTAGCCGCTTCATTAAAATCACTTGTAAAAAAGCCATCTTTATCCACTCCATAGCCTA